>JBIIGJ010000170.1:0-5799 GCA_044236455.1 Pirellulales bacterium
TCGCTGCGGCCAGCAGCTCGTCGCCGTCGCCGAGGCGGAGCAGTGCAGCGTGTCGGCCGTGCAGCCCACCCGGGAAAATATGCTCCCCTATTTCGGCACGATCGGCGGCCGCCGCGTGCCACAGAGCAGAAACCTCTATGAGATCGACAGCGTTGTGGAGAAGCCCACGCCCACGCAGGCCGAACAGGAACTGATCGTGCCCGGGCTCCGCGCCGGCCACTATCTCTGCTTCTTCGGCATGCATGTGCTCACGCCGGTGATCTTCGACCTGCTCGACTCCCTCGGCGACTTAGGCAAACGGCAGCTGAGTCCCGCCCTGGCCGTGCTGGCTGGCCGCGAACGCTACCTGGCCTACGAGGTCGCGGGCAACCGCTACAACCTCGGCGTCACCTACGGCCTGCTCGTCGCGCAGCTGGCCCTCGGCCTTGCCGGCAAGGACCGTGCCGACATCCTCGCCCAGCTCGTCGAGCTGCTGGCCCGCCAGCCCCAAGCCACATGAGCTGTCCTGTGGGTGAGAGCCATTCGGTTCCTGGTCGTGGGGTTGTCGGCCGTGAGGCTGCCAGTCGGTTGGTCGCGATCATCGAGTCGGACGATCCGGCGATCCGCGACCAGTCGCTCGAGAGCGTCTGTGACGGAGCAACGGCCGACGAACTGCTCGCCGAAGCGGGGGCGCTTGAGTCTTTCCGCCATGCAAGCAAGAGCCTCTACCACCGGGTGCGGGCGCTCTTCTTCCTGGCCGGCATTCATCGCTTCCACCTGCCCGAGCGGCTGCCTGCCGGCGGCCGCGCAGCGGCGCTGATCCCGCACGCCGGCTACGAGCACCTGCTCAATCGGAGGTTCGAGGAGGCGATCGGCACGTTCCTCGAGAGCCAGCGGGACCACGGCCCGTCCGATGCGATTTCCAGCGCCCTCGGGGTGACCTATCGCGAACTCGCCCTGCAGACGCTCGCCAACCAGGTGCGGAAGAGCGTGCGGTCGCTGCGGGGCAACCAGTGGATGTTTCGCGTTGGCCATCCAGCCGACCACGCCCTCCGCATCCGTCCCGAACTCCTGGCCCGCGGCGAGAGCGGCATGTTTCCGCTACTCCGCGAATCGACGCCCGTGCGGATGGACCTCTCGCACTCCTGCTGGAGCGATGTCTTCTTCCTCGGCATGGACTATCCCGAGGGCGCGCGGGTGCTCAACGTGTCGATCGACTTGGGCGTGCACGGCCGCGACGCCGCGACGAAGCCGCCGGTCGAGGCGTATCTGCGGGTGATCGACAGCCCGGTGCTACGGCTCACGAGCGTCGACCTCGCCACAACCGCCGAGATCTCCGACCTGGGCGAGGTGTTCGACTTCGCCCGCGATTATCTCGGGCTCTTGAAGGCGGCGGTGATCGCCGCGGGCATCGTGCCGCCGGGCGTCGAGGGATCGGGCGCGAGCCTATCCGATCTGCTCGCACGGGTGGTCGGCCCCGGCCGCGGGCTCGAGATCGTCAGCAGCGTGAACAACATTCCCAAGGGATCGCGGCTGGCCGTCTCCACCAACCTGCTTGCCGCGCTCATCGCCGTCTGCATGCGGGCCACCGGCCAGGCGCGGTCGCTCACCGGAGAGCTCACCGAGGCCGAACGCCGGCTCGTGGCGGCGCGGGCGATCCTGGGAGAGTGGCTCGGGGGCAGCGGCGGCGGCTGGCAGGATTCCGGCGGCGTCTGGCCGGCGGCGAAGCTGATCCGCGGCGTGGTGGCGACCGAACACGATCCCGAGTATGGCACGAGCCGCGGCCGCCTCCTGCCGACGCACGAACCGGTCCGCGTCGGCTCGACGCTCCAGGATTCGCTCGTGCTGGTCCACGGCGGCATGGCCCAGAATGTCGGGCCGATCCTGGAGATGGTGACGGAAAAATACCTGCTGCGGTCGGCCGCCGAATGGCAGGCGCGGCAGGAGGCCGCCGGCGTGCTCGACGAGATCATCGCGGCCGTCGAGGCGGGCGACATGCATCGCATCGGTGCCGCCACGGGCCGCAACTTCTCGGGCCCCATCCAGACGATCATCCCGGGAGCCACCAACCTCTACACCGAAACGATCATCCGCCGCGTGCGGGAACGGTTCGGCGACGACTTCTGGGGATTCTGGATGCTCGGCGGCATGTCGGGCGGCGGCATGGGCTTCATCGTGGCGCCCCACGTGAAGGCGGCCGCGCAGCAGGCGCTCGGCGAGATCATGTCGTCCACGAAGCGTGACCTGCAGCATTCCCTCCCCTTCGCGATGGAGCCGGTCGTCTACGACTTCGCGGTCAACGACCGCGGCACCTGGTGCGATCTGCTCGCCGACACAGCCGCTCTCATGCCCGCCGCCTACTACGCCCTCACCCTGCCCGAGCTCTTGAAGACCGACCGGCTCGCGCTGCCGGCCTCGCGGCGCGCCGAACTCGACGCCTTTGGTGCCGCCTGCCGCACGCAGCCGGAACTGGCGGGCATGGTGGACACGCTCTTCGATCGGCTGTTTCCGCGGGGTGACGGGGCCCGTGGCAACGCGGGCGAGCTCCGCACGCTCTTGGCTGATCTCGGATTCGACGACGTGCAGCACGAACAGATTCGCGCCGACCTGCAGGCCGGTCGGATCGGGCTCGCCCAGAACCGTCTGCCCACCGCGACCTCGATCGAAGACGTGCGCGACGACGACGTGGCCTTCGCCGACGAGGACGCGGAGAACGAATTACTGCGGGCCCGCGGGCTCGATGCGTTGCGGCGGGGCGAGGCGGCGGTGGTGACGATGGCCGCGGGCGTCGGCAGCCGCTGGACGCAGGGGGCCGGCGTGGTGAAGGCGCTGCATCCCTTCTGCAAGCTGGCCGGCCGGCATCGGACGTTTCTCGACGTGCACCTCGCCAAGTCGCGGCGCACGGGCCGGCTCGCGGGCGTGACCGTGCCGCACGTGATCACCACGAGCTACCTTACGCATCGGCAGATCGAGTCGTTTGGGCTCGACACGGCGGGCGTCGAAGCGATGCTCTCGCCGGGCAAGGCGGTGGGCCTGCGGATGATTCCGATGGCCCGCGACCTGCGGTTTGCGTGGGAGGAACTTTCCCACCAGGTGCTCGACGAACAGAAACAAAAAGTTCGCGACAGCCTCCGCGCGGCGCTCGTCGCGTGGGCCGAGCAGGCCGGCGAGGGGGCCGACTACACCGACAACACGCCCGGTCAGTGCCTCCATCCGGTCGGCCACTGGTATGAGGTGGCCAACCTGCTCCGCAACGGTGTGCTGGAGCGGCTGCTCCGTGAACATCCGCAGCTGCGGTGGCTGTTTCTCCACAACATCGACACCGTCGGCGCCGATCTCGATCCCGCCCTGCTTGGCCGCCACATCGACAGCGGCTTCTGCCTCACCTTCGAGGTGATCCCGCGCCGGATCGAGGACCGCGGCGGCGGGCTGGCCCGCGTGAACGGCCGGCCGCGGATCGTGGAGGGGCTGGCGATGCCCCGTGAGAAGGACGAGTTCAAGCTGCGGTTCTACAACACGCTCTCCACGTGGATCGACGTCGATCAGCTGCTCGCCGCGTTCGGCCTGTCGCGGAGTGATCTCGGACACGAGGCGAAGGTGGCCGCGGGCATCCGTTCCCTGGCGGCCAAGATGCCGACCTACGTGACGCTGAAAGACGTGAAGAAACGCTGGGGGCACGGGCAGGAAGACGTGTTTCCCGTGGCGCAGTTCGAGAAGCTCTGGGGCGACATGACGGCGGTCTCCGAGATCGAGTCTCGGTTTGTGGTGGTGCCGCGTCTGCGCGGCCAGCAGCTCAAAGACATCGCGCAGCTCGACGGCTGGCTCCGCGACGGTTCCGCGGCGCATGTCGAGTCGCTCGGCGACTGGGTTCCATGACGATCGGCATCGCCCGAGAGGGCAACCTTGACTCCCACCAGTGACGTGCCTGACAATCCACGCTCATCCCGGACACCCGCATGATGGATCACCTCAAACGTTTCGCCGCCGAACTCGTCGGCACGTTCACGCTCTGCGTGATCGCCATCCTGGCTATGGCGGGCACGTCGCCGGGAGACGCGGGGAGGCTCGTGTCCGCGACGGCCTACGGCCTCGGCGTGCTGGCGGCGATGCACGCCGGCGGTGCCCTCGGCCCGGTCCATGTGAATCCGGCCGTCACGCTCGCCATCTTCGCCACCGGTCGCGGCAGCTTCCTGCGGGTGTTGGCCTGTATCGGCGGGCAGCTTGTCGGCGCGTGTCTGGCCGGGCTGCTTGTGATGTGGCTGCTCGCGGGAGAGGGCACGGCGATGGGCATGCCGGTGGGCAGCTTCACGAAGGTTGATCCAATAAGGACGGTGGCCGTCGAGGCTCTGCTGACGATGGTCTGGTCGGCGGTTTTTCTGGGCTGCGTGTTCGGCGGCAAGCTGGGGTACGCGGCGCCGCTTCCGATCGGGCTGGCGGTCACTGCCGCGGCGCTGGCGGGCCTGCCGTTCACGGGCGCCGCGATGAATCCCGCCCGGGCGGTCGCGTCGGCAGTGGCGATGCTCGACGTCTCCACGCTCTGGATGTATGCGGCCGGTCCGCTGGCTGGGGCTGCGGTGGCCGGCCTCGTGGGCCGTTTGTTTTTAGCTGAAGGCACTGCGGCCGCCACCCGGCGGGCCTGACGCCTGCCATGCGATGCCTGCCGTGCCTGGCAGGCGCGGGGGCTCGATGCGGATCTGCAACGTCTGCCTGACGCACGATCCCGCCTACGGCGGCCTCCATCGGTCCGTGCATGACTTTTCGCGGGCGCTCGCCGCGCCGATTCTCTCCTTCGACCGCGGTGAGGGGGAACGAATCGGCGTCGAGGATGGCGTGTCGGTGCATCGGCTCGGCTGCGGCACGGGCTGGCTCGCCCGTGACTGCCATGTGATGCCCGGTGCCGTCGCCCGACAAGCCGAGGCCGCGGTGGCCGACGTCGATCTGCTCGTCGTGCATTCGCTGTTTCGTGGGCATGCCACCTGGGCTCGGGCGTGGGCAGGGCGGCACGGCCGGCGGTATTGGGCGGTGCCGCACGGCTGTCTCGACCCGTGGGGGCTGTCCCACCGCGGACTCCTCAAGCGGCTCTGGCTCGAGGCCTGGGGCCGGTCGTATCTGGCGGGAGCCGAACGGGTCGTGGTGTCGTCGCGGCGGAGCCTCGACAAGTCGCTCGCGTGGATGCCCGACGGGATTACGGCGGAGCGGGCCGTCGTGGTGCACTGGCCGGTGGAACAGCCGCGGCTGGAAGACAAGCAGGCCGCGCGGGCCAGGTTTCGCTCCCGGCACGGTGTTCCGGAGGGGGCGAGGCTCTTGCTCTCTCTGGGCCGGCTGCATGCGGTGAAGCGGCCCCTGGAAACGGTGCAGGCCTTCTGTGTGGCGGCACCGAAGCAGTGCCATCTCGTGATGGCCGGCATGGATGGCGACCTGACGCAGGCCGACGTTCGCGGCGTGATCCCGGCTGACTGTCAGGACCGCGTGCATGTGGTGGGGCCGTTGGCCGGCGACAGCGTCGCCGAGGCGTTGCTTGCCAGCGACGGATTCGTGTCGCTGTCGTTTCAGGAAAATTTTGGGTATTCGGCGGCGGAGGCGGTTGCGTATGGGCTACCGGTGATCCTCTCGCCGGGCCATGATCTGGCGCACGAGATGCCGACTCGCGATGGGCGGTTCGCGTGCGGCTGGCTGCTGGGCGATGATTCCCATGCGATCGCGGTGGCGGCGATCAGAGAGTTTGCGGCGGCGGGCGACACGACGCTAGCCGCGATGGGAGGCACGGGACGAACGTGGGCGGCCGAAGCGTTGTCGTTCGAGCGTTTTCGCGACACGCTC
>JBIIGJ010000172.1:0-5700 GCA_044236455.1 Pirellulales bacterium
TCGCTCGGCTCCAGATTCCGGACCCGATAATACGACGGCCCGTTGGCATCCACCGGCCAGCCCATGGCCCGGTCGGTCGAGATGCGGACCTGCAGGCCGCCGCCCTGCCATGCCATCACGGGATCGAGGCTTGGGTCGGCCGTATTCCGCATCGGGGCCGGATCGCCCACGTGGGCGGCGATGTAAAGGCACTCGTCGTCATACATCATCCGGCCATCGACCCACTCCGCCTCCGTGGGGCCGCCGTCGAGCGAACCGCTGAAGCCAACGGCATGGGACCACTCGCCCAGATCACCATCGACAACGACGGGGGCCGCCACTCTGGCGACGGCGATGGCGGCGCATTGCGGGCGGCCGAACCGCCGAAGCTCCTCGTCACGCTCCCGCCACTGGGTATGTTCGACGCCCGCTTCCGAAGGAAGGCTTCGTATGAACCGGTTCTCCGAGTAGGGAATCGGCTCCGAGCCGACGAACGACTGCGGGCCGAAGCGGGCCGCCTGCCCGGCCTCGAGCCGCTTGGGAAACCGTCCGCCAGACTGCAGATCCTTGCCAGTCGCGATCACGGCGCCGTCGTAGACCTGCACTTCCGTGATAAAGCCGCTCTCCGCCTTCACGGCAAACTCGGTGCCGAGGTCCAGCACGTCGGTGGTGGCGGTATCGAGCCGGAAGCCGCTCATCCCCTTCGGCACGCGAACGACGGCATTGCCCGTATGCAGAAACGCCTTCATCTCATCGATCAGGTCGAGTTCGCCGGGACCCTGCAGAATGATCGTGACGCCGTTGCGGAGCGTCATCTCGACCGCGCCCGACAGGATCGAGAGCCGACCGGCGTTGAGACCCCGGCCAACCCAGATCGGATTGGCCTCATCCCGCACAAGCAGAAACCGCGACTGCGTGACCATGGCGAGGGCCGGCGCCGCCACTGGTGCAACCAGTCGAATGGCGGCCGCTGCAGGCCGATCAGGTGAAAAGATGCCGCCAAAACCGCCGATCACACCGCCGGTACCGACGGCAGCGATCGCGGCCACGGCAACCAGAGCAGCCGCGGCCCATCGTGCACGCGGCCGGCGGCTGGGCTGGCGGGCCTCCGCAAGCGATATCTCCGGGAACGCCGTGGCAAACGACACCCGCTGGGCGCGGGCCGCCGCCGCGAACGGCGCCTGCCCATGCACAAACCCGTATTTCACAAAATCGAGCCGGGCATCCGCGTCGGCAGCCAACAGCTGCTCGAGCCACGCCACCTCCTGCTCGCTCGCGGTGCCGTCGCAATAGCTGCCCGCCAGCTCGAGGAGCCGGTCACGATCGTAGGGCTTCGATGCCGGGATGTTTAATGAGTCGGAGTTCATACGATGAAACACGACCGGGAAGGGGAGGGCGGTCAGGGATTTCCAGCCAACGTGCGATCGACGCAGTCCATGAGGTTGCGCCGCATCACCTTGAGTGACTTGTAGACTGCATGCACGGTGCGATTCCAGGAAACGGCGATCGTTTCCGCCGGGAGCTGCTGGCCGTAGAAGAGCGAGACCAGTTGCCGCTGCCGCTCGGGCAGCTTTTCGATGCACGCCTCCAGGGCTTCCTGCCGCGGATCGGCGTTATTGGCCACCGAGAGGGCGACATCGGCCAGCTGCGTCAGCACCGCCTCGCTGAAGACCAGCCGGTCCCGCCGCCGCGACCGCCAGTGGTGCAACACCTCGTTGCGGGCGATGCCGAGCGCCCAGGGCACGAATTCGGCGTCGGCCCGGAACGTGGAAAACTTCCGCCAGAGGGTGAGGCTGGTCGCCTGGAAGACGTCATCGGCGCTCGCGCGATCGTGCACGAGCGAGCGGATAAAGGTCTGCACCTGCGACTGGCCACGGGAAAAGTGGGCGAGAAACGCCTCATAGAGGCCGCTCTCTGCGGCACCCGACTGCCCCGCGACGTCGTCAGGCCCCGACCGCGCAGCCGCGTGCCCACGTGGATCCCGTGGTTCGGAAGTATCGCGGGTCGTCCTAGACATGAAATCCCAGCCCCTTCTTCAATATTATTTCCCGCGGCCGCCACGATTAGTACCACCCGCAGCAGCTACCCCGTTCGCCAAACCGGCATGGGACGCTATTTCCGCGGTTTTCTGCGGTCTTCGACCCTGTTCTGGGCCGCTGGGCGGCCGCCGTCACCGGCCCGCATCCTGCTTTTCCGCCCCCCCTCGTGGGCCGGATTGTGGGATAACGCTTGGCAAGGGGTGAAAAGAACGAAGCTTCCCAGCGGTGGCTGGGAAGCTTCGGTCGTGAGCCCGTGAACCGCGGCGCCGTTGTTGCGCAGGCCCTTGAGTCACTCGCCCCGCTTTGACACGTCGGTGACCGGGTTGCCATCGAGCGGCACGAGCAGCACCGCCTTGCCGTCAACCTTGCTGTCCACCGTCTTCACAGGCTGGCCGTTGTGCAGCACCGTCACGCCGGCGGGGAAGCCGCTGAGCGCCGTCATGGTGGCGCGGTCGGGGCCCGGCACGGCCCCGTCGATCTCCACACGGTTCTGGTTGGTGAAGGCCGTGATGCGGGTGATACCGACCTTGCCAATCGCTTCGATGCGGCCGCCGCCCGGCACGACCAGGGCCAACGCGCCCGGTTCGGGGAACGGGCTCCAGGCCTCGTAGATGCCATGCGCCGGATCGGTGAGCAGATAGCCCATGCGACCGGCCTCGCCCTCGAAGATGCCACCGTTCTTCTCGAACTTGCCGCTCGTGCCCATCGCCGAGAGATCGCACTCGCGTTCCAGGCCGGCCGCCAGATAGAGCCACTTGCCGTTGATCGTGCGTTCCGGCATCGACTGCGTGGTCGGCTGGCCGACCGGCGCGGCTGGCACGAAGGCACAGGCCAGGGTGTCGCCGCCCAGCGCCCAGCTGATGTCGACCCGGCGTTTGGCCGCATCCCATGCCGCCTTCACCTGCCCCTTGGCGAGCTGCGCATCGAAGGCGGCGACGTCCTTCCACTCGCTTGCGTCGCCGGCCTGAATGCAATAGCCGCCCCAGGCATCGTCGACCTTGTCGCTGCTCCACTGGTCCTTGGGCAGCGGTGCGCCGCGGTAGTTGTAGGCGTTGATGCGAAGGGCCTCGGCCAGCTTGCCGCCGCCCTGCATCTCCGTGCTCACGCCGTCGGCGACCACCTCGATCTCGGCGTCGCGGCCGAGATCGGTGCCGGGCAGCGGAATGATGCCGACGTAGGCGATGCCGTCGTGGATGACCAGCCGCTGACCGGCCTTGGCCATGACCGGCGGTGTCACCGGTTTGCCATCGAGCAGCAGCTTCCAGCCCTCGTGCAGGGTGATGAGCCCCAAGGTGGTCTGGATGCTGGTGATCTCAGCCGGCGCGCCTCTCTCGTTGTTCAACCCCTTGGAGGGCGAGCTGAGCACGATCAGGCGATTGCGGTGCTGGATGCTGTGCAGCGGCCCGCCCTGGTTGCCGACGATGCCGTTGGGGTTGCGGTTCTTCGAGTTGTGCCAGATCGAATCGAGCAGTTCGGTGCGGTTGACGCCGAAGCGGCCGGTGAGCATGGCGAGATCCTCGGAGTTCGTCACCTCCTGGTCGGACCGCCGCCAATTCACAAGGAATGGCACCTGATCACTCCCAGCGATGTCGATGCTGCCGACGCCATAGTGGCGGCCTTGGAAGCTGCGTTTCCACAGTGGTGTCTGGGCGTAGCCGCCCCACATCTTGTAGGCGGCGGTCGACTGGTAGGGCACCGGCTTGGATGCGACCATGTCGCCATACCACGACGGCGCCCACGGCGCATCCAGGACGAGGCTGGCGGCGAGGGCCGGCGAGAAGTCATGCCCGATCGTCGGCATGCCGTCGCCGACCGTCTTGCGGCTAAGGTCGGTCAGGGCACCTCCCGGCATGATCGTGTGCATGATCGCGCTGACGCCGTCCTGGATGAACAGCGGGTAGGCCACGCCGGTGCGGCAGGACGAACTGGTGAATCGCTTGAGCCGCGGGTGGTAGGTCGAGCAGAGTTCGCCGACGGTCTTGGCCAGGATGGCCTGGCCCATCAATCGCTGCTCGACCGTGGGCGAATAGCTGGCGAAGGGCAGTTGCGTGGCGAGCGTATGGGAGAGGTAGTAATGATCGACGGTCTCCTGGCTGGTGCCGTCGAACCACGTCCACTGCCGCAGCGGCCAGTCCCGCAGCCCGGCCTCGCCCTCGGTGATCAGCCGCGGACTCTCGAGCAACGCACCGCCGAACAGGGTGCCGGCGGTGGCCCAATGGTTGAAGTTCATCGTGCCCATCGCCCGGCAGTAGGTGCGGTAAACCGAGAAGTTGCCTCGCCAGTCGCGGGTCTTCTCGTAATAGGCCGCCGCCTCCTTGCCGCCGATGTAGCCCTGGGCGAAGTTGTAATGCTGGCCGGCATAATCGAAGCCCTGGAGGATATCGCGGTCGGGCATCAGCCAGGCCCACCAGTAGAGACGCAGGTGCTCGACGAGCGGCGCCGGCAGCGCCTCGCGGCAACGGAGGCCGATGCCGCCCACCTCGGCAGCGTCGAAGCCGGCCCAGCGGCGAGGGGCGTTCGCGAGCATGCCGTCAATCCACTTCGCGTATTCGTCGTAGGTGGCGGGAAACCCGTGTCGTTTGTCATCCTGGGCCCAGAGTTCCTGCAGCCGTTTCCAGGTTGCGTCATCCATGCCCTTCGGCTGCACACGCCCGAGTTTGGCAGACCACGCGGCGAACTGGCCGGCATCAGGAAAAACGGCGGTGGGCTTGCCCCCCTTGCCGCCGGCAAGCTGCTTCGCGAGGCCCCGCACATCGGCGGCCGGTGGCAGCGTGATTGCGGCTGCCTTGCCCGCTCCGAGGGTGAGCACCAGCGTCGGCGAGCCCAGCAGCAAGGCGCGTGGACCGGTGGCGGTCGCCCACTCGTAGCCGCCGCCCCAGTACGAGGCATCGTAGACCTCCCACTTGCGGACCAGGAAGCCGCAGTCGGCGAGGCGTCGCAGACGGGCGCCGGCGTCGGCGCCGAAGGCGGGATCGTTCAGGCTGGCGGTGATATCGAGGCGTGCCTCGGGCGTCTCCTTGTTCAGCGGCGCCGGGCCGAAGGCGGCGGCGACACGGTCCTTGCCGGCCTCGCGGGCGCCAAATCCGGCCCAGTAGCCGGCTCCGTTGATGTAGGCGTTGTAGGTCGGGCCAATTTCACGGTCGGCGATCCACGGCTGCTTGAGCGCCCAGGCCACGGCGTGCCAGCGCGGCTCCTTATCGGCCCATTGCCGGCCGAGAAAGCTCATGCCAGCCGGGTTCGCGTAGTCGGCGATTGGGAAGACCTCGCTACCGCGGTAGGGCAACACCAGTTCCGCGCGAACGATCGTCTTGCCTTGGCCGAGCGCGGTGGCGATGCGTTCCGCCGCGCCGGGGAACCGCACCAACAGCGAGCGGTGGACCGCGTCGCAGGCGATCGCGCCGGGCTTCGCCGGGTCACGCCAGTCTGCCACGGGGCCGGCCCCACGGTTCACCGGCTCCCCCTCGCGCGGCTTGGTCGCGCCGTCTGCCGCCAGCGGCGCGGCCCGGTCCCAGTCGGCGCGGAAGCCGCTGATGCCGGCGCACTCGGCGGCCTCGATGACCAGTTGCTCAGTCCCGCCCGGTGCGGGGGCCGGGGCGGCCGGCACCGGAACATCGGGCACAAACGGCGGCCACCAGCCGGTCTTCTCGTCGGCGGCGTGGAGGGTGGCGGCACAGCCCCAGAG
>JBIIGJ010000173.1:0-5691 GCA_044236455.1 Pirellulales bacterium
CAGGCAGCGCGGGAGAGTGCCCGCCGCACCGTCTGCAGCAACCGCATCAAGCAGATCGGCCTGGCGATGCATGCCCACCACGATGCCCGCCGCACGCTTCCGGCGGGCTACGTCACGCCGTTCCAGACGAGCGCCACGAACAACTGTGTTCCTCCTTTTGCGACCATGGACACCAGTGACGAAAACGGCCCCCCCTGGGCCGTCATGATTCTGCCGTATTTGGAGGACCAAAGGCGGTTCGATAGCTTCAATTTTGGCGTGAACGTCAAATGGAATTCCCTTTTTGGAGACACGACTTACAACACAACGTCGCCCAATTGGGCCGCGCAGTTGACTCGCAACATCGACTTTGAATGCCCGTCGGATCGAGCGACGACTGGGCGGGCCTACACGAGCTACTTCGGGGTGCAGGGCGGAGGTGCGACGGCCGCTTGCTTTTCACAAGGGAATCCCGGGAGAGTATGGTTCTACAACGGCCTGTTCTTCAACAACTCCAAGATCCGGCTGGCCGACATCACCGATGGCTCATCGAAGGTGTTCATGGTGGGTGAGACACGGTATATGGTGACCCAGGCCAACTACCCGACTTATTACGCCTCATGGGCCTCGTCGGTCTACACCATGCTTAACATCGGCGCGGGCCCCATGGTGCTGACGCTTTGTGCGGCGATGAATCCGCTCAATAGTTCTGCGCTGAACAATGCGGTCGCTTCAAACGTCCCTGGCAACGGAAGTTGTCACGATGTGATGACCAACACGTTCGGCAGCCATCATTCCGGCGGCGGCACGTTTGTGATGGCCGACGCATCGGTGCAGTTCATCGCTGATGGAATCGACTTGGTTGTCTACCGCGCTCTTGGGGCCCGTAATGACGGCGCAGGGAGCCTGCCGTGATGGCCACGAAGAAGCGGTTTGTCGTTCGGTGTTCTGCCCGCCAACGAGTCTGGCTCTCGTGGATGGCCGTGGTGTGGCTGCTGCCGGCTATCGGCGGCTGTAGCCGCGGCGCTCCGCAACGGTTTCCGATCCGGGGCACGATCACGATGGGTGGCGAACCCGTGCCAGCCGGCGAGATTCTCTTTGAGCCCGACACCGCCAAGGGCGGGTCTGGGTTTGGAACGATCGCCCCGATCCGCAACGGCCGCTACGAGACGCCTTCGGGCAGAGGGCATGCAGGCGGGCCACACGTGCTGCGGATTACGGCTTACGACGGCAAGGCAAACGTGGAACTGATGAAGGACTACGGCGCACTTCTCTTCCACGACCATCGCCACCACGAGAGTCTTCCCCGCGCGAGTTCGACGCTCGATCTTGCAATCCCCAGTCCGGCTGAGATCAAGGCAGCGGCTGGCCCGCGGGCCGCGTCGTGGTGAGAAACGGTCGGATAAAAGGTGAAAGTCGCCTTTTATTCACCCTTCCGCAGGCTGGCGAGCCACTCGACCAGGTCGCGGAGTTCGCGGCGGGTGAGCTTCGAGGCGAGGTCGGCCGGCATCGCAGAGGCGCCTTCGCTGCGGTCCTCGATCGATGAGACCGGAATCCGATGGCTGCGGCCGTCGGCCGTCATGATCACCAGTTCCTCCGGCGTCTCCCCCTTGACGATGCCCGCGAGCGTGCGGCCGTCGTCGGTGACCACGACCGTTGTGCGATAGCCCTCAGCGAACTGGCTGCTCGGCCGCACGATGCTCTCGAGCAGATAGACGCGGTCGCGGCGGGCCGCGATCCCGTCGAGCCGCGGGCCCACGTCGCCGCCCGTCCCTTCCGCCCGGTGGCAGCGAACGCACTCGAGGCTCGCCCGACGGAAAAACAGCTCCCTGCCCCGCCCCGCATCGCCCCCTTGGAGCAGCTCCGCCGCAAGGTCGGTCGACGCGGCGGCCGCCGCGGTGGTCAACGCCGACGTGCCCGCCCTCGCAGCGCGGGCCTCGATCACATCGAGCGCGAGCCGCGGATCGAGCCCGCCCGCCGCAAGCCTGGCCGCGAGCTGCTCGACCGTCTTTCCGGCTCCCGGCACGTCGAGGCTTGCCAGGAGATCGATCGCATCCTGCTGCTCGCGAAGACGCGGCTCGCTTTCAGCCGGCTCCGCGCAGACGGCGGCTAGCTCCGCCGCCAGTGTCTCCGCCCCTTCCGCGCGGCCTGCGGTATTGGCATCCGATTGATCGCCCGCCGCTGCCGAACGGATCGCCCCGGCCCGCACCCGCCGGGCCTGCCGCCGCACGATCGATTCGCTGTCGCGGGAGAGCCGCTCGGCGAGCGGAATCGCGGCCGCGTCGTTCGACGCCGCCATCGCGACGAGCGCCGCCGCCCGAGTGGCCGGATCACGCGTGGGATCGTCGCAGACGGCCGCAAGCAGCCTGCCGACGCCCGGCACCCCGAGCGCGGCCGCTGCGTCGAGCACGGCCGTCCGGAGTTTTTCGTTCGCCGGGTTCTGATCGGTCGCGACCGCAAGGATTTCGGGCAACGCCTGCCCGAGAGCCTGCCGCGCCACGGCCGAATCCCGCGGCTCTTGAATCGGCCGCCACATGCCGAGCACACGATCGAGCGACGGCGGCTGGGCCCAGCTGCGGAGCACCGCCACCGCCTCGAGCCGGCGATCGAGCGGCGCGTCGGGCCGAGCGATAAACCGTGCCAGGCGGGCCGCGTCTGCGGCGGTGCCTTCCCGTTCGCAGGCCGCGATCGACCGCCGCAGGACCGCATCGCCATCGGGGCCTTCGAGCGGGGGAGCATCGAGCTGGGCCGCAAGCGCGGCGGTGGCGGCCGGGATCGGCACGTCGTGGATGGCGCGGGCCGCCTCCAGCACGATCCGCGGGTCTGCATCGTCGAGCAGGCCGGCTATCGCAGCGTCGCCATGCCGCCGCATCGCCAGGCAGGCCACAAGCCGCGCGGCCGGATCGGCCTTGGCGGCGAGTGTTTTCAGGGTATCGGCGTCGGCGACGCCGGCGACCGCCATCACGACCGCATGCCGTGCGTGCGGATCGAATCCACCGGGGGCGTCTGCCTCTCGCGTGATCGCCGCCGTGAGCGGTTCGAGAAGCAAACGTCTCGCGACATCATCAATGGCGGCTCCCCCCGCGGCGATCCGCCCGATCGCGATCGCCGCCGCGGCCCGCACATGGGCATGCTCGTCGGCCAGCAGCTTTGCGAGCGCTGCCGTCGCATCGGCCGATCGCAGCTCGCCAAGCGATCGCGCCGCCACCATCCGAATACTCCAGCCGGGGTCGGCCATCGCCGCGACAAGCGCCGCCACGAATCGACCGCTATCGCCCCCGCGCCGGGCGATCTGCGCGAGCCCCTGGACCGCATGCACCCGCTCAAGCGGCGCCGCGGCCGGATCGGCGAGCACCGCCTCGAAGCGATCGGCCGCACCGCGTCTGGCCAGTTCCCACTGGGCCTCGAGCCGCAGCCGACGGTCGGCGTGGGAAAGCAGCGTGACGAGCCGGTCGGCCGCGACCGCCGACCAGTCACCGGCCAGAAGCGTGCGGACCTCGTTGACGAGCGTCGCGCGGGCCGCGGCCGCTTCCGGGGACGGCGGCGTGGGCACAAACCGCCAGAGCCTCCCCTTCCCCTCCCCCTGCCAGCCGTGCACCCAGTCGCTCACCCACACGGCGCCGTCCGGGCCGATCTCCACGTCGGTCGCGAGCACGTGCTTGAACGTCTCCTCCTCGTCGAACGCCTCGAAGCTCGCCCCCTTGGGCCGCACGCGAAACGTACGCACCGAGCTGTTGGCCGCCGCGCCGCGGAAGTCGGCGAGGAAGAACCGACCATCGAAGTGGTCCGGCAGTCCCGTGCCCGGATAGGCCGCAAACCCCGACGGCCCCGCGCCGATGTGCGCCAGTGGCGGCACGATCCAGGCGGGCTGACCGTCGTGCGGCAGATGCCAGATCCGTTCCCGGTTGAAGGGCCCGCGGTCGGGCAGATACTGCACGCTCATCCGCCAGCCGGTGTCGCCGCCGGGCACGATCTGCACCAGCCGTGCCCGGTCGCCCGAATCGCAGTTGTTGTCGACCGTAAAGAGGTTGCCGAGGTCGTCGAAGGCGAGCTCCTGCGGATTCCGCAGGCCGGTGTGCACGACCTCCAGCCGCGAGCCATCGGGCTCACAGCGAAATACCGCGCCGCTCTCCGGGTCGGCGAGCGTGCGGCCCTCGTGCACGACGTGGTAGCCGCGGTCGCCCACGCTGAAATAGATCATCCCGTCGGGGCCGAGCGTGAGCCCGTGGAGGTCGTGACCATGGAAGGCCACGCGGACGCCATAGCCCGTGTGGAGCACGTCGCGGACATCGGCCACGCCGTCGCCGGCGGTGTCGCGCATCCGCCAGAGGTTCGGGATGCAGGCGTAAAAGACGTCGCCGCGGCGGGCGAGCACCCCCGCGCCGTGCCCCTCGATGAGCCGGTTGAACCCGGTGGCGAAGACGGTGGATCGGTCGGCCCGGCCGTCGCCATCCGTATCGACCAGTTCGCGGAGGCGGTCGGTCTCGACCACCCACTCCCGGGCCTTCTCTCCCAAAAGCCGCAGATGGTAGGCCAGCCGGTCGTCGACCGTCTTGGCCGCGAGGTCGGCCTCGAGCCAGGCCGTGCCCTCCTTGCCGGTGTTGTCGCCCACGCCCTTGTGCGCGCGAAAAGCCTCGCAGACGAACACGCGGCCCCGCTCGTCGATCGAGAAGGCGACGGGATTGGCGACATCGGGCTCGGCGGCGAAGAGTTCGACCGCGAAGCCCGCCGGCAGGCCGAACCCGGCCGCGGCCTTGGCCGGCTCGTCGGACGCGGCCGCGATCGAAGGCTCACGCGGCGCTGGCGGCGGATCGATTCTGTCGGGGGCAGCGAAGGCCGTGCTCGCGGCAACGGCGAGACCGCAGACGATGAAGAACAGTCTCGCTTGCATGCGCGGCCTCCAGATCGCTGGCGTTCGCCGCCGTTTACTCGCCCTTGAGCCAGCGCTCGAGTTCGAGCCCGCCCTCGCGGGAGAGCTTGCCGTCGGGGGGCATGAGGCCGCGGGAGATCATCGTCCGGATCGAGTGGGCCTGCACGCGGTGAAGCGGGCCGCGATCGGCCCCCGAGCTGTGGCAGTCGATACATTCGCTCACGGCAAGCTCCGGGCCGAAGTCGGGCCGCGGGCCGCCGAAGTCGGTCTGCACCTTCACCTGCTCGGCGCAATAGCCGTTGACCTCGTCGAGATAGTCCGCACCGCTCACGAGGTCGAGCCGCCCCGGATGGAGACCACGCGGGCCGTTGGAGTGGCAGCGGTAGCAGTCGCTCTGCTCATGGACCCGCGAGGGTTTGCCGTCGCGGTAGTGGAAGTAGTAGGCCACGTTTGGCGCGACCGTCTTATCTTGCACGAGCGCCCACTGCTCCCACACGCCGGAGAACGTCTTCGAACGCAGGAACCAGGCGTCGAACTTCGTGTTGCGAAACGCCTGCACGGAATGAATCTGCGGCTCGCCGAGCACATGGGTGCCCTCGTAGTCGAGCAGTTCCACGTGGGGCCCGTCGCGGAGATCGCCCAGGCCGAGCGCGGCATCGAGCACGGCGATCGCCGCGTCGCGGCCCTTCGCATCACCGCCGGCGTCGGCCGGGAGGACGCGAAAGAACGAGTCGAATTTTTTCTTGGGGAGCAGGCCGTCACCCTCCACCTGCTTCCAAAACTCGGCCGCCGACACGGCGGCGATGCGATCTGGCCAGGCCCGCGGGCCGGGGGGCGGCTCG
>JBIIGJ010000175.1:0-5553 GCA_044236455.1 Pirellulales bacterium
AGGGCTGCGACCGCGCTTGGGCGGTCAGCGAGGAAGCAGCGCAATCGCTTCGGCACGGAGATCACCCACTGCCGCACGGGCACCGGGGGAATGACGCGGTCGACGAGATGCGCAGCTGTCTGCGCCAGCCGCTCGTCTATTCACGCGCGGCGAGCTGCTCGCCCAACTTCGATGACGCGCGGGTGGTCTTCGCCGCGACACTCGTGATGCCCGGCGGGCTCGGGTGCACCATCTGGGGTGCCGAAGAGCTGCTCGACGCCGCGGCCGCCGCCGACATGCTCGCCTGGGAGAACAGCGGGTTTTCAGTCGACGCCAGTGTCCGGATCACACTCATCGACCGCGATGTGCCCAGCTATTTCCAGAGTCTTGAGCATCTTCTCCGATACTGCGCCCGGCCGCCCTTTGCATTGGAGCGACTGTCCGTGATCCGCGGCCCAGCCGGCCGGATTGCCGGCGTCCGCTACGTGCTGCCGCGGCACAAAGCCGCCACCTGGGTCGGGCCCGGCCGCGGCCGCAAGTCCACGCGGCCGGGGGCCAATGGCGTCGTCGAGCTCACGCCGTTTGAGTTTTTGGACAGGCTCGCCGATCTCGTCCCGCCGCCGCGGAAGCACCGGCATCGCTACCACGGAGTATTCGCGCCGAACCACAAGCTGCGAAAAGCCGTCACGGCGCTGGCCATCGGGAACATTGGCAAGCCACGGGAGGCCGCGAACGGCGGGCATGGGAACGAAGGTCGCGACACTGGAGGCTGTTGTGACGCGCATCGAAAGCCCCGCTCGCACGATACGTCGCGGATTGCGTGGGCCAAGCTCATGGCGAGGGTGGGGGAGGAGTTTCCGCTCGAGTGCCCAGCGTGCGGTGGCGACATCCGGCTGATCGCGTTCATCACAGAGCCGGGGACGATTCGGAAGATCCTGACACATCTCGGCGAACCGCTCGAACCGCCGCCGGTCTCTCCCGCTCGAGGCCCACCCACCGACTGGCACGAACTTGTCCAGGTGCATGACGATGGCGATGTCTTTCAATCGTCGCCCGAAGAGCTGCCCGCGATCGACATTCACAGCCTCTGAGTCCTGCCCGACGCGGGGTCACCACGAAGCCGCTAGGTGGCCCGACTCGGAGAGACTCTGCGCCGACGGCAAGAAAAACGCCACTTCAGGGGGGAACGCGGGCGATCCGGGAACCGTTTTCTCGGCCGGGGCAAGCCCGGGCGGCGGGAGCAACCGGCTCACGAGTCGCTCAGCAGTAGGGCAACGCTTGTGGAAGTGCCATTGACCGGGCTATCCTTCGTCCGTGACTCATGATATTCTTCCTCATTGAGCAGCTTTCGCCCAGCTTATAGATATAACGAATGAACCTGGATCGGCAGCTCGTCGCCGCATTGATGCTTTTCTGCGTTGCATCCGACCGGATGCTAGCCCGAGCGGCTAATTCGCCGGTCGGAACCATCGACATCGGCTCGCGCCGCGAGCTGTTCGTCGACTCGGCTATCGTCGAGGAGCTCTCGGGCGGCGCCCAACTGCGCCTTCATCGACCCGTGCCCCGTGAGATCGCGCTGGAACACGACCTCCCCTGGGAAGGAACCGGTTGCATCTATCACTGTGTCTTCTTGGACGGAGACCTCTTCCGGATGTACTACCGCGGGTACAACGTGAACCCGTCCTACGAGTCGAGCAATTCGGGCCAGGTAACTCACAAGCTGGGCCTTTACGCCGAAAGCCACGACGGCATTCATTGGCGCAAACCAGAACTCGGCTTGTATCAGTTCAACGGCTCGAAGGCCAACAACATCGTCCTCGCCAACGGCGATCTAGATGGGGTCACGATCGACCCGTCGGAAATGGCCATCTTCAAGGACGAAAACCCTGCGGCACCGCCGGACGCCCGCTACAAGGCCCTCGTCCTAACGCGGCACGCTGAACACAACACGCGCGGTTTGATCGCCCTAAAGTCTGCGGACGGCCTCCGCTGGACCCCTCTGGTTAAGCATCCCGTTATCACCGACGGCGCCTTCGATTCGCAGAATCTCGCGTTCTGGGACGCTGAGCATAGCGTCTACCGAGCCTACTGGCGATATTTCGACCGCGGAACTCCCGACCAGCCCTACGTCGGTATCCGCTCAATCCGCACCGCGACCTCAAAGGACTTCATCCACTGGAATAACCAACGCGACCTCGTGTATCCGGACGCGCCCCGCACCCACCTCTATACCAACGCGGTTAAGCCCTACCCTCGCGCCCCGCACCTGTTGATCGGCTTTCCTACCCGCTATCTCGAGCGGGAACTGAACATCGGTCTGGGGGAAGCTCGGACCAAGGCCGCGCCGGAGAAGGTCCAGCAGTGGTCCGCGTCCCTTCGCGCACTGCCCGAGCTCGAGCAGCGCGAACGGCGCGCCGCGGCTTCCGAGCGCTACGGCAGCGCCCTCACCGAGTCCGTGCTCATGGCAAGCCGCGACGGTGTTACCTTCAAGCGCTGGGAGGAGGCCTTCCTGCCCCCCGGAATCGAGCGCGAGGGTACCTGGAACTACGGTCATCAGTACGTCGCCTGGCATGTTATTGAGACTAAATCTGATCTACCTGGCGCGCCCAACGAATTGTCGTTCTTCGCGACTGAGAGCTACTGGACGCCTCCGGGAAGCGCGCTGCGGCGCTACACGCTGCGTCTTGACGGTTTTGTTTCTGTGCAGGCGCCAATGAGCGGCGGGGAGCTGGTGACCAAGCCGGTGCGCTTCATCGGCCGCCAGCTGCGGCTTAATTTTTCTACCTCGGCCGCGGGCAGTGTCCGCGTGGAGCTCCAGGATGAGGCCGGCCGGCCCCTGCCGGGTTTCTCGCTCGAGGACTGCCCACCGCTTTTCGGCGACAGCGTCGAGCGCCCCGTTTCCTGGCGCTCGGGCACCGATGTCGGCGCGCTGGCCGGGCAGGCCGTCCGGCTGCGCATCGTGCTCCAAGATGCCGATGTGTACGCCTACCAGTTCAAGGAGTAAGCCGCGACACCCATGAACCTTGCGGGCCTGCGGCTTCGGCTCGGTGTCGTACATGACGACGTTTCTGAAGAAGCATCTCGGCATGACGCCAGGCCAGCTGCGTGGCGGCCGGGGCTGATTGCGAATGGGTGTGAACCGGTTACGCAAAATCGAAAGACTTACGCAAAATCGAAAGAAATAGTTGTTGGCGGGGCAGTTGTCGGAAGCTAAGATTGCACAAGTTGGATGGTGGGGCGATGTACCCAAATAGATTCCATAAGAAAACTCCGAGGTGAGAACCATGCGGGCCAATCTCAGAAGCCGGTGTCAAAGGCGAACCGCGGCACCGCGAGCCGCCGCGGGATTCACGCTGGTCGAGCTCTTGGTCGTGATCGCGATCATCGGCACGCTCGTCGGCCTCCTTCTGCCGGCCGTGCAGGCGGCCCGTGAGGCGGCGCGGCGAAGTTCGTGCAGCAACAACCTCAAGCAAATCGGCCTGGCCCTGCACGGCTTTCACGACGCCCACAAAAGATTTCCCATGGGCATGAACGGCGCGGTCTATTCGGCTGGGCTTTTCAACTACCTACCGTGGGACTGGGGCTATCAGATCATGCCGTTCATCGAGCAGGACAACGTCTTCAAAAAGATCACACCCACGGTCGGGTTCAATGAAGTGAATGCCAACAACAACGCGGCCATGAAGTCTCAGATCAGCACGTACATGTGCCCGAGCGTTCCCAAGCAGGGCGGTTTTGTTAGTTGTTGCGGCAGTATTCCGGGCACGGATGACGCCGCCGCCGCGAGCTACTCCGCCATCGCCACGCACCTGGCCATCACCGGGGGCATCAACGATACCATCACCTTGAATGCGTCGGGCGTCATCTTCAGCGGCTCGAAGGTCCGCATGGCCGACATCGTGGACGGCACCAGTTCGACGGTGGTGATTGGCGAGCTGTACGTCGATTACGACACCAGCCACAAAGCCTGGCTGGAAACGATCGCGCCGGGATCGTATTGCCCCGGTAATCAATGCTACCTCGCCAACATCTGGGCCCATGGCAATGTCATGACGACTGCCTACGGCATCAACCAGTTTGCCGGACAAAAATCCCTGGGAGTGCAGAGCTTTCACACGGGGGGCGCCCAGTTCGCCTTCGCCGATGGACATGTGGGCTTCATCAGCCAAAGCATCGAGCAGGGCACGCTCAAGAGTCTGACGACGCGAGCGGGACGGGAATTCGTCGGCGATTATTGATGCCTGGGCAAGAAGGGATTGGTCGATGACACGCTTCGGGACCGGGATGATTCTAAGCATCGCGCTGGCGCTTGGGTGCAGCGGCCAGCCGAAACGAATACCCCTGAGCGGTAGTGTCACCGTGGCGGGCGAGAAGACGGACCTCGGCGAGATCCGCTTTGTGCCGCTCCATCAAGATCCCGACGGCCCCGTGCGCCCCACCTTGGCCGTGGTCGTCGCCAAGGGGGGCTACCGCGTGGATACTCTCGGAGGCCTGCCGGAAGGAGAATACCGGGTGGAGGTGGAGGCACGCCGCAAAACAGGCCGAAAAGTCACTGTCAATACCGGCCTGGAAAGCGCCGAGGTCGACGAGATGATCACCTTCAGCCCCAAGTCGTTTGCCGGCAAGGAATCCACTTTGAAACTGCTCGTCAACGATCAAACGCCCAACACTTTCGACATCGACTTGCCGTCGCCGTGAGCCGGGCAATGTCCGCGCTCGCGTAAGCGAACGGCTAAACGAGGGCCTTGCGGATCACGCGATGGGGCTCGACGCCCGTCAGGCGCTGATCCAATCCCTGGTAGAAGTACGACAATCTTTCGTGATCAAGTCCCAACAAGTGCAGTATCGTGGCGTGTAGATCGGAGACTCGGCCAGCATCGCGGGCCGCTCGATCACCGTCTCCAGAACGCGGCGCAGATCGCCGGCGTCGCCGACGTGGAAGCGCAAGCCGTCGACGCCGTCACGGACCAACTCCGCCATGCCCCCCTCGTCACCGGTGATGACCGGAACACCCGCGATCTGGACCTATCCACGCTCAAGGCCGGATTTTTCTCGTCGGCGCAGACCGGTCTTGAAACCGCCCTTCTCGCGGGCCGTCCGCACCGTGGCATGGGATCCCGTCAGAGGCTGCGGATGTCGATCACGGGCAGTTCGTCGGGCGACGCCTGAAAGATTGCCCGGTCGTCGTGGACCTGCACGAGCTCTCCCCAGTCGGTCGGTGGCCCGCGGGCGGGAGAGACGGGCGGAGGCTCGAGCGGTTCGCCCAAGTGTGTCAGGATCTTCCGGATCGGCCCTGGATCGGTAATGAACGCGATGAGTCGGATGTCGCCACCACACCCCGGGCACTCCAGCGGAAACTCCTCCCCCACGCGGGCCATGAGTTTGGCCCAGGCAATCCGCGAGGTGTCGTGGGAGGGCGGTTTGTCGCATGAGTCGCAGCAGTCGCCGGTGGCATCTCCGCGCGCCGCATGTCCGCGCGCCGCATGCCCACCAGTCGCGGCATCACGCGGCTTGCCGACATTCCCGATGGCGAGCGCCGTGACGGCGGACCTGAGCTTGTGATTCGGGGCGAAC
>JBIIGJ010000176.1:0-5530 GCA_044236455.1 Pirellulales bacterium
GCCCGCCCTTCCGGTTTGCATGGCAGGATGCCATGCGCAGCACCAGCAAACTGCGTTTGCCAAGAGGCTGGCTGAGGACGGGCATCCGCCCGTCAGGGCGACAGGATGTCGTGTTTTGCGTGAATACAGCCGCTACGACGTGCGGGTGAGGCCGTAGAGTTCGAGCTTGCGGTAGAGCGTGGCGCGGCTGATGCCGAGTTCCGCGGCGGCGTTGGGCACGCTGCCGCCGGTTCTGCGCAAGGCCTCGATCACGAGGATCCGTTGCCAGTCCTCCAGCTTGAGCGTGCCGGTCTCCGCGACGAATGAACCGATGCGGGCCGTCGCGGGCTCGTGTGCGCCCGCTGGTGAGGCCATGTGCCGCAGATTTGCCTCGTCGATGGCGACCGTTCCCTCGAGCAGACGGCCATCCCCGGCGATCGTCGCGTTGGCCGAGTGGTCCGCCTCGTCATTCAGCATCACCACCGAGTCGAGTCCGACCGTCTGCAGCGAGCCGAGGTCGGTGACGCTGGCGGCGGACCGGACTGGCGCAGCGCCGGCATGGCCGGCGCAGGCGGCTGACGCGAGACTGGCCAACGCCACGAGGAAATCGAAGTCGGCATTGCGCATCGATCCCTTCGCTGCCGAGGCGACGATTGCCGCATGCACCCGCTCACGTTCCACAATCGGCACGCAGGCGATCTCCGTCTCGGCATCCTGTGCGGCGTCCGACCCGCGGGCGGCCGCCACCCAGACGGCATTGCCCTCCTGGGCCACCAGTCGCGCCGTCGATTCGCTGACGAGGGTGGCCAGTGCACTGCCGGGCGGCACGACACAGACAGGCTCCAGCCGCGCGTCGTCGATCACGCGAAACCAGCCGACGCTCGCGGCGCCTGAATGCTGGGCAGCCAGTTCGAGCGTGGCCTCGATCACCTCGCGGATGCTCCGCGAGGCGAGCAGTCGGATGCTGGCCTGATAGAGCAGCAACGGCCGCCGCGCGTCGTCGGTTGAACCGATCGAAGACCGTCGCAGCACGCTACCTTCGAGTTCTGCGACCGGACCGCAGCGGACGATCTGGCCCCGCTCGGCCGCCGTTGGCAACGCGGCGGTGGGCGACACCTGCTTGAAGACCAGCTCCGATGTTCCCACGCGGATCACCGCGCCTTCCGGGATCGCCGTCGAACTGACCGGCACGCCATCCAGGAAGGTGCCGTTGCGGCTGCCCAAATCGTGCAGCATCCAGGTGTTTCTCGCCGCGTCGAAACGGACCGCGGCATGGGTGCGGCTGGCCAATCGGTCGGCAACGATGATCGTCGCCTCGGGCGAGCGGCCCAGCGTGTTGTCATGTGCCGCATCGAGCACGAACGTCGGTCCTGGGCGGCCGGCGATCCGCAGCATGAGCGCGGCAGGTGAGGTGCGAGGCGAGGGAATGGAGACCGATACGCTCGACACGGCGGAGCTCACGGGCGGATGGGCGGACCGGACCAGGAAGGCTGCGGGGCGGGGCAGGCGGGCGGCGACGTGGCTTTTCCACTGACACCACTATAAATTTGATTCGTTCGTGATGGAACTGGACCTCTGACAGCTGCGGCACCATCCCGGCGGTCGGTGGCCTCCCGAAAGGACATTCGTGCTGCCATTCTTCTCCGCCCGTGCCGTCCGCCGCCTCGCGAAAACATCGTTTGGCGGCCTGTTTCGCCGGTCGAGCCGGCCGCGGCCGCCGTACGGGCAGGCCGTGCCTGCCCACGGCTGGCGGGGGAGCCGGACGCGGGGTGTGGTGGTCGTGGGGCACGGTACGGCCGACCCGGTGGGGGCCGAGGAGACGCGGCAGGTGACAGCCCTGGTCGCAGCGTTGCTGCCGGATGTCGCCGTGGAACTCGGGTTTCTGGAAGTCATCGGCCCGTCGATCGGTGAGGCGCTCGAGCGGCTGGCGGCCCGCGGATGCACGGAGGTCGTGGCGGCGCCGCTTTTGTTGTTCACGGCCGGGCATGCCCGGCGGGATGTCCCCGAGGCCGTTCGCGACGGGGCGGCAAAGGCGGGGCTCTTCGTGCAGCAGTCAGAGGCTTTGGGGTCCCATCCCGACCTCCTTTCACTCACCCGAAGGCGCCGCGAAGAGGCTTTGGCGCGGCTCGAGCCGGTGCCTGCGGACAACACGGTGCTGCTGATGATCGGCCGCGGTTCGAGCGATCCGACGGCCCATCGGCAGCTGCACGATTTTGCTCTCGCCAGCTGCCCGGCGGGGGCCGAAATGCCGACGCATTCGCGGATCGAGCTGGGATTCGTAGCCGCCGCCCGCCCAACATTGGCCGAGGCGGTTGCGAATGCGGCTGGCGGGAGTGACGTCGGGAACGGCGCCGCCGTTCGCCGGGTGATCGTGCAGCCGCACCTTCTCTTCAGGGGGCACGTAGAAGAGCAGGTGACCGCCGCAGTGGACTGCGGCCGCAGAGAGTATCCCGGGATCGAATGGGTGCAGGTTCAGAGGCTGGGAGCCGATCCGCTCGTGGCGCAGGCGTTGGTCGACCGCGCCGCTGCCGTGACGGCATTCCCCAGCGAGCCCGTGGCATGATTCCTGCAGCCGATGCCGCAGGCCAGTTCAGGGACGGGGCCGCGTGGGCAGCCTTAGATTCGGGCCGCAAAGAACATCTCGCCAGAAACCGATCGATTCGTCAGAATGCAGGAGTGAGTCTTGGAACGTCCCGATGGTAAGGAGTCAATTCACGTGAGCGGCAATCGTCCCACCCGTGTCGGCCGGCACCTGTCGGCGGTGTTCGCGGCCTGTCTGTTGGTCGCCTTCGTCGTGCCAGGCCGCGGTGAACAGCCACCCACGGCCGTCGGACAGCCCGCTGCAGGCAGTAACGCCGCTCCCGCCGCGGGGGGCAAGCCGGGCCCCAACGATCGACAGATCACGCTGGCCGTTCGCAGCTATCTGGAGCGGGAGCACTTTCTCCGCCACCCGATCGACGACGATATCGCCAAGCGTTGGTTCACGATCTTTCTGGAGGGGCTCGATCCCTGGAAGCTGCACTTCCTGCAGAGTGACATCGACGGCTTCATGCAGAAGCGGGATTCCCTCGACGACCTGGTGAAGCGTGGCGACGTGAGCTTCGCCTACGAGGTGTTCAATCGGTTCCTCGAACGGGTCGATACGCGACTGCCGCTGATCGAGAAGATGGTGAATGGTCCGCAGGACTTCACCAAGCAGGAGTCGATCGTCATCGACCGCGAAGCCGCAACCTGGGCCAAGAGCGAAGCCGAAGCCGAGGACAACTGGCGGAAGCGGATCAAGTACGACCTGCTCGTGCAAAAGATGGAGAAAACGTCTCCCGAGGAGGCGAAGGACAAACTGCTGCGTCGTTACAAGAGCTTCGCGAAGCGGATGCACCAGATGACCGCCGACGAGCTGCTCGAGACCTACCTCACGGCGCTCACCAGCAGCCTCGATCCCCACACCAGTTTCATGTCGCCGGGCACGCAGGAAAACTTCGCGATCGCCATGCGACTGCAGCTCGACGGCATCGGCGCGCAGCTCAAGGGCGAGGACGGCTACACGACCATCATGGAACTCACGCCGGGCGGCGCCGCCGACCGTGACGGACGGCTCAAGAAGAAGGACCGCGTGGTGGGCGTCGGACAGGGACAGGAGGGGGAAATGGTCGACGTCGTCGACATGAACCTCAACGAGGTGGTGAAGCTGATCCGCGGGAAGCGAGGCACGATCGTTCGCCTCAAAGTGATCCCGGTGGGAGAGACGGTGCCCAAGGTCTACGACATCACTCGTGACAAGATCGAACTCAAGGATGCCGAGGCCCGGGGTGAAGTCGTCGAGGACGGGAAGAAGCCCGACGGTTCGCCGTGGCGGATCGGCGTGATCAACCTGCCCAGCTTCTACATGGATATGGACGGGGCCCGGCAGGGACAGGCCGACTACAAGAGCAGCACCCGAGACTGCAAGCGGCTGATCGACGAGTTCAGGCAGAAGGGGATCGACTGCGTGGTCCTCGATCTGCGAAACAACGGCGGTGGTTCGCTGCCGGAGTCAATCTCGCTGACGGGCCTGTTCATCGACACCGGCCCCGTCGTGCAGATCAAGGATGCCGACAAGCGGGTGCAGCAGTACGACGACGTCGATCCCGGCGTGTCGTGGGATGGGCCGCTGGTGGTGCTGACGAACAAGTTCAGTGCCAGCGCCAGTGAGATCGTCGCGGGAGCCATCCAGGACTACCGCCGCGGCCTCGTCATCGGCGACAAGGCGACCCATGGCAAGGGCACGGTGCAGAGCCTGCTCGACCTCGGTCGGCAGCTCTTCCAGCGGCTGCCCAACGCGCCGTCGCTCGGGGCCATCAAGATCACGATGCAGCAGTTCTACCGGCCGCTCGGTGCCAGCACGCAACTCGAGGGAGTGAAGAGCGACGTCGAACTGCCGAGCATCACCACGCACCTGCCGGTGGGCGAGTCGGATCTCGACCACGCGATTGCGTTCGACAAGGTGCCCCCCGCGGCGTTCCAGGCGAGCGGTAAGGTGACCGACGACATGCTCCGGGCCCTCAAGGACCGGTCGGCGGCGCGAATCGCGAAGAGCGAGGACTTCACCAAGGTGCAGAAGGACATCTCGCAGTACGAGAAGCGGAAGAGCGAAAAGACGATCTCGCTGGTTGAATCGGAATTCGAGCGCCAGTGGAACGAGGGCAAGGCGGCCGAGGACGAGGAGAAGAAGCTCGAGGAGGAGATGGACGCGCAGCGACGGCCCGTCGTGAAGCGCGACTTCTATTTCAACGAGGCGATGAACGTCACGGCCGACTACCTCAATTCGCTGGCGGGCGGCGTGGCCGGCCTGGCCCGCACGAGCCGGCCGGCGGAGTCGCCGCGTCCCGTGCCGGTGCCGTAAGGTCGCAGGCTTGTCGGTTCGGGGCTGCCCATGCCCCGTCGCCGGACGTTCGCTGCGGGCATCCTGCCCTTCGCTCACTCGATGCTGACTGCGCTTCGGCATCCTGCCTGCGCTGGTCAGCAACGCCGGCTCCTGGGGACATGGGCAGCCCCTCACGGATTCCGCAGACTCTAATAAAAGCCCCGGGCGGAAGCCCGGGAACTGGGAGTTGACCGGCGGCCCATTGGATCATGCCATGCGGCCGGCCGTCATCACCGCCTCGATGCCGCGGAGCGGATCGGGGTAGGCGAGCGGGATGGGCAGATCGTGGAACAGCAGCGACGGGTCGACGCGTTTATCAGCGCCGCGGGTCCGTGGGAGGGAGAGATCCCAGGTGGGGGAGGGACTGCCGGTGATGGCGGCCAGATGGCCGTACCAGTCGCGTCGCAGCACGGGATGCCCGTCGGAGACGACGTAGAGTGGTCGGGGAGTGGCCGCCGCTGCCACCGCACAGACGACGCTCGCGGCATCGTCGACGTGGATCAGGTTGAGCCAACTGTCGGGATCGGCTGCAATCGGCCGGCCGGCCTTGAGGTCGTCGAGCCGCGGCAGCCGGTCGGGGCCGTAGAGGCCGGCGAACCGCAGCGCCGCGCCCGGTCCCTTGGGATGACTTTGCAGGAGCGATTCCGC
>JBIIGJ010000064.1:0-19589 GCA_044236455.1 Pirellulales bacterium
GAGACGGTGGTGTCTCCGGCGAGCTTCGTTGTGCCAGCGATGCTGAAGGTGCTGTTGGTCGTGGTGTACGTGCCATTCAGCGTGGCGTTGTCGTTGAACTGCTGGGCGCCGGTGGTCGTGGCCGACTCAAGGCTCACCGTGCCGCCGGCGTCTGTCGTGAGACTGGCGAGGCTGGTGCCGTTGCCGACGGCGGAGCTGAAGAGCGTCGCACCAGTCGAGTTAGCAGTCAGGGCGTAGGCACCGTCGACGGCGCCGGTGAACGTGAGGTTGCCGGTGCCGGTGGACACCGTCGTGTCGCCGGCGAGCTTCGTTGTGCCAGCGATGCTGAAGATGCTGTCGGTCGTGGTGTACGTGCCGTAGAGCGTGGCATTGTCGCCGTACTGCTGGGCGCCGGTGGTGGTGACGGACTTGAGGCTGACAGTGCCGCCGGCGTCGGTGGTCAGGGTGGCCAGGCTGATGCCGTTGCCGGCGTTGGCACTGAAGAGCGTGTCGCCGGTGGAGTTGGCGGTCAGGGCATAGGCACCGTCGACAGCGCCGGTGAACGTGATGTTGCCGGTGCCGGTCGAGACGGTGGTGTCTCCGGCAAGCGTCGACGTGCCAGCGACGCTGAAGGTGCTGTCGGTCGTGGTGTACGTGCCATTCAGCGTGGCATTGTCGCCGTACTGCTGGGCACCGGTGGTGGTGACAGACTGAAGACTGATCGTGCCGCCGGCGTCGGTGGTTAGGCTGGCCAAGGCAACTGTGCCGCCAACAGCTGAACTGAAGCGCGTTGCACCGCTATCGTTAACTGTTAGCGACTGGGTGCCAGCCTGCGTGCCATCGACACTCCCAGAAAAAGTAATTCCAACCCCGCTTAGGGTTGTACTGCTGGCGAGTACGATCTGCCCGCCGTAGTCCTGGGTGCTGCTGCTCGAGACGTTTGCAGACAGCGTCGAGGTTCCTGTGACCTCGAATGTCGAGACGCCACTGATGGCGGCCTGCACGTCCGCGTCGCCGGAGATCTTCAGGGAGTTGCTGGCGCCGGCGAGGCTGGCGTCGAGCGTGATCGTGGAGCCGGTGAGTTCGACGCCGGCCGCCAGCGTTACCAGTCCACCGTAATCCTGTGTGCTGCTGGTCGAGACGTTCGCGGCAAGTGTGATTGCCGGTGACAGTATGGCTACCGTGGACGCCCCGGAAGAGATCTTCGCGTTGATGGTCGTCGACTCGACATCCGCCGAGACGGACAGCGAATTCGCAATCCCAGAACCAGCGCTGAGCGTGAACGCCTGCCCACTCGATGCCGTGCCGGTCACCACAATGGCCTGCACGTCTGTTATCGCGAACGTGCCGTCGCCCGCGAAGTCGGTGCCGCTGACCGTGTAGTCCGACCCGTCGCTGACGAGAAAAGCCGAGTCGTTGGCCGAGTCCAAGGAGATGCCGAGCGTGCCGCTGGCGTCCAGTGTCGCAGTCACCGCCAGCATCGACCGCGGTTCGAGCGACTCAACGTCCAGAGAGGACGGCCTCGCGTGCCTGCCACGCCGGCGGCCAATCCCTCGTCTTCCAGCCTTATTTTCGGCCAGTCGGCGCGATAGAAAACCGCGAAAAAGGGCCGACATCTGAAAAGGACGTCGGCCGTTCATCGTGGTTTTCTACTCAAACAGCGGAGGGGGCAGAGCGTAGCCTGGGCCGAATTGGCTGCGGCAATCCTGTTACTCGGCTGCTATTCGTCGGAACAGCCTGTTTTGTTCGATCCTTCGATACAAAAAGGATACTGCGCCTCATCGGCAAGGGCACCGAATCGGTCTGTCAGAATGGCACGTTCCGCGGGAAAGACCGTTCATGTGGGCCGATTTCTCCGATTTTTCCTCAAAAAAGCGGCTCAATCGCGTTTTTTGCCAGGCTGCTGGCCAGTACGGGACGTGCCGGATACGGATGTCCGGTGGCCTCGGAACCGTCTTTTCCCCGGCTGATCCGAGCGGAAACGAGCAGGGATCGCCGTTTCCAGGGGGAATTAGAACTGCACCCTGGTGAGGCGGGTTTGGGGGCCGAAACGCCAGTTGTACATGGCCCGAACTTCCCCGTCGAACCAGCGGTCGACGCCACCGCCGATCGGTGAAACGTAGGCGAAGGTCATCGTGGAACGAGTGCCGCATTCCATGTTGAAACCGACCATGCCGTTGATCATCGACAGGCTGCCGAGATCCTCGCCAATCTGATACCCCGGCTGGCACAGCACATCGTACGAGGTGAGAGACTGGTTGATGTGGAGCTCCATGATTGGAGCGATACCGGTCAGCGTCGCGTACGGGCTGTCATTTTTATAAAACCAGTAGCCCGCCGAAAGCCCGACGTACATGAACGTGGGGTAGGTCAAGCGTCCGGCATAGTTCCCAGACTGCTTGATGTTGTTGGTGAGCAGCACGTTCGCGTAAGCGGGATTACCGTTGGTGTCGACGTCGAGTTGCAAAAGCGATTGCGTGAAAAACCTGTCATTGGGAGCCCAGAGAAACCCCATGAAAGGCATCGTATGGACCGACTGGTTTTCCACCAAAAGAAGATCTTTTCCAGCGGAGATGGTCGGGCCGACACCGGTTGACTGGACGGAGACGTTGCTGGCAGTGGGGCACATCACCTGCATGCCCGCGGTGAGTGCCCAGGTGTCGGAATGGGTGATCACCGACTTGCCGATGACGGACATATTGCCAAACTCAACGTCGCGGTTGTTGGTGATGCCGGCACCGGGGCTCGCGTCGTATCCTTGAACGCTGGAGAGCGTGGACGCAAACGGCGTGCGGACTTCGATCGATGTCCAGCCGTCGAAGAACGTCTTCTCGAAGCCCGGCATGAAGCGGTTGACGTCGGCCCGCAGATCCTGTGCGAAGTAGGAATTTTTGAAGTAGCTGTAGTTGAAGAAAACGCGGTCCCGGGGCAGCGGGCTGAGGTTTTCGGAGATCTTCACGAAGCCGACGTTGAAGCCCGGGGTGGCGCTGGCGGTGTCGACGACGTAGTTGTAATAAGCGTACGCGTCGTAGGTGTTGGATACGCCGGTGGGAAGAGCGCCCGACGTTTCCGGCGTAAACACCGTCTCGCCTTGGGAGTTGCCGGTGCGAGTGATGAATTCGTTCTTCATTGCGGCATCGACACTGGTGGCATAGCCCGCGGTCGGGCCGACGATCGACCCGGCCCCTCCCGGCGGAATGCCCGTCGTCTGAAACGAAGGCGATCCTGGAACAATACCCACACCAACAGCTCCCGGGATTACGCCGGCGCCGGGCAGGCTCTGAATGTCGCGGTACGTCTGCGGCGTCTCCAAGATGAGTCCGGGGGTCGGGCCGGTCAGGAGCTTGCCGGTGTTCGACGAGGTCAGCCCTGTCCCGAAAAGCACGAGCCTGTCGATAGTGGCCTTACCGCCGCTGCCGCCGGGAGCGCACCCGTCGCCCACCATGGTCGGAACATTCGACAGCGCCTCGCGGAAACCGCCTACGTCGGTATCAGCGAGCTCCCGGCCCAGATCCGGAACCTGATTAGCGTCTCCTGCTGCTGCGGCCGCTTCGTCCCGAAAATCTGGCGGATTCGGGGAGGCCGCCTCGCCGGCGGCCTTGGCACCGGGGGCCGTTGTGCCAGGGGCCGTTTTTCCGGCAGTTCCTCCGACGGGAGGCAACGGGCGTGGGGCCGTTGTGTCGGGAGTTTCGCCGACGGGCGGCAATGGGCGCGGGGCGTCGTCGTTGGGCCGCTTCGTGGCCGGGGCGTCGGCCGCAGGCTGCTGCTCGCCTCGGGCAGGCACGACGCAAAACAGCGTCAGCGCCGACAACACGCATGTCGCCAGGAAAACGTGCTTGGCCAGGCGAAAGCCGGCGCATGGCGTTTCGCTCGGCATGCCAAGCGCAAGTTCGTTCCTTCGTACCAATGCTCATCCCCCCACTCGTTCTTCGACCTCCTTCATTGCGGCGCTTGACGCCCTTCCCGGCCGTGGCAGGCCTTTCTTGGGCGTTTCCCGCCTGTGGCTTCGAATAACCGGTGCAGGCCGAAGGTCCAGCACAATCGGCGCGCGAAGACCGCCGGGATTACAACGCCATGCCGCCGAGCAGGCTCACTTGTCGGGCTTGGCCATCGCGGCCACCGGCAGTGTGATGTACGGGACGATCGAGTCCGGGGATACGGTGGGGTGCTGGGCGGTGCTTTCGTCATCGTCCACGAGCGTCATTTCCGGCACTTTGCGCAGCACGTAATCGACTACCTCGTCGAGTGACACAACGCCGTCGGGTCGCTCCGCATCCTTCGCAGCGGATTCTGCGGTGCGTCCCACGTCCGCTGCCCCATCGAGCGCCTCGAGAAGCGTCTTCGTGAAGGCGCCGTGCCCCCAGGCACCCGATTCCTGGCTCGGTTCCTCGTCGGATGCGGCTGCGAGCACAAGAATCATGTTCTCTTGAAACTCCCGTACGGTGGTGCTGCGGGCCGCCGGTCCGAGCGCACCGGAGTGGCAGGTGTCGACGATCGCAAGCTTGCGGCAGGGAATCCGCTGCAAGACGTCGAAGTCGTCCCACGTGATGCTGCCCGCGGGAGATGCCTGCGGATCCCGGCCGGCCGTGACCGTGAGTTCGGCATCGTGGCAGAGATAGGAATACTTTCCGCTGTCGTTCATGCCGTGGCCCGCGAGGAAGACCACTAGCAAATCGTCCGGAACGATCTCGTCGCCCACCTTCTCCGCCAACTCCTCGATTGCGCGTTTCCAGCCGGCACGGGTCACCTCTTGATTGACGAGGATGGCGTCGGCGGTGAGGTCGTAGAGCCCCAGCGACCGCCGCGAGAGCGATTCGCGGATCGAACGCGCGTCCCCCACGGCGAAGGTCAGGTTCGTCAGCCCGAGTTCGGCAAAGCGATTGGAGTTGGCGTAGCGATTGACGCCACTGGCCAGCAGATAGAGTCTGGGAGTCCGCGGCTGCTTCTGGGCCACCGGCGGCGCCTCGATCGGCACTTCGCGCAGTTCGGTCGGCCCTTCTGCCGCGGCGGCAAACACCTGCACGAGATGGTGCTGCTCCTTGGGCAGTGGGAGATCCCACGCGTAGACAGTGCGGCGCGGGCGGCCATCGGCGGCCGGCCGCTCTTCGACCACGCGGGGTTTGCCGGGAGCCACGACGCCGCTGGCATAGGCCGTGATCCGGGAAAGGGTCGTTCCGTCCGGAGTATCGACCTCGGCGGTCACGACGATCGATTTTCCGTCCGCTGAGGCCCCTGGCCTTGGATCGAGAATCCGCACCTCGGGGGTCATGGCAATCTGCTGCGGCAGAACGATCGCCGAACTTTCGGGCAACTCACGGCCGGAGTCACGGAGGGCCGCGTCGAGGCTCCCCGCGACAAGCAGTCGCGACATCACATCGGGTCGCTCCAGCCGCCGACGAAATTGCTGTGCCTTGAAAAACCGGGGAAGTTCATCGAGACCACGGTTGACCAGCCAGCCAAAGAGCGTGTCTCCGTTGGCGCTGGCCGCGTAGTAGCCCCGCGGCGTCCAGTACGCCCATTCGCGATTCGCGGCCAGATGCAGCGAGGCGATGTTCTCCCAGGCAGGCAACCGCTGGAATACCTTTTGATCCTTGTCGAGCCGACGCGTGGAAAAAGCCACCTGGGCATTCCACGGTACGGCCGGCAGGGCCGCCACGATCGCCGCGGCATCCTTGTGTGAAGTGACAGCGCCGGCGGATTCCGTCCAGGAGATCTCTGTGATGACGTCCCCTGCGCGGACATCCCTTCCAGCCAGCGGCCCGGCGCCCTCGACCGCGTCGACCACCGCGCGACCATCCTTGGCCGACACGCTCACGCCCCAGCGGTCCTCGATTGGACGTTCCCGCTCCAGGCCGGCGAGCGACCAGAGCATCGCCAGGCCATCGCCGCCTCCCGACGCGAGCCAGCGGGAATCGGCGGAGATGGCCAACGCGAGCACGCCATCCTCATGGCCGCGAAAACGCCGGACCAGCGGACAGGCTCCCTCGTCGACGAGCTTGTAAAGAAAGATGCCCCGATCCGCGCCGATGGCCACCGCCCACGGTGTCTTCTCACCGGTGCGATGAATCCAGGAAAAGGCCCGGCCCCGCGCGCCGGCCCGCCCTTGCCAGTCGAGTACCAACTCGACACGGCCAGCAGGCGCTCCGCCTTTGAGCAACTGCCAAACCTCAAACCCTTGCTTTGCATAGTTCGGCTTGGGCTCGATCGACCAGCCGCCGGCGTTCCCTGCCGCCGTGAGCCAGTTATTCTCCTTGCCCACGTCCGCGTTGGCCAACGTCTCGAGATCGAAGGCAGCTTCCAGTGGTGCGGGTTTGCCGTCGGGGCCGTTCTGCTGGGTTGAGATCGCCAGCCGGCGTGGCGGCGACCCTGCTTCGGCATCGGCGGCGGTTGTACCGAAGGCCACCTGCGTGATCGGTCGGCCCACGCCACCGAGGGAGTTGGCTGCTGCCAAGGGATCGGCTTCCGGCTTCGCGTCGGCCGCCGCGGCATCGACGTCTGCGATCGAGATCTCGTGGGCCCGCCCACCGGTCCATGCCAGTGTCTTGCCATCGGGGCTGAACCGTACCGCCCGCACAGGCTGGGGCATCGTCCGCGAGGCGATCTTCCGAAGCGGCTCAACGCTCCAGATCTCGACGCGTGGAGCGGCGCCTCGGCCGTCCGATGCAACGCTCACCGCGAGCCGTTTCCCATCTGGAGAGAGCGAGAGCGATTCGGCCAGAGGCCGGATCTCGATCTCCACGGGCTTCGTGCCACCATCGGGAAGCCGCCAGACTCGGACTAGCCCCGAGAGATCGCCGGAAGCCAGACACGTGCCATCCGCCGACGCCGCCAGCGCGGTGACCACGCCCAGATGTGGCTCGGGAAGCCGCTTTCGCTGCCGCGGATCGTTCAGCTCGACGAGTTCAAGCTGCCAGATCGGTTTGGCGGCGGTGGCGGGCGACACCAGCGTCGGCAGCACGGCGCGTCCGGCCCCGATCGCCACAGCAGGCCTCAGGGGAGGCATTGCCCGCAGCGCAGCTGCTCCCTCCTTGCCAAGCCGCTGATCCTCGCGAGCGGCAAGTTCCACGGGCGTCCAGGCGTTTGCGCGATCCCATGCAAAGGCCTGTCCGTCGAGATCCTGTGACAGCAGCCATCGGCCATCGGTTGTGAAATCAAGCGCCGTGACGCTCTGACGGTGGCCGATGCGGTCGCCGCCGCCAAGCGTGGCCTGAAGCGAACCGTCGGCCGCCTTCAGTACCAGGATCTCGCCGGTGCTTCCCATCGCTCCGCTGCCGGCCATCGCCACGGATCCTTGCTCACCGCCTGCTTCGCCGTTGACCGGGGTAGAGACGGCGATCGCCTGGATCGCCCCACGAGTGCCGCGGGCCACCTGCCAACGCAAAGTCCGTTCTCTCGCCCGGCGCCGCGCGATGTTCCGCGTAACCCTTTCTCCGTCGCCGCCCTCGGCATCAGGAATGGCGGCATCTTCGAGCGTCCACACCATCGCCACCTTGTCGCGGCCGCCGCTGATGAGCCGCCGCGAATCGGGCGTGAAGGCGAGCGCACGCACCTCGCCGGTATGCCCCGGCAGATCCAGCCGCAGGATCGGGTCAGCCTCGTCGCGGCCTTTGGCGGCGGCTGCTGGTGCGGCGGCCTCTGGTGCGGCGGCCGCCGCCGAGTGGGACGCCGCGAGGCAGACCAGCAGGAAAACGTACGATGCTTTCGTGGGTATGCGATTACGAGACATGGCTGGCCGCTCCTTGCGAAGGGGATGACTTTTTCATGGACGACTAGCCCTTGTCCTTGTGTGTGTAGACGCCGTCCCAGTCAGCGTCCGGCGGCTCGTCCCGGAAGTGGGCGATGCGATCCAGGTAGATTCTATAGATCACCCGTTCTGGATCAGCCGCCGCCAATGCCTCGAAGGCCGCCTGGGCGGCGTCCCACTGCTGTTTGCGAAACAGGGCGAGCGCCGCCAGGTGCTGTGTCAGGCTGGCAGCTGTTTCGGAGTCGACCTCGCCCTCGAACCCCACTGGCTCATAAAGCCGCACCGGCGTGTCCTTGCCCTTCACGCGAACCAGATCGATCTCGCGGCTCACCAGCCCCGGAACGGCGGCCTGAGTGTATTCGGTGACCATCAGGTTGACGCCGTACTGCTTGGTCAGGCCTTCCACCCGCGACCCCAGATTGACGGCGTCGCCCATGACCGTATACGCCATGCGGAAGTCCGATCCCATGTTTCCCACGTTCATGATTCCCGTATTGAGGCCGACCCCGACCCGGATGGGCTTCCAGCCCCGGGCGAGGAAATCGTCCTTCAGGGAGTCCATCTTTTCCACCATGCCGAGCGCGGCCTGTACCGCCCGTCTGGCATGGTCGGAATCGGGGAGCGGCGCGCCCCAGAAGGCCATGATCGCATCGCCCATGTACTTGTCGATGGTGCCACGATGGTCGTGGATGACGTGGGTCATGGGGCTCAGAAAAGAGTTCATGAGCACGGTGAGCGACTGCGGCGTGAGGCCTTCCGAGATGGTGGTGAATCCACGCACATCGGAAAATAGCACCGTCATTTGCCGTGATTCGCCTCCAACGGTCACGGTCTGGCCGCTTCTCGTCATCTCGCTGACCAGTTCCGGCGGGATGTATTGGCCGAAGGTCTTGGCGATCTGCTGCTTCTGGCTGCGGTCGATCAGGTATTGGCGAAACTCCACCACCAGATAGCTGAGCCCCAGTGCCAGCAGAGCGTACGTCATCGACAACAACAGGCCGCGGCTCACGTACAGCCAACTGGCAAGCAGGATAAAGCCGCTGCCAAGTGCTGCCACGCTCAGCGCGCGTGGCAGCGGCCGGGCCAGGAACAGGGAAAGCAGCACCATGCTGGTCATCAGGATCAGCGACGGCAGAGCGTCGATGAACATGCCCGCGGCCCGCAGCGGCGATTCCCGGAGGATGGAGCCGATGCTGTCGGCGACGATCTCGACCCCGTAGACGATGCCCACGGGCGTGTTGAACCGGTCGTGGGAAACCTCGGACGTGTCGCCCACCAGGACGATTTTGTCCTTCACCCAGTATTCGAGTTCCGCCCGCTCGCTCTCGTCCAATGACGAGATATCGAGAAACTCAAGCGCCGTCAGCCCTGCCGACTGACTGAGAAAGCGGGTGCCGGTGGGAAGCGGCGGAAAATCGACGGAGAGCCTGTACTCATGATCCAGGGGCACACGCCGCTCGCCCAGAACCAGCGTCGTGCCTTCCAGCTTGGGCTCGACGCCCAGGAACAGGGCAGCGGCCTTCACCGCGAAGGGCCAGCCCCCCCGTTCCCCGGTCGAATTGGGATGAACCGTGAGCCGCGAAAGCACCGTGACGAGGTTGGAGTTGGATTCGATATTCGTATAGCCGCAGTCGGCCGACTGGTCGAGAAGCGCGGTCGGGCGGTTGATCTTCACGAACTTGCCGGCGCGAAACTCAGCCTGCGACACCAATATGACGTTTCCCGCGTCGACGAGCGCCTTGGCCAGGGCCGGATCCTCGCCGTAGGAGCTGGGAAAGTCCATCAGCATGTCGACGGCGATGACCTTCGCCCCCAACGATTTCAGATTGGTCACGATGGCACCGATGTCGGTGCGTCGGAGCGGAAAACTCTTGTAGGCCTGGAAGAAAGGCTCGTCCGTGTTGACCAGCACCACTTCCGGTGCAGGCGACAGCTTGGTGGCGTCGCCGAAGGCCATCCGCAACTGGTGGCGGAAGGAGAGGGTGTGATCCTCGAGCACCGCGAACCATTCAAAACGTTGGGCCAGAACGGCGAGCAGAAAAAGAGCGACGGTGACAACAACGTCGTATCGCGGTGCTCGTCCGTTCATAGTGCGTTCCAAAAAAGGGAATCACCCGCTGATTCACTCCAGCGGGTTCGCGACTGACGACCGCGGTCGTCAGTTCGATGTCTTGAAGGATAGGGCGGCCAATGGCACTTGTGCAACGGGCGTCGCTTCCCCTTGATCGGCCCGGGCTGGGTGCTCAGCGCAACGGCTCCGTCTCGGCGGGAAGGATTCCAGAGCGGATTGCCTGCGTGAACGCCTCGAAATCCCGCTCGCACTGGTCGGCGTAGCTGCATGCAAACTGCGCCAGCGACTCTGCCAGCTTTCCGCTGGTGCCGATGTAGCCGCTCAGCCGCGTCGCATGGCCGCTCTTGGCGTGGGCCCGGGCCAACGACCAGCCGCACATCGCCGCGAAGTTGGAGAGAACAGGCCCCTTGAGGTCCTCGGTCGGGATCGACGTCTTCATGTCACGGAGCTGCCGCACGTAATAGTGCCGCCCCTCCTCGTCATCCGCCCAGCCCAGGAAGATGTCGCTCGCTGCCTGCATGAGCCGCTGTCCCAGCACGACGCGACGCCCGTCGTGCACGACCGGGGCCATCGGTGCGTAGTGCTGCAGCACCGACGGCACGGCCTCCTTGACTTGCAGGATGAGCAGATCGCCGCCGTCGGAGACATAGAGGGCGATTCCGCACCGCGTGCCCACGCTGCCCACGCCCACCACCTTGAATGCCACGTCCGCGAGCGTGTATCGGGCGAGCACCTCCTGCCGATCCTCACCGAGCGTGTTGGGATAACGGCAGAGCACCGTTCGAAAGGCGCGGTCGAGCTGCCCGCCCAGCGGCAATCGCGATATGATCGGGGGATCGTGCACGAACCGCGGCGAACCGCTCTCCATGGTCACGAGCTTGCGGGCCATGCTGTCGCCTGTCCGCTGGCGGGCCTTCTGTTCAAAGGCGATCCGCCGCTGCCGGGTCGCCTCGTCGGGCGCCTCGCGGATCAGGGCCTCGGAGTCGATGATCGAATACCACGCGTCGAGCGGCGACGCGAGGGCGTATTCCCTCAGCCGCGCGATGTATGACTGCACCACGGCAAAGGCCGCCTCGTGTTGGGCCACCTTGTCGATCCCCTGCTCACGGCCGAGCAGGACGAAGCTCGTCACCAGCCGCTTGAGGTCGAACTCCCACGAGGCCGGGAGCGTCTCGTCGAAGTCGTTGATGTCGAACAGCAGCCGCCGCTCCGGTGATGCGAAGGCGCCAAAATTACCGAGGTGGCAGTCGCCGCAGGCCTGCACCATGAGGTGCGTGAGCGGGCCACCCCCGACGTCGGACGCCATCATGGCGGCGGAGGCCCGCATGTAGGCAAAGGGCGACCGGCTCATCCGGCCATACCGCAGCGGGAGCAGATCCTTAAGCCGGCTGCGGCCGGTGACGACGAGCATGTCGACGGGGTCGCTGGTCCGCATGTCGGCCCGCCACTGGGCGTGCTCGCTCCGCGGCGTCTGCCGGCGAAAAGTCCTGCCCTCGGCCAGTGTGGCGCGGCGAAGCCGGGCCTGATCGGTGCCGTCGGTCGCGGGAGAACGCCGTCTGGCCATCGTCAGCCCCTAGGTCGCGCCATGGCCGGGCTTGAACGACTCGGCGGACATGTCGCGGAGCATGGTGCGGAGCAGTTCCTCGCCCTTCCGCTTTTCCATCGCCAGTTCCTTCTGGCTCTCGAGCAGCCTGTCCTGCAGTTGCGCCGTGTGGACGAGCCGCAGTTCGTGCGTGACCAGATCGCCCAGCAGCTCGAAGAGTCCCAGTTCGGTTTCCGTGAGCCACCGGGGCTCGCGGTCCATGATGCAGAGGCTGCCGACGCAGCACCCTCGCTCCACCTCCAGCGGCTGTCCGGCGTAGAACCGGATGTAGGGATCGCCCTCGACCATCGGGTTGTGCAAGAACCGCGGGTCCTGTCTGGCGTCGGGCACGATCAGCGGCTTGGTGGTGAGGATCGTGTGGCCGCAGAACGACGTGTCGCGGGACGAAGACAGCTCGCAGGCTCCTTCCTGCGACTTGATCCACTGGGTCTGCTCGTCGACGATGGCGACGAAGGAGAAGGGCACGCGAAACAGCCGCGTTGCCAGCCTCACGATCCGGTCGAACCGCTCCTCGGGCGGCGTGCCGAGAATGCCGAGCCGGCGCAGCGCGTCGAGACGCTGCGATTCATTGGCGGGCCGCGGGATGCTCTGGACGGAGTCTTTCATGATTCGAAGGGCTAGTCTTGCTCGGCTCCAGCCCCCGAACAAGCCCCCTTGGAGTGCAGCGCAGAACGGCGCCATCGATAGCTAAGCACTCCCGAGAGAACTCGTCCACGATCGTCAGCATCCAGATTGGGCGGCCATCAGACGTCCGGTCGGCTACGAAGTCGTAGCTCCACACATGATTGCGATGCGTCGGCCGCAAGCGGATGCACGACCCGTCATTCAGCCACAGCCGCCTTTGCTTGGGCTGCTTTTTAGGCACCTTGAGCCCCTCTTCCCGCCAGATTCGCTCGACCCGCTTGTGCTTCACCCGCCATCCCTCCAAGTGCAATAGACCTGTAAGTCTGCGGTATCCGTAGCGGCCATACTCGCAGGCCAGCCATACGATCCGCGTCACAAGACGTGGCTCATTATCTGGAGCGTGCCGCTGCCGACGCTGCGTGTTCCGATGCTGCCCCAGCACTCGACACGCCCGGCGTTCTCCTTCTCAATATCCTTGAGCCGCTTCGCCTGGTCGATGCGCAGGCCTCCGAACTTCTTCTTCCATCGGGAGAAAGTCTGCTCGGTGACGCCGATCTTCTTGACCGCTTCCGCAACCGTCTTGCCTCTCCCCACCTCAACCTCTCGAAGCTTAGGGATGATCTGCTCAGCCAGTTCCTTCTTTCCGCGTGGCATTGGTTGCCTCCCTTGGTTTGCTCCACCCCCAGATTCTCTGTCTGGAAGTGGTGCCGTTGAAGGGGGGCAGGTCAGCTGTGGGGACTGTTCCTCGAGGGGGTCGTCACCGCTCCTGCGGCCGACCCCTGGCGTTGAGACGACCACGACCGGACGGGTGTTCGCCTGACCCGGCCCCTGTTCACTCCAGTAAGACGATCGACCTGCCGAATCCGAGTGGCCTCGTCAGGACGAAGCCACGGTGGCGGTTCGCTTTCGGCGATTGAACATTTCTCGCATCAGACGGCTCATTTGGGCGCTGAGCGTCTCGACGGCAGCCTCCGTGGCGGCCGGCCCTGCGGTTCGCTTCGCCTGATCGAGCCCGACGGTCCGTTCCGCCACTGCTCGCGAGAGCGCCTCGGCCACATCGGGCCGGCGTTCGATCAGCTGGGCCACCGTATCTCGCGAGAGTTCATAGATGACAGCAGGCGTCGCTGACCGCACGGTGGCGCGGCGGAGTTCGCCGGTGAGCAGCGACATCTCGCCGAAAAAGTCGCCTGCTCCCAGCGTGGCCACCCGGACCGGTGAAGAAGCCTTTTCCGTCGTCACGAGAACATCGAGTGCCCCTTCGGCGATGACATAGAGCGTGTCTCCCGTGTCACCCTGCTGGACGACCGTCTCCTCTGGGGAGAGCAGCCTTCGCCGCAGGTCGGCGGCCAGGTGCCGGCGATCCTCGGCTGCGAGGCCAGCGAACAGGCGGATGCTCGCCAGCAGATCCTCGCGACTCTCCAACGTCGAGTCGGCACCGCGACGCTCTGGGATCCGGTCGTAAAAGATTTCGGTCTTTTCGATGGCAGGGGCCAAACCGGCCACGGAGAGATGGTGAAGTGCCCGGGAGAGTACGGCATCTCGCGCCGACGCCGGCGACAGCGGATTCCACGGCTTGATCCAATAGCGGATCAGGTATTCAACGCCTCGTTCCGATGTGCCGCTGACCAGAACCGCGGGCTCCCGCTCTGCGATAAATCCCGGCGTTGCCGCCAGCGAGCGTGCAGCGCCCAGCAGGATGCGTTTGGCACGGTCGCATGGTACCGAGGGGTCGAGATCAATCGGGCACTCGTACCGCGTGGCCACTGACGGCCTGGAGAAGTTGGTGACCAGATCCTCGGCCAACAGTGTGTTGGGGATGATCAGCATATTTCCTTCCTCCGTTTCGAGTTGCGTCGATCGCCAACCGATCTCGCGAACCCGCCCCAGCAGCGGCTTGGCAGCCGATCCTCTGGGCGTTAGGAGGACCCAGTCTTCGATGGCGACGTTTCCATCGAGATTGACCGCCAGTCCGGTGAAAAGATCTGAGAAAATTCCACGCACCGCCAAGCCCAGCACCACACCACCGGCGCCGAGGGCGGTGAGAAACGCAGCGACGTCGTATCCGTACACGAACCCCACCACCATGGACATGGCGACGAGGTAGACCGTCACGCTCACCATCGACTTGAGAATCCCTGGCACCTTGCCCCCAAGGGCGCGAGCCACCAGCCTGTCCCAGATCAGGATGCCAATCCCGCGGTTGACCAGATAGGCCACTGCGAGCGATGTCAGCGTCCACAGGAGCTTCGACAGCCAACCTCCGGAGCTGGGATCATAGGGAACCACTGTTGGCAGGAACGCCAGGGCGATCTGGCTGCCCACAAGGGCTACCATGCAGGCGATGCCAGCAATTCCCAGGGAGGCTGTATTCAAGGAGATACTCCACACAAATAGACACCGCGGACGACACGTGGCTAAAGCGTTTTCGCTGCAAGGTTGTCGCCAAAGTACGTTACGTTTTGATGAGAAGTCCTCCCGCGGTCGCCTGGCGTACCGGGACAAACGTGCGAAAAAGCCGGTCAAAAAGGGACGGACGCTACCGAAGAATGACCCGCTCATCGGCGGCCGCGGCGGTTCGCACGGCCCCGAGTTGCCAGTTTTCAAGTCCGAGGTCGTCCAGCTGCCGCTAGACGCTCGCGGCGGCGTCTGACGACAACACAAGGACGATGCCCACGCCGATGTTAAAGACGCGTTCCATCTCCTCGGCCTCGATCCAGCCGAGCCGCTGCACCCAGGGAAAGACCCCCGGCACCTGCCAGGAGCCCCGCTCCAGCACCACTTGCACGTGCTGCGGCACGATGCGAGCCAGATTAAGGAGAGCCCGGCCAATGGCACGTCCGCAACGATTACCGAGCTGATGAGCGGCTCGTGAGCCGCGTGCTCTTGTCTCCCGGCCCGCACCGTGCCTTTCCCAGCCCGCATGGCTTCCCTCTCCGGAGTGGCCTTTTTCTCGCGTTTGCGAGAGTCTCTCCGAGTCCGGTGGTCTGGCGGGCTCGTGACCTGGCGTCCGGCAGCGGCCAGAGGCTGTGGATGTCGATCGCGGGCAGTTCGTCGGGCGAGGCTTGAAAGACGTCGCGATCGTCATGGATCTGTACGAGCTCGGCCCAGTCGGTGGGCTGTCCACGGGCCGGCGAGACTGGCGGAGGCTCGAGCGGTTCGCCTCCAGCCGATGCTTTGAGCGTGCCCAGGAAGCTCCTCGGCACGTCCACGATCGGGCCGCATCCAGCCCGACCAGCCCCGGCTGTTACTCCTCGTGATCCGCGCCGCTCCGCCGACGCTTGCCGAAGTGCCGTTGGCCCATCTATTCTTTTTCGCGGAGGGACCCCCCATGTCGATGGTTCGCCCCTACGTTTTCCTGGCCCGATCGATCCTGCTTGCCGCCTGCCTGCCCGCTGTCGCGCGGGGCGATGAAGCGGCGGTTGCCGAGTCGCCGGCCGCGGCGGCGGGGGAGCGGACGTCGCTCGACCTCGGCGGCGGCCTGTCGATGGAGCTCGTGAGGATTCCGGCCGGGAAGTTCCTCATGGGCACCGCCGAGACCGAGCAGGATCGGCAGCCGAACGAGGGGCCGCAGCACGAGGTGACGATCAGCAAGCCCTTCTTCATGGGCGTGTACCCCGTGACCAGCGAGCAGTTCAAGCAAGTCACCGGCGGCATGCAGGGCGCGCGGATGATCGGCGGGCCGAAGTATCCGGTCGTGGGCATGAGCTGGGACGTGGCGGTGGACTTCTGCAAGACGCTCTCCGAGAAGATCGGGCGGACGGTGCGGCTGCCGACGGAGGCGGAGCGGGAGTATGCCTGCCGCGCGGGCACGACGACGCGGTTCCCCTACGGCGACGATCCCGAGTATGCCCAGATCGGCGACTACGCCTGGTACGACAAGAACTGCGAGCATCAGCCCCCGAAGCAGTCGAAGCCGATCTGGCTGCATCCGCCGGGCGAGAAGAAGCCCAACGCCTGGGGCCTGCACGACATGCTCGGCAACGTCTACGAGTGGTGTTCCGACTTCTACGCCCCCCAGTATCAGGCCGGCCCGGCGACCGACCCGACCGGTCCGCCGGAGGGCAAGGCCCACGTCGTCCGCGGCAACACCCACCACTTCCGCCGCAAGAACCAGGCCCCCAACTGCCGCCCCGCCTACCGCGACCGCGGCAACCCCGATCAGGGCATTGGCTTCCGCGTGGTCGTGGAGTGACCAATCTCCTCCGTGGCGGTCCCCGCCTCATCCGACCTCGAGCCCGCCTTGAGCTGGCTGTCCTCTGCACGGGACGCGATCCATGCGATTCGATTTCTTGATCTGTGGCGGGGCCGTGCTCATGGCGGTCGCCATCGGGGTCGCGGCGGTAGCAGGAGAGCCGAGGTCGGGGGCGGATGACGACCACCAATCGCGGGAGGAGTCGACGAAGAAGTCGAGCGCCGGCAGTGATCTGTGGATCCTCAGCGGCCAATCCAATGCCTGTGGACGCGGCCGACCGCCCGGCCTGCAGCCGAGCCCGGCGGTGGAAGCCTTCAATCCCGCTGACGGCAGGTGGATTCCGGCCATCGATCCCTTGCCCGGCATGGGAACCCAGGGTGTCGGTCCCTGGCAGGCGGCCGCGGTCGAATATGCCGCGCTCACCCGGCGCAGCGTCCGACTTGCCGGCGCGGCCCGTGGCGGTAGCAGCATCGAACTCTGGAACGCCACCGATGGGCCCGTGTGGAAATCGCTGTCCAGCGTGCTGAACCGTGCCGGCACGAACGCGGACGTGTTCCTCTGGTATCAGGGCGAGGCCGATTGCGGCAAAGGGCACGAGCGGTACCTCGCCGACTTCCAGGATCTCATCGCGCGTGTCAGGCAGGGCTGCGGGAATCCAGCGATGACCGTTGTCGTGGTGCAGCTTTCCGCCCATCAACCTGGCTGGGCCCTTGACCAGCAGCCTCCGCCGCAGAAGCGACTCGCCAAAGGCAGCACGAGCCAGGTCATGCGGATGCGCGAAATCCAACGCCGGTGCATCTTGTCGGACCCGGCCGCCATCCTGGTCACGGCCCTGGGCCGCGACACGCAGGACTACTGGCACGTGAGCACCGCCGGGCAGATCGAACTCGGCCGCGAGATTGGCCGGGCCTTGGCCGCACGCCTCGACAAGGTCGATACCGCCTGGCCCGGCCCCGTGCTCGATGCCGCCTCGCTCGCCGCCGACGGCAGGACGGTGACCGCCCACTTCGCCGAGGTCAAGAAGCTGGCCGGCTTGACGGCCGCCGATTTCTGCATCGTCGGCGCCGACGGACCGGCTGCCACGATCGAGGCCGTGGCCGTCACGGCCGACCCGTTGGGCGACACGCGGATCAAGCTGACCTTCGCTGAGCCGGTGAAACTGCCGGCCGCGCTGGTCTACGGAGCGGGCGACGCGCCCCCGGCTGCCCTGACCGACGAGGCCGGCAACCGCGCGCCGGCGGTGCAGGTGCAAATCACGTCGGGGCGGATGCCGGACGACGACGTGACTGCCGCGCCGAACGGCGCCGGGAGCTAGCTGACCGTGAAAAAGTCCTCTGGACGTTTTTCCACGGATGAAAACCTGCGGTTTTCTCGGGAGCTGTGCTTCCGGCCCGAGAGGAACAGGAACTTTGCGAGATGACCTACGAACTGCGGCAGCAGGGCATGGCCATCGAGCAGATCGCCCTCTGGCTCATGCGGCAGGACGAGTACACGTGCACGCGGCGTCTCGATCCAGGCCGATGGACAAAGCCTCGTCGGGGAGCGTGGCGGATCGCGGACGAATTGGAAGCGGGGGGCTGGTCAGCTGGGGATCCGCTCCACCTTGCCGACGACGAGGCCGTAGCAGAGGGCGCCGGCCATCGCCGTCGCGGCGATGTAGGTGATCGCCGGCGAAAAGTCGCCGCCTTTCACCAGATACCCGATCACGATCGGCACGCTCACGCTCGCCAGGTTTCCGACGAAGTTGAACATGCCCCCGGTGAGGCCGATGAGCCGCTCCGGTGCGATCGCCGACACGAGCGACCAGGTGATCGATGCCAGACCGTTGCCGAAGAAGGCGAGCGACATGAAGGCGATGACGAGCGCAGGGCTCTCGACGTAGTTGGCACCGATGATCGACGAGGAGATCAGGAGACCCGTGATGATCGGGAGCTTCCGGGCCATGCCCAGCGACCAGCCGCCGCGGACGAGCCTGTCGGACAGGAGCCCCGAGCAGTTCACCCCCGCGAAGGCGGCCAGGAACGGCACCGACCCGAGCATGCCCGCCTTGATGAAATCCATCCCGCGGAAGTCGACGAGGTAAGTCGGAAACCAGGTGAGGAAAAACCAGAGCGTCGAAGTGAGGCAGAACTGGCCGAGGTAGAGGCCCCAGAGCTTGCGGTGGACGAGCACCGTCACGAGGTCGCTCCAGCGAAAGGCGGCGCGGGTCTTGCTCTTGGCGGCGAGGTCGACGAAGCCGCCGCCTTCGCTGATCAGGGCGATCTCGGCGGCGTTGGTGGTGCGAAAGTCCTTCGGCTCGCGGTAGACGGCATACCAGACCGCCGCCCAGAGCACACCCACGCCGCCGGTCACGAGGAAGACCATCTGCCAGCCGAAGGCCTGCTGGAGGGCGTAGAGCACGGGCGACAGGAAGGCCAGGCCGACGAACTGGCCCGACGTGTAAAACCCGACGGCGGTGGCCCGCTCCCGCTCCGGGAACCAGGTCGTCACGACGCGGTTGTTGATCGGATAGGAGGGCGCCTCGAGCGCACCGACGGCGAGCCGCAGCGCGATCAGGCCAAAGACGCTCCCCACGAAGCCCAGGCCGATCGTTGCGATCGACCAGAGCGCGATCGCAAGGGGATAGAGGATCCGCGGTGGAATCTTGTCGACGAGCCAGCCGCCCGGCACCTGGAGGGCGGCGTAGGTCCAGCCGAAGGCGGCGAGGATGTAGCCCTTTTGGGCGTCGTCGAAGCCGAGGTCCTTGGCCAGCTGCGGCGCGGCCACGGAGAGGTTGGCCCTGTCGAGGTAGTTGATCACCACCGAGATGAAGAGCAGCACCGCGATGAGATAGCGGCCCGCGTGGGCTGCGGCGGGTTTTCCGAAGTCACCATTCGGCAAAACTTCCGTCTGCGTGCCGCCAGATCGGGTTCCGCCAGCGGTGGCCCACCGCGGCCCGCTCCTTGACGTAGTCTTCGTTGACCTCGATTCCGAGCCCCGGCCCGTCGGGAATCTTCACGTAGCCGTCGGAATAGTCGAAGACCTCAGGGTTCTTGATGTAGTCGAGGAGGTCGTTGCCCTGGTTGTAGTGGATGCCGAGGCTCTGCTCCTGGATGAAGGCGTTGTAGCAGTTGGCGTCGATCTGGAGGTTCACGGCCAGTGCGATCGGCCCGAGCGGGCAGTGCAGGGCGATACCCACGTCGTAGGCCTCGGCCATGTTCGCGATTTTTCTCGTTTCGGTGATCCCGCCGGCGTGGGACGGGTCGGGCTGGAGGATGTCGACGTAGCCCTCCTGCAGAATCCGCTTGAAATCCCACCGCGAATAGAGCCGCTCGCCGAGGGCGATCGGGATGTTGGCAAGGCCGGCGAATTCCTTGAGCGAGTCGGCGTGCTCGCT
>JBIIGJ010000100.1:0-12241 GCA_044236455.1 Pirellulales bacterium
CACGCCGCCGGTAACCGCCACCATCCCCTGCGTGAAACTCATCGGAGCCTCGCTCAGCGTGAACGTGAGCACCGACTTCTCGCCCGCCTTGAGCGCCGTCTTGTCGGCCGCGATCGTGATCGTCGGCGCGATTGTATCGACCCTGATTGCCGGATCGAGCACGCCAGCCGTGTTGGGGTTGCCGAAGGCGTCGGTGAAACTGCGCGCAGCGACCGCGAACGTGCCGGAGCCATCGAAGCCGGGCGATGGCGTGAACGTCGCCGTATACGTCGCCCCGGTTCCTGTGAAGTTCGTGAGCGTGCCGCCCGTCACGGCCACGTCCGACGCCGTGAAGTCCCTCGACACCTCGCTCAGCCGAAATGTAATAACCGCTGTCGCACCGGCTTTCACAATCCCCTTGTTCGCGGTGATGGTGATGGCTGGCAGTATGGCATCGACATTGATCGGTGCCGCCAGCGTAGCCCCGAGGTTGGCCACGTCGTTGGCGTCGGTGAAGCTTCCCGCCGCAACGACCACCGTGGCAGGACCGGCATAGCCCGCCGTGGGCGTAAACGTGGCCGTGTAGTTCGTGCCCGATCCGGCAACGTTCGAGAGCGTGCCGCCCGTCACCGTGACAGCCGATGCCGTGAACGTCGTGGATGGCTTGGTCAGTGTGAACGTGAGTGTGGCGGTCTCGTCGGCACGCACAGACGCTTTGTTCGTGCCGATCGTGACGATCGGCGGCCAGCCCGCTGCAATGACGTCGAACTGGCTCGCGACGGCCTGCTGGTCGGCCCCGAAGATCATCGCAAACGAACTGGTGTCGCTGGCCCCAGCCGCGAGCATGCCGATATTGAAGGCGAGGTTGATCGTGTAATCGTGGGCATATCCATCGGGATCGACCGGCGACAGCAGGACGTCGGATGGGTTGCCGACGAAGAAGCCTTCCGCCGACGCCACTGCCCGCGGGTCTGCGGAACCCAGCGCCATCGCGCCTCCCGCGGCCGAGCCCACCACCAATCGCCCGCCTCGAAGCACGTCATTGGATGTATCGAAGACTCCGTCGGGATCCGGATCGTCGTTTTCCAGCAGCGCCACGCGAGACAACGCCGCCGAGGTGTTGTTGGTGATCGTCGTCGTCACGAAGGCATGGTTGTCGCCGTCGAGCCAGCGGACGGTCCGCACGACACTGACTCCCGCCCGTGGGCTGCCCGTGATACGCACCTCGTGGCTGCCGCCCGCACTGGCATCGACCATCGTCACCGGAAAAGAGGTTTGGCCGGCTGCCGCGGCATTGTTGTAATTCCTGCCGTCGATCGCGATCGTCCAGTTCGCCAGGAACGTGCCGTACCGCAGGAACTCGATGCCATTCCAGCGGGCACCGACCGACGGCCCGACGAACGAGCCGTCGGCCGCGAATCCCAGCGACAATGTCGTGCCGAACACTTCGAGAGCGGCCGTATCGACGACGAGCCCCGGGGCCAGCGCGACCCGTGCGTTTGGCTTGCCGGATGAGTCGGTGAACACGCCGGCCGCAACCGTCACCGTCCCCAAGCCCGCAAACCCGGATGCAGGCGTGAACGTCGCCGTATAGTCCGTCCCCGATCCAGCAAAGTCGGAAAGAACGCCCCCGGTGACCGTGACATCCGCTGCGGTGAAGTCGGTGGAGGGGCCGCTGAGGGTGAAGGTGATGGTGGCTACCTCGCCACGCCGCAGCAGCGACGTACTGCTGGCGATCGCCAGCGTCGGACCGCCCGCCACGAAGGAGACGACATTGAAAGCATTGAGCCGGCCGCCGCTGGCGACCTTGCCTGCCAGCGACGCAATCGGATCGACGGTGTCGAGCAGCCGCCGCTTCAACTGGGCGACGGAAAGCGAGGGATCCACCGCCAGTGCCAGAGCCGCCGCGCCCGCCACATGGGGCGTGGCCATGCTCGTGCCACTCATGAAGCCGTACCCGTTGCCGGGCAGCGTGCTGTAAATGTTCACGCCCGGCGCAGCCAGGTCGACCGTGGTCATCCCGTAGTTGCTGAAAGAGGCGAGGGAATCGTTGTTGCCTGTCGCTGCCACGCTGACGATCGCAGCCGAATCGTAGGCGGCTGGGTAGCTCGGCGAAACGTCGGCATTCACCCCGTTGTTGCCGGCCGCCGCGACGAACATGATGCCGGCCGCGCCGCCGGCATTGATGGATTCGAGCAGACCGGCGTCGTAGTCACCGCCAGACCAGCTGTTGCTGGTCACCCGCACGTTGACGTTGTAGGTCGTCCGCATCATCGTCGCGTAGTTCACGGCCCGGATGGCATCGGATGTGTACCCAGCACCCGACGCGTCGAGGAATTTCAGCGCCATCAGTGACACGTTCCAGTTCACGCCCACCACGCCCGTGCCGTTGTTCCCCACGGCCCCGATCGTTCCCGACACATGCGTGCCGTGGCCATGGTCGTCCATCGGATCGCCGTCGTCGCTGACGAAGTCGTAGCCGTGAACGTCGTCCACGAAGCCGTTCCGGTCGTCATCGAGACCGTTTCCGGGAATCTCTCCCGGATTAGTCCAGACATTGGCCGCCAGATCGGGATGCGTGTAGTCGATGCCGGTGTCGATCACCCCTACCACGATCGAACTGCTCCCCTTCGTGACATTCCATGCCTCCGGCGCATCGATGTCGGCATCCGGGGTGCCTCCGCCCTGCCCCACGTTGTTGAGGGCGTAGAGTTGCGAATAGGACGGATCGTTGGGCGTCGCCGACAACTGCGTCCTGCCGTTTTGGCTGAACGAGGCGATGCCAACGTCGGTGGTGAAATACTGTTCCACGGCACCCAATGCCGCAGTGGCCCGCACGAGCACCTGGCCCGGCAGGCCCAGCCCCTCGACGACCTCCAGACCCAGCGGTTGCGCCCCCAGGTAGGCCGCTGCATCCGCCACCGTGTGCACCGTCTCGAGCGCCCGGCTCGAGAGACGGACGATCCACTCATGAACGCCAGAGCCGTCTGTTCCGGCAGCGATACCAGCCGTCCCCCCGCCCGGGTTCTGCCGGGCCACCGTCCCGCGATTTCGGAGCACCGCGGCCGCCGGACCGACTGAGACGGCCGCGAGAGAGGGCCCCAAACCGTTGGCGGACCGAACGCTCGCGGAGACATCCGCAAGCGAAGCGAACCAGATCGGCATCACGTCGGAGTAGGACTGACCGACTTCGTCACCGGAACTGGCTGTGAGCAGCCGCCTGTCCTCCAACCGCTCGGCCGCCAGTCCCGTGCGCCGCTGCACTGCACCGCGTCGTGCCACCCGCCGCCAGCCCGACGGTATCCGCCGGCTGCCCCAGAATCGCGCGAATGACGATTTTCCTGACGACACGACGACCTCGGCGTATGCAGGAGCCGACGTCCCGCTGTCTCGACCACCCGCACACCGTGTTCGACCGCAGGGAACACTTCGCCTTTTCCGGCCGCGCCGTTGAAATGCGTCAGCTGGAGGGCGGGATTTTCACGGATCGTCGCTTGCCTGTCAAACGAGAAATAGTCTTGTTTTCCCGTTCTTGTCACGGCAGTCCCCCTTCGCGCCAGTCGTCAGCGCTTTCCGGCGAGGTGCGGGATCGCTTATCCTCGACTGCCGCGACGAAGAAGGCCTGCCGGCCGACAAGGAGACCAGCCGATGCCGAATCGCAGATGCCGGGCCCTGTGCGTCGCTGGAACGCTGCTGGGATCCTGCCTGGCTGCCCTGACATCCTCGGCGCCGCCACAGGCCGCGACGCCCTGGCCCGAGTTTCGCGGCCCGACGGGGGATGGTGTATCCGAGGAGAAACAACTGCCGCTCGAGTGGAGCGAATCGCAGGGCATCGCCTGGAAGACGCCGCTGGCCGGCAAGGCATGGTCGTCGCCCGTTCTCTGGGACGGCCTCGTCTGGCTGACCAACGCCACCGAGGACGGCAGGCGGCTGTCGGCCGTGGCGGTCGCCATCGACAGTGGGCGGATCGTCCATGACCTCACGGTCTTCGAGATCGCCGTCCCTCAGTTCTGCCATCCCTTCAACAGCTACGCCTCCTCGACGCCGGTGATCGAACGGGACCGACTCTACGTCCATTACGGTAGCGCCGGCACAGCCTGCCTCGACACCGCGACGGGGCATATCCTCTGGGCCCGCCAGGATCTCCCCTGCGACCACTTCCGCGGCCCGGGCTCGTCGCCGATCATCCACGGCGACCTGCTCATCGTCGCTTTCGACGGCTTTGACCTGCAGTATGTCGTCGCGCTCGACAAGCGGACCGGCAAGACGGTCTGGCGCAAGGATCGCGACATCGACTACGGCACAAATGACGGCGACGCCAAGAAGGCCTACCCCACGGCAAGGGTGATCACGAGCGAGGGCCGCGAGCAGGTCGTGTTGCCAAGCGCCGGTGCCACGATCGCCTACGACCCGGCGTCGGGCGACGAACTCTGGAGGGTCAACCACGGCGGCATGAACGCCTCGGCCAGGCCGCTGTTCGCCCATGGCATGGTCTACATCAACACGGCCGCAGGCGGCATGCGGTTTCTGGCCGTCCGCCCTGACGGCAGCGGCGACGTGACCGGTTCGCACATCGCCTGGAAATCGTCGCAAGGCGGAGGGTCGCGGTCGTCACAGTTGCTGCTCGGCGACCGGCTGTTTCTGCTGGGCGACGCGGGCACCGCCACGCTGCTCGACGCCCACTCGGGCAAGGCCGTCTGGCAGAAACGTCTGGGAGGGGAATTCTCGGCGTCTCCCGTCCTCGCCGCCGGCCGGATCTACGCCAGCAACCAGAACGGCGACACGGTCGTGCTGTCGGCAAGTGATCCGTATGCCGTGCTCGCGACCAACAAGCTCGACACCGGCTGCATGGCCTCGCCCGCAGTCTTCGCCGGGGCGATCTACCTGCGGACGAAGACCCACCTCTATAAGATCGGGCCACGCTGAACCCGGTCGGCGGCTGATCGCGAATCCCGCAGCCAACCGCCGGGCCGCCGCTCGGCAGCGGCCGCGGGCACCAACCGCCGCCGCCAGCCGCCGGGGCCGACCAGCACGACGGGGCAGCCGCTCAACAAGGCTATCTGGGCGATGAGTGAGCACCTGTCAAAACAATACAAGACCGTTGAGACGCGGAACAGGTTGACGAGGTCCCGCAGGTTTGTCCGCGGGGTAATCCTCACCTCATAGGCCTGGCTGCGGTCGACGACTCCGTCCCGCCAGACCGCCTGTCCGATGTAGAAGCATGCCAGAGAACGGTGCGTGGGGGAGTCGTCCGCGGGCATTCCCCCGATGCCTGCCGCGATCAATCCCCGAAAAAAGCGGTGCAACTGGCGCCGTTCGCGCCGCCGTCGCTGCCAGGATTTCCGCCACTGGCGCAGCTTGCGTTCCAGACCTCTCAGCAGCGACACCCGCTCGACCTCGCCAGCCGCTGGCGCGTCGAATGACTGGTCCAAGACCACGGTCGTCTGCGCCACGCAGGGGGACGGGGCGGCGACACGGCCCGCGGGCCGCTGCCCGCTGACCCGTACGAGTTGCCGCAGTTGCTGGCCAAATTCGCGTTTGACCTGGGCATATCGGGCCCGCAAACGGGGCACGTCGACCGTTTCACCGCGGTGCTCCTCGATACCCCAGGCGATGCCGTCCATGCCGAGTTCAAGTTTCTCAAAATCCTGCCGCGACTGCGTTCCGTCCGGGATCACCACCACCGGGCATCCGCAGAGCAACGCCTCGAATACCAGGATCGTGCTGTTGTCGAAGCAGTACAGGACTCTCGCGGCCCTGAACAGCTTGCCGAGCTCCGCCTTGGCCGGAAATTCCCTGGTGATCTCGAACATCCTGTCGCCGTCGATAACACCATCCTGCCAGACGGACTTGCCGACGTAGAAACACTCCAGGCTGCGGTCCACGCTGCGCCGCGAGGAGACGTCCTCGTCCGCGTAAAAAATCGACTCGTCAATCGTGGGCATGTAGAGTTTGCCCGCGATGCGGTTTTTGATGTAGGGCCGGAAGACCTCCGAGTAGTAGAAGACATGCTCGTCCTCGGAGTAGACGGCGTCACCGCCGAGCAGGCCCGGCCGATTGAGCACCCAGCGGATCACGGAGGAGGCTGCCAGCGGATTGCCGGGAATTGTCTCCGGGTAGATCGCCGTGAAGCCGCGGCCACACAGTTCCCTGGCCTGCATCAGATTGACCAGCGGCGCGTCGAGACCGGGGGCCGTTCCCCCGCCTTCGGGCACGACGGCCATAACGGCCCGGAAACCGAGCGAGCTGAGCTCGTGGCAGAGCCTGTAGAGGCAGCCCACCCCCGCAGAATTGGCCACAAACGGCGGCGCAACGATCACGAAGCCGCCTTCACATGGCGGCCAGAATGACTCCCCGGTCTTCTCCGTAGCCGGCCCGGTCGGCGGGCATCGCATCGTGTTCTCGGCTGCTGTCATCGTTCGGGGTTTCCCGCGTGGAACACCGAACGACCGCTCGCCCGGGGGGGTCAGAATAGTTTCATGACGACGCATTCGACAAGACGAGATTTGCCGGTGCAGATCTCCCTGTTTGGGCTGCGGGCTTGCACGGAAACCAGCTGTGCATCAAAACCCCAGCGTGAGTACGGGAAATGCGGGCTCCGGCACATGCCGTGCCGCCTCCTACTGGGGTTGCCCCCTGTTTCTCCCGACGCACCGCCCGAGCACGGCCTGGCCAAGCGCGAGGCCGCCGTCGTTGGCCGGCACCCGCTCGTGCACGAGCACCTCGAATCCCTCACGCTGCAGCGCATCCAGCGCGAACGTCGCCAGCACCGCGTTCTGAAAAACGCCGCCGGTCAGGCCCACCGCGTTGCCGGCCCCCGCGGCCCGCAGCCGCGTACAGACATCCGCGATCATCCGCGTGACCGCATGATGAAACCCGGACGCGATCCACGGTGCCGGCCTGCGGCGGACGGCATCCGACGCGACCGCCCGCACGACCTCCCGCCAGTCGACCCGCAGCGGATCGCCTTCGTGGATCGCAAACGCATACTCGCAGCCTTCCGCCCCCGCATCAGCCGCGAAGGACTCTAGCGCGAGCGCCGCCTCAGCCTCGTAGGTCACCGACTGCCGCACGCCGGCCAGTGCCGCCACGCCATCGAAGAGCCGCCCCATGCTGCTCGTCGCCACGCAGTTGAGCGTCCCGGCCAACTGGCGCAGAAGCACACGTCGCTCCGCCGCGGTGGCCGCAGCCACCGGTGGCAGTTGTTCATCCCACTCGCAGCCCGATGCGTGCAACAGCGCCAGGGCCGTTCGCCAGGGATGACGGATGCAGGCATCGCCGCCCGGCAACGGAAAAGGGTCGATGTGCGCGGCCCGGCGAAACACGTCGCCCCGCACCGTGAAAAACTCCCCCCCCCAGATCGTGCCGTCGCGGCCGTAGCCCGTGCCGTCGAAGCAGACGCCGATGGCATGATCGCGGCCGCCGTGCTCCGCCAGCAGCGCCGCCAGATGTGCCTCGTGATGCTGCACCTGCACCAGCGGAATGCCACGGTCGGCTGCAAACCGCCGCGCCCACCCCGTGGAGAGGTAGCCGGGATGGAGGTCGGCCACGATCGCCTCGGGCTCCACACGGAAGAGCCGCAGCAGATGGCCGGCCGCAGCGACGAGTGCATCGAGCGTCTCCACGTTGCCCATGTCACCGATGTGCTGGCTCATCCAGGCCCGGTCGTCGCGGGCGACGCAGATCGCGGCCTTCAGTTCGCCTCCCACTGCCAGCACGCCCGGACCGTCGCGGCCAAGCAGGATCGGCAGCGGCGCATGGCCCCGGGAGCGACGGATGGGCAAGGCCTTGCCCGCGGCGCAGCGGACGACCGAATCGTCGCAGGCCGAGCGGATCTCGCGATCGTGCATGAGGAAGCCGTCGACCAGTGGTGCCAGCCGCCGCGAGGCCGCGGAGTTGTCGCACACGATCGGCTCGTCAGCCAGGTTGCCCGACGTCATCACCAACGGCGGCAGCTCCGCGCAGAGCAGATGGTGCAGCGGCGTGTAGGGAAGCATCACACCGAGAAAGATATTGCCGGGCGCCACAGCCTCCGCGACCACTGCGGCCTGTCGCTTCCGCAGCAGCACGACCGGCCGCTCCCGGCTGGTGAGCAGCCGGCGTTCCTGCTCGTCGAACTCCGCGAGTCTGCACGCGGCCTCGATATCCCGCACCATCACGGCCAGCGGCTTTCCGCTGCGGCGTTTCCGCTCCCGCAGCCGGACCACGGCCGTCTCGTTCGTCGCATCGCAGACGAGATGGAATCCGCCCAACCCCTTCAGTGCGAGGATTCCCCCGCCTCTCACGAGCGCCACCGTGGCGGCGACCGCCGACTCATCGCGCACCTCCGCCCGCTCCCGTTCGGTCACGATCCCCGCGTGATCGGCGGCGGACGTGTACCAGACTGTCGGGCCGCATTCCGGGCAGGCGTTGGGCTGCGCATGAAACCGGCGATCATTCGGATCGGCATACTCGGCGGCACACTGCCGGCACATCGTGAAGCCTCGCATCGTCGTGGCTCCGCGGTCGTAGGGCACTTCGTCGATGATCGTGAACCGCGGGCCGCAGTCGGTGCAGTTGGTGAACGGATAGCGGTATCGGCGATTGCCTCGCGTGAGCACCTCGGCGAGGCATGCTTCACAGGTGGAGATGTCGGCTGGCAGCGAGGTCGTGTTCCCCGCCTGTACGACACTGCGACGGATCGCGAACGGAGGCGGCCCGGCCACGACGGGTACTGCGTCGACGTAAACGTGATCGATGACCGCCAGCGACGGCGCGGCCAGGGAAAATCCTTCCAGGAACTGCCGCACGGTGGCCGCCGGCCCCTGCACCTCGACGGTCACACCGGTGGAGCCGTTTTCGACCCAGCCGGCCAGGCCAAACTGGCTCGCCCGCCGCCAGACGAACGGGCGAAAGCCCACCCCCTGCACCACGCCGGTGATCATGAGCCTTCTGCGGACTGCCAAGGGCACCTCGCTCGTTGCTGGCCAGTGCCTTGGCGTCGAATTCCTGCACCATTCAGTGTAGGCAGCCGGGCAACCGCAGGCCGTGATCAGCCGGTTTTTCCTCGTGACCAGCCGCAGCCACACGGGTACATTCATGGCTGGCTGGCTCTGGCACCTTTCGGCAGCCTCGGGCGGAACTATTCCATGATCGGTCTTCAGTCCGGCATTCGCGCACCGCGCCGCAGCTCCTTAGGCATCGGCCTGCTGCTGACGGCGGCCCTGCTGGCGTCCGCCCCAAGCCTTCGTGCCGACGACGCGGTGGGCTCGAGCGATGCCGCCCGCGCGGCCTATGCGGCGGCGGCGGCATTGCAGAATCGCGAGGCCTGGGATCTGGCCGCCGAGGAATGGCAGGCACTCATCAAGGCCCACCCCGACGATCCGCTGGCGACCAAGGGCCGGTATTACCTCGGCATCTGCATGCTCAAGAGCGACCAACTCGAGAAGGCAGCCGAAGCGTTCCGACAGGTGATCACGAGCAAGGCCGACGCCGCCACGCTGGCGCTCGCCCGCTGGGAGTTGGCCCGCGGTTCCTTCCAGGCCGCACAGGCCAAGCCGTCCGCGGAGGCTTTTGCAGCCGCTGCCCGCAGCCTCTCCGAATTCCTCGAGAAGAGTCCGGGGCAGACGCAGACGCCCGACGCCCTCTTCTATCTGGGCGAGTCACTCTGGCAGTCTGGGAAGCGGGACGAGGCGATCGCGGCCTGGCAGCGGTTCGTTCGCGAACATGACAAGGCTCCGCGACTGCCGGAGGTGCTCTATGCCCTTGGCGTGGGACAGGCCGAGACCGGCAAACGCGACGAGGCCGCCGCCACGCTGAAGCGGTTCGCCGAGGCCTTTCCCACGCATGCCCTCGCCGCCGATGTCGCGCTCTGGCGGGCCGATCTGGCCACCACCGGCACCAACCCAGCCGATGCAGAGAAGATCCTCGCCGCCGTGATCGACGGCCAGGGCACTCGGGCCGCCGACGCGCTCGACCGTCTGGCAACGGCGCGGTGGAACCGGAAGGACTGGCCGGGGGCGGCCCAGGCGTTCAGCCGGTTCGCGGACCGGTTTCCCGACTCGCCCCGTGCCATGCGGGCCGCCCTCTCCGCCGGGATCGCGTTCGCGGAGGCCAAGAATCAGGATCAAGCACGCAATTGGCTCGGCAAGGTGGCAGAGAAGGATGGTCCGGAAGCAGCCGAAGCCGCCCACCGGCTCGCCGTGCTCGAAATCGACGCCAAGCAACCCGCCCGCGCCGCGAAGGTCGCCGAACAGGCGTTGGCGAAGCTCGTGGCCGGTGGACAGAAGCCTGAGGCCGACGCACGCCGCATGATGGCCAGGCTTGCGCTCGACCGGGCCGATGCGCTCTGGGAGATTCCCGATGGCAAAGGGAAGGCGGAGGCGGCCACCGTCTATGCGCAAATCGTCAAGGACCACCCCGACGAACCGGCAGCGAAGACAGCCGGTTCGATGGCGGCACTCGCGCTGCTCGACGTGGGCAAACCGGAGGAGGCGATCGCACAGGCCGATCGTTTCCTGAAGACGTACAAGACCGGGGAATCAGGCCAGACCGATGCCACGGTGGCCGACGTCAAGGCGATCCGCTCCGAGGCGCTGCTTGCCAAGGGTGATGCTGCCGGCGCCGCGGGGGCCTACCGGGAGCTGATCGCGGCGGCTGCACCGACCACCGACCCGGCGCGACTGGCCCGCTGGCGTCTGCGACAGGGCGTCTCGCTCATCACTGCCAAACAGTGGCAACCAGCGCACGAAGCGCTCGCGGCCGCCGCGGGTGGACTGTCGGGCGAAGCGGCGGCCGAGGCAGCGCTGCTCGACGCCACGGCGCTCGTCGAACTGAAGAAACCAGCCGAGGCGGCCAAGGTGCTCACGTCGCTCGACCGCAGTCACCCCAAGTGGCCGCGGCGCGAAGATGCCCTGCTGCTGCTAGTGCGGGCACAGCGGGAGGTGGGCGACAAGCCCGGCGCGCTCGCCTCGGCCGAGCGGCTGGTGGCCGAGTTTCCTGCCGGCCAAAACGCCGAGGTGGCCTGGTATCGCCTCGGCCAGACGCGGCAGGATGCAGGCCGGCTCGACGAGGCGATCCAGGCCTTCGGCAAGGCCCGCGAACTCAAACCGAAGGGACCCCGCGCGGCCTGGTGCTTGCTCGCCAGCGGCTGGTGCCACGAGGCCAGGGGGCGGCTCGACGAGGCAGTGAAGACCTGGACGGAACTGCTCGACGGGTATCCCGACTCCAGTGCCGCCGTGCCCGCCCTCCTGGCGCGGGCCGACGTCCGCCAGCGGAAGACCGAATTCCAGGGCGGCCTGGCCGACGCCCGGGCCGTGCTCGGCCGCAAGGCGGCGGGAAAAACCCTTGATGCCGACGCCGTTCCCGAAGCCATGCTCCTGGAGGGCCTCTGCCTGTCGGGACTGAAGCAGTATGCGGAGGCCGCGGCCGCGTTCCAGAAACTGCTCGATGGCCAGCCCGCTGGTCCTGCGGCCGACCGCGCGATGTTCGAAATGGGCGCGGCCCAGTCGCTCGCCGGCCGCCGCGACGACGCGGCGAAGACCTTCACCGCGTTCGTGAAACGGTTCCCGGAGTCGACGTATGCCGCAGATGCCTGGTTCGAACTGGGCGAGCAGGAATGGAATGCCGGTCGTTATGGTGAAGCCGCCGCGGCGTATCGTGCCGCAATTGATCGCGTCGGCATGGCAAAGGAAGCGGGTACGTCGAACGCAACACTGCTGGAGCAGGCCCGCCACAAGCTCGCGTGGACGTTCGTCTCGCGAGGCGACCACATGGCCGCGGCCCAGGCTTTCGCGGAGCAGGTGGCCAAGCATCCCAACGGCCCGCTCGCCGCCGACGCACACGCGATGCGGGGAGAGTCGCTCTTCAAGGCGGGCAAACTCGCCGAGGCGGCGACGGCCTTCCAGGCGGCGCTCGCCGATCCTAAGCGGCTTCCCTCGGCCGATCTCCGCGGCCTCGCGTTCGTGCGGGGGGCGGAGGCCTTGGCTTCCCAGGAGAAGTGGGCCGAGAGCCTCGCGACCGCCGATCGCTTCATCGCCACGGAGCCCGATTCGCCGCAGGCGCCGCAAGCTCGCTATGCGGCAGCCTGGGCGCGGCAGAACCTGGGCCGGCTCGACGAGGCACTCGCCGGCTACCGTGCCCTGGCCGATGCCGACCGCTCGGAGATCGCGGCGCGGGCCCGGCTCATGGAAGGCGAGGTGCTCTTCGAGCAGGATCAGCACAAGGAGGCGATCAAGGCCTTCTTCAAGGTGGCCTACGGCTTCGGTGAGAAGGCTGCGCCGGC
>JBIIGJ010000069.1:0-18033 GCA_044236455.1 Pirellulales bacterium
GTGGCGATCCCCGCCGCGATCATCGCTCACTTCCTGGAGGGGCGGATCCTGGCGGGCTTCCGCCGCGTCGACAGCGTCGTGGCAGGCATGCTGCCGCAGATGGAGCGGTATGAGAACAAGGGCCGCGTGACGCCCGCGCAGCTGGCCGGCGACACTCCCACGGCGGGCAAACCATGAGCGTACGGATCAACAAGGGACGCCTCGGCAGCGGGCTCGAACTGACGCCCATGATCGACGTCGTGTTTCTCCTGATGATCTTCTTCCTCGTGGCCAGCAAGCTCGACGAGGCCGACCGGTTCATCGACGTCGTGCTGCCCAAGGCGAGCGCCGCCAAGCCGCTCACGAGCCGGCCCCGGGAATTTCTCGTGAACATCGACCGTGACGGCAACTCCTTCGTGGGCGCCCGCCCGGTATCGCTTGCCGAACTGCAGACGCTTCTCAAGCAGGCGGCGGCCGACAATCCCAAGCGGCAGACGGTGATCGTGCGGGCGGACGAAAACGTGGCGCACAAGTTCGTCGTGGCGGTGATGAATGCGTGCGTGGAGGCAGGGATCGAGGACTACCAGGTGCAATCGGCGGAAGAACAGCAACCGTAGCAGTGCTCTCATCATGGCAGCCACCTCCCATCAGCGTGCCGGCATGTCGGAGCGTGGCGTCTATGCCCGGCGGCTGGCGCTGGCGGCGGCTCTCAGCGGCCTCGTGCATCTCTTGCTCTGGGGCGGCCTCACCACGACCCGGCTGACGCTGCTCGGCAGCAAGCCTCAGGATGCCACCGCCGCGAAGCCGGCCCTGAAGCCGAAGCTGGCTGCCGATTTCCCGCTGCACGTGCCGAAGTCGCCTTCTGCTGCGAAGCCAGCCCACGAGCGGCCGCTCGACATGCAGGTGGCCCCCAGGAAGCCACAGGAACCACCGCGGCCCGCGGCCGACCGCGTCAAACCACCCGCTGTCCCGCAGCCCGAGCCGGAGCAGCCGCTGCCGGTCGCCGTCACGCCCCCCGCGCTCGCACGATCAGCCGCACCGCGTGACACCGCGCCGGAGAAGCTGCCTGCCGACCAGGCAGCCGCACTCGAGCGGCAGCGGCTTGATGCAGCCGCCGCACCGGCTGCCGCCACGGCCGCACAGGTGGCCGCCGCACCGGGAACAAATGCCGCGGCCGCTGCGCCGAAGCCGGCATCACTGCTGCCGCGGCCGACAGAGCAGGAGTCTGCCAGCGTGGCCCGCCGCCGGCCCCGCGAGGTCGCCATGGCGCCGGCGGTGCCCGACACGCCACCGCTTCCCCCGCGGCTGCCTCAAGCCGCCCGCGAGGAAGTGGCCCCGCAGCCGCAGGCCGTCGCCAAGTCGGCCCGTCGCGCGGTGGCCGTCGATGCCGCCGCCGACAGTGCCGATGCTCCCCCGCAGACGGTCGCCCCGATCAGCCCGCCTGTGGGCACCGCAGCCGCATCGCCGACTGCCAGTGCTGCCCCGCGGCCGCAGTCTCCGACCACGAGCCTCACCGATTTGCGATCGCGGGCTGACCGCGGCAACTGGGCGCCGCTGCGTAGCCCGACGGCAGCCGCCGCCGCCGATTCCCCCGCGACCGCCCAGGCCGGCGCCGCGGCCACCGCTCCTGCAGGCAGCGCGACGGGCCTCACGGTCGCCCGGCCCGATGCGGCGCAGACTTCGGCGGGCAGCGCAGCCGCCATCTCGGCATCCGAAACGGGCGCGGCCGCCGCGCGAGGTGCCGTGTCACCGGCGCCGCTCGTGCGTTCCTCACCTGTCGGCGCCGCAGGCTCGGGCGCGATGGCAGCCACCAACACAACCGCTGCCGCCATCGCGATTCCTGCAGCGGGAGCGGGCGACGCGGCAACGGCCGCAGGCGGCGGTGACAAGGGCACACCGATGCCCGCGGCGATGCCAAGACTGGGCAGCCGGCCCACGACCGCGACACGCAGTCTGGCAGGCCCGACGACGGCAACAGGCGGGGCTGGCGTCGAGACCGATGGCGAAGAGCTTTCCAGTGTGGCCGAAGCCGGGGCTTTGTCGGCGACTGGGGCCGGGGCTGGCGTCGTTGGCGGGGATCTGGCGGGCAGAGACCGGGGGAACGGTCCAGAGGTCGCGATCGCGCCGCAGCCGCTGGGCCGCGTGGCGGCCGTGACGCTGCCGGTCGAGGGCCGCGTCCGCGAGATCGCCATCCCCTTCGCCCGGCGTTCACGAGCCAACCGCGACGCCCGCGGCCGGGAGCAGCCCGAGGGCGAACTGGTGATCCGTGAGAAGACCCGCGTGGCGGCCGATGCGATGGTTGATCGCGGACTCGACTTCCTCGCGCGGGCGCAGCAGCCCGACGGCCGGTGGCGGCTGGGGACCTTCCCCGGAGCGACCGCCGCCGACACGCCCAAGCTCTCCTGCGACACCGCCGCCACCGGGCTGGCGATCCTCAGCTTCCTGGGCGCCGGCCACGATCACTTCGGCGGCAGGCATCGCGACACCGTCCGCCGCGGCCTGGAGTTCCTGCTGTCGGTGCAGAAGCCCGACGGCGATCTCTACCTGCCCTCCGACAAGCTCTCCGACAGTTGTGCCTGGCTCTACAGCCATGGCATCGCCTCGATGGCCCTCTGCGAGGCGGTGGGTATGACGGGTGATCCGCTCATCAAGCCGGCGGCGGCCCGAGCCTGCGGCTTCATCGCCGCGAGCCAGCACCCCACCCGCGGCGGCTGGCGCTACACACCCCGCTCCGACGCCGATCTCTCGGTGAGCGGCTGGATGCTCGTGGCGTTGCGGTCGGGTCGGCTGGCGGGCGTGGAGGTCGAGCCGCAGTCGCTCGACGGCGTGAAGACGCTGCTCGAGGCCTCCGCGATCACCGGCGATCCGGCGAAGTATCACTACAACCCTCGCAACACGCAGCAGCGGCCGTCGCAGCTGTCGGCCGGCTGCATGACCGCCGTCGGCACGCTGATGCGGCTGCACACCGGCTGGACCGCCTCCGATCCCCGCGTGCAACAGTCGGCCCGGGCGCTGGCGTCGCTGCGACCGGGCTATGGCTCGGCACAGGAGAAGACCCGCGACTGCTATCTCTGGTATTACGCATCGCAGGTGCTCGTGCACACCGGCGGCGACGAGTGGACAGACTGGTACGACCAATTGGCGGCCACGCTCGAGCAGACCCAGGAGCGGCAAGGCCCGCGGGCCGGCAGTTGGGACCCGCTCGGCGCCGTTCCCGACCGTTGGGGCCAGTATGGCGGGCGGATCTACGTCACAACGCTGCACCTGCTCGCGCTCGAGGTGCCCGACCGGCGGCTGCCCACCTACGGCAGCCCGGATGACAGACGGGACGACACTGCGGAGCGGTGAACCTCCAGGAGTCCCCCGGCTTCCGCAGGGGGCTTTTTCTACACTCCGTCAAAATAGCCCGGAGCGGAAGCAATGGGACATGCCCAATCCTCAACGGTATGACCGAATGTCACACTGACCTGGATCACAGCCCGGCGGCGCCCGTCGTCTCCTTCTGCCGCTGTTCCTTCTTCGCCGGGAACTCGATGACGACGAGTTCCTTCGCCTCGGGATCGTAGGCATATTCCTGGTAGTAGGGCAGCATCGGCAGATTGATGCCGTCGGGCTTCCCGGGCTCGACGATCCGGTCCATGAACTCCTTGTAGTCCTTTGGCTTCCGGTCGTTCTCTGCCTGGAAGAAGTTCATCTTCTGATCGACGGCGATGATCGAGAGCTTGCCAACGCTCGTCCGATACGCGTCGGCCGCGACCTCGAGGCCCTGGCTCTTGATCGACATCTCCGCCCGCACGCCCCCCTGCTTGAGCGCCTCCGACAGTTCCAGCACGTTCTGGGTTGTCTTCTTGAGCGTCTGGCGGGTCTGAATCGGCGCCGGTGCGGCCACCGGCGCAGCAGCAGGTGCGGCCGCCGTGGGCGTCGCGGCCTTCTTCTCGCCGGATGGCCCGCTGAATCCGATCAGCACCAACACGCCGGCAATCAGCGCCAGCAATACCATCCAGATGTTTTTCATGGCTCTCCCCCTGTTCACTGCGTGTCACCGAACCGGCCGCAACCCGCGGCGGTCACCCATCAGCTGCGATACTCATACTTGTATTTGCCCGGCATCGGCACCGGATACCGGCCCTCACTGTCAGCCACCAGGGGCGCCGGCGACCCGTCGGTGAGGCTGTCCACGCCGGCGGTCAGGTCGTCAGGACAGTTAAGCATCTCGTCGTAGGTCACCGGCTTGCCGGTGTGCGCGGCGAACCGGCCCATCGCCGTGGCCAGGCTCGCCTGGGCGCCCCGCACCGCCTCGTTGTAGGGCTCGTCGGCGATGATCGCCGCGACGAGGTGCTCCCACTCACGGCGATAGGGATTGGGCTCGGGCTGCTCCGCCGCCCAGGCGACGTTGCCCTTGTCCACACGCTGGCTCTTGTAGATAGCACACCGGGCGGGCGAGTGGCCGCTCGCCGAGATCGCGAACGCCGACTTGGATCCCTGCCCCCACAGTCCAAACTTGCTGTCGCAGTCCTTCATCACCTGGCAGGTGTAGAAGAACTTCGCCCCGTCGTCGAACGTGTATTCAATGCCGTAGTTGTCGAAGTTCTGGTCATCGATCTTGCCCCGCAATTGCCGGGCGCCGATCGCCACGGCGCTCACCGGCCATGCCCCCTTCATCCAGCAGACCTCGTCGATGTGATGCACGCAGTAGTCGCTGAAAATGCCGCCGGAGGCCCAGAGGAAGTTGTGGAACCGCTTGATTTGCCAGAGCAGCTCGCTCATCCCCTGCGGACCAGGCGCGAGATCGAGATTGTGGGGCGGATTGTGCTCACGATAACCGTGGAAGGAGATCAGCTCCCCGGCCTCCCCATTCCGCAGCCGCTCCAGGAGTTCCTGGCGACGGTCACAGTGGCGGCACATCAGTCCCACGCCCACCTTGAGGTTCTTCTCCGTCGCCTTTGCCGCCAGTTCGATGATCCGCTTCGTGGTCGGACCGTCGACCGACACCGGCTTCTCCATGAACGTGTGCACGCCCTTCTCGATGGCGTAGGCAAAGTGCGGCGCCCGAAACGCCGGCGGCGTGGCGAACAGCGCGATGTCGCCCGGCCGGAGGCAGTCGATCGCCTGCTTGTAGCCGTCGAAACCGATGAAGGTCCGCTCCTCGGGCACGTCGACGCGTTCCTTGAACTGCTCGCCCAACGACCGCTTCACGATCTCGGCCCGGTCGCGAAACACGTCCGCCATCGCCACCACCTTGATCGGTGCCCCCGGGACGGAGAGCGCATCGACCGCCGCGCCACCGCCACGGCCGCCGCAGCCGATCAGCGCCACGCGGATTTCATCCGTGCCGGCGGCGTGGACGTGTGGGATCGGCCGGCCGGAGAGGAGCGTGCCCGAGAGGGAGGTCGCCGCCACCGCCGCGGCGGCCTGCGTGGTGGTGGCCAGGAAATCACGACGGCTGGCGGCGCGGGTGACAGATGACTGCAGGCGGTCGGCTGGCTGCATGACGGGTCGGCTCCCTATTCAAACCAAGTGTTTTGCCCATGACGTATTCCGACCATGGCTGCCCACACAGCTCATGACGAAGGGGCTGCCGGGATTCCGGCAGCCCCTTTTCATAGTGTGACCAGGGTCCGCCACACTGTCAAAAGACGGCGTCCTCGCCACTCGCCGCGCGGGCTGCTTCCGACAGCCTGCTATTCCCGTCCGTCGATCACCTTCTGCAACGGTGACCTGGCGGGGTCGGACTCGATCTTCTTGATGAGGGCCAGACCGGTCAGCAGGATTTCCCGCTGGCTCTGCTGCAGCGGCGTCAGTTGCTTGTCGCCGCCGGCGGCGACGAGCTGCTCGATGTAGCTGCCCAGGCTGTCGGCCCCCACGGTGTACTCCGCATAGAGCTTGTCGAGGACCTTCTTCAGCGTGTCCCGCATCGTCGGTGCCGCCGAATCGATGAGTGCGTCGAGTTGCTTTTCGTCGGTCAGGTCGATGCCCTCCTCGCGGGCCTTGACGATCGCCCCCTCCAGGGTCTTGCTGGCCACATCGTAGGCCTGCGACTCGAGCGACGAGAGCTGCTTGTCCACGAACGTGGAGGCATAACTCTCCAGCTCGCGGGCGATCTGGGGCGGCGCGGCGAGCACCACCTTCTCGGCCTGATCCATCACCGCCGGCGCCTGGGCCTCGAGGGTGTCGCCAAACCGCGACGCCTCGACATTGAGCTGGGGCTCGACCTGGGCCGCCGCCAGTTCGACGATGGTGCTCGCGTCGGCAAACTCGGCGACCTTCGAATAGAGGAACCAAAGATAACCGGAGGCCGCCAGCAGCAGGCCCCCCATGACGACGGCGGTGGTGAGCAGCCGGCGGCGGCCCTGGGCCACCGTCTGCTCCATCCGGCTGTGCAGTTTCATGATCTTCGATTCAAGCGCGGGCGAGACATTCGTGAAATCAGACATGGGACGCTCCTTGGGGAGGCCAATGGCCTCGGTCATGATTGGGTTGGGATGGTTTTAGTGTCGATCGTGCCGGGGATCACTTCGCAGGCGGTTCGTCCGCCGTCACCGTCTGGTCGATCATCATCAGCACGTGGTGGATGAACTGCCGCTGCAGCTTCTCCTCCGACTCCTTGGCGACCTGATCGATAGGGAGCTTCGTCAACAGCTTCTCGACCCTGTCCCTTTCCTTCGCGACCTTGACCTCGAGTTCGTCGGCGATGCCGCCCCCCTCCACGAGCAGCGAGTTGCGAAGCTTTTCCTCGATGGAGTCGAGTTTCTGCTCCGTTACCTTCGGCAACTGCCTTTTGAGGTCCTGCGCGACCTTGTCGCTGACACGCTGCATGCCCGCCTCGGATTTCTTCAGCAGGTTGGTCTGCAGGCGCTGCGCAAAATTCTCGGTCTCCTGCAGTACCATGGTCTCCAACTGCGGCCGCACCTTTTCAAAACGCTGCATCGCCAGTTCGCCGTAGGCAGGCGCCGCCTTCATGGCGGAATCCACGAACTTCTGGCTGAGCGGGGGCCAGACCTGGTCGATCTTGGCCATGAATGCATTCTGCAACTGCGTCGCGTTGAGTTGCCGCTGCAGGGTGCTGTAGAGCGAGAGTCCGAAGAGCCCCATCAGCCCCAGGAGCAACACCGATCCACCGAGCACAACCAGCCTGGTCTGCCGCTGCGAGGTCGCCAGATCGTCGAGCCGCAACTCGAGCCCGTCGATCACCTGTTCCAGATTGTTACGGCCGCCGGTGTGGACTGGCTGAGCGCCGCCGCGAGAAGCCGATTCATAGCCTGCATTCATGGGAAAGGTTCCTGAAGTGGCCGGCCCACCCAAAACAAACGGGCCGGTGCGTGAAAAAGTTTAGGACGCGACTGTGAGCAGAGAATGAGGCTGGGGAAATGGCATGGATGTTCCCGACACCAACCGTTCCCGAGAGACTCATGCCGGGAACAGGATTCCCAGCACAGGTATCTTCGAGGGCATCCGGGCGCCCCCCCAACTCCAAGTGGGCAACAGTTTGCCGATATCCTGCGGCGCCGTCAATCGGTCCCCTCTTCCGAACGACACCCGGCGTCGCTAGCGGACCACCCGGGCCCCGCCGCCGGCGATCTGTTTTTCCACCTCTTTGCGGGTCGCCATCGAGGTGTCGCCCGGCGTGGTCGAGGCAAGCGCCCCATGCGCGGCTCCATACTCCACCGCCTTCTGGGGACAGTTGAATTCAAGGAACCCAAAGGCCAGGCCACTGGCGAAGCTGTCGCCACCTCCCACCCGATCAAGAATCTCTAGTTCTGGATACTGGCGGCTGTCGTAAAACTTTCCGTCGTGCCAGCAGATCGCGCTCCAATCGTTCTTCGTGGCGGTGATCACGCGGCGGAGCGTCGTGGCCGCGACCTTAAAGTTTGGAAAGGTCCTGACGGCCGTCTCGATCATCTTCCGGAAGGCGTCGGTCTCGATCGTGCTGATGGAGTGATCAACGCCCTGCACCTCGAAACCGAGCGACGCGGTGAAATCCTCCTCGTTGCCGATCATCACATCGACATGCTTCGCGATCTCGCGGTTCACCTCCTGGGCCTTGGCGAGCCCGCCGATGCTCTTCCAGAGGCTGGGCCTGTAGTTCAGGTCGTATGACACGATCGTGCCGTGCTTCTTGGCCGCCTGCACGGCCTCGATCGTCAGGGCGGCGGTGGTCGCCGAGAGCGCCGCGAAAATGCCGCCGGTATGGAACCAGCGCACACCGAGTCTGCCGAAGAGATGGTCCCAATCGATGTCGCCCGGCTTCATCTGGCTGGCCGCCGAGTTGCCCCGGTCGGGCACGCCCACCGCGCCGCGGATGCCAAAGCCACGCTCGGTGAAATTGAGGCCGTTGCGAACGGAGCGGCCGATGCCGTCATCCGGCTTCCACTGGATGAAATCGGTGCAGACGCCCCCCTGCATGATGAAGTCTTCGATGAGGTGGCCCACTTCGTTGTCGACAAAGGCGGTCACCACGGCGGTCTTCAGCCCGAAGCATTTCCGCAGACCGCGGGCCACGTTGTATTCGCCGCCCCCTTCCCACACCTGGAAGTGCCGGGCCGTGCGGATCCGGCTCTCACCGGGGTCGAGCCGGAGCATGATCTCACCGAGCGAGACCTGGTCGAACGCACACGAATCCTTCGATTTGATGGGCAGTGCCATGGGAATCTCCTTTGGTCTATGAATTGAGGCCGGCCAGTCACTGCCAAGCGGCCTACGCGGTTTTGAGTGTGTCGATATCGAAGGGGGCGACGCCGGCTTCTACGGCGATTTCATTGAGCGATTCCACCTCCGCCCGTGAGAAGAGCAACCCGCCGGCCGCGTCGCTGCGGGCCGCGGCCTGCGCTTCCACTTGGCCGGGCAGCATACACTGCTCGTTGCCGTGGCCGAGGATATCGGCGAGCACCGCCTTCACGTTGGCCTGCTGGCTGCGGCCGCCGGCGAACGCGCCGCCCGAGAGCGCCTCGGGATGGATCACCTGGAAGAAGAAGCCACAGGTCTGCTTCTCGCCCGCCACCGGGGCCCGGCAGCGGAGCGTCGGCAGCGACCCGCCGATGAACCCCGCCACGATCTCGTTGATCAACGACAGCCCGTAGCCCTTGTGGTCGCCAAACGGAATCAGCGACACGGCCTTGTCGGGGTCGGTCGTGGGCTTGCCGTCTTTGTCCACGGCGGCGTTCGGCGGGAGCGGCTTCCCCTCCCGCTTCAGCTGCTGCACACGGCCCATCGCGATCACGCTCGTCGCCCAGTCGATCACGATCGGAAAACCGACCGCGTCGCTCGTGGGAAAGCCCCAGGAGTGCGGGTTGGTGCCGAGGGTGGGAAACACGCCGCGAAAGGGCACGACCTCGGCCAGCGCCGCGGTGCAGTTGGTGTAGGCGATGTAGCCCTTCTTCGCGGCCTCCATCACGTAGCCGCCGCCCCACAGGTAGTGAAACGCGTTATCGACCGACACCGTGCCCGTGCCATGCTTGTCGGCCAGCCGCATGCAGGTGTCGATCGCCTCCCAGGCCACCGCCTGCCCGAGCTTCTTCCCGGCATCCCACACCTCGGCCGCGTCGAAGCGGGTGGGCAGTTTCCTGATCGCCGCCTTCGGCACGCAGCCGCCCGCCTTCGAGCCAAACAGGTCGTCGAGGTGGATCGCCTTGATGGCATTGTGCGTGCGGATGCCGTGGCGGGTGGCCGCGGTGGCGAGCCGGGCCGCCTGATCGGCCTCGGTGGCGTCAAAGCCGCGGTGCTGGTAGGCGGTGCGGACGAGCGTCTCGTGTGCGGCGACAGGGACGACGAAGAATGTTTCCGACATGGGTGCTCAGTGATCCTTTCCTATGGGCCTCGCTGGGCCGTTGGGTGGCGTGTTCGCTAAGGCTGAGGCGTTCAGACGACCTTCTTCACGGGCACGGTGGGGTTGACCTGCGCGAGCGGCGGCTCGCCGTGCATCGCCCGGATCAGGTTCGTGACGGCGGCCATCGCCTGCCGCTGCACGCTCTCGTGGGTTCGAGAGCCGACATGCGGCGTGACGACGCAGTTAGGCAGCTTCGTGAGCGGGTGGTCGGCCCGGGGCGGCTCCTCGTCGAGCACGTCGGTGCCGTAGCCACGAACGCGGCCCGACTCAAGCGCGGCGGCCATGTCGGCGGTGTTGACGATCTCGCCGCGGGCGCAGTTCAGGATGATCACGCCCGGCTTCATCTTGTGAATTGTTTCGGCCCGGATGAGGTCGCGGGTCTCGGGCGTGAGGTTCGTGTGGAGCGAGATGTAGTCGGACTTGGCGAACAGCTCGTCGAGCGTTGCCGCCCGCTCGACACCGTGCCCGGCGGCGAAGGCGTCGTCCCAGTGAATGTCGTAGCCGATCGGCCGCATGCCGAAGGCCTTCGCCCGGATGGCCACCTCCTTGCCGATCCGGCCCATCCCCACGATCCCGATCGTCTTGTCGAGCAGTTCGTGGCCCGTCTGCCGCTTCCAGCCGCCCGAGCGGGTCGAATCGGTGTGGAAGAGCAGGCTCTTCTCGAGGGCCAGGAGCAGAAGGAACGTGTGCTCGGCGACGGTGGTGTGGTTGACGCCGGGCGTGAAGAGCAGCGGAATACCCAGTTCGGTGCAGGCCGGCACGTCGATCTTGTCGACACCGATGCCGTACTTGCTCAGCACCTTGAGCCGCGGCGTCGCCTTCGTAAGCACGGCGCGGGTGATCACGTCATCGCCGCAGATGTAGCCGTCGACGTCGCCCACGAGCGCTAGCGTATCGGCCTCGGAGAGCGGACCGCGGGCGGTGACGACCTCCCAGCCCGTGGCGGCGAGCGCCGCGTGATGCTCGCCCGGCGTGTCCTGAAACGATGTCGTCGTGAGCAGAATGCGTGGTGTCATGGGAGAGCCGTCGTCCTCGTGGCGTGGGAAAACACTACCGGCGGTGAAAAAATATCGCAATCATCGCGGCAGCGACAGCCCGTTGGCACGCGGTTTGAAAAAGGCGATACTCCGCCCTTCACACGTGAAGCGCGACGCGGACGAACGCGTTATTCCCCTCACTGGCGGGCCCACGGCCCGCGGAAGGACTCCACACGTCATGGCCAAGCCGATCAGGATCCTCGTCGTGGGCTGCGGCCACATGGGTACCTCCCATGCCAAGGCCTACCACGCGCTGCCGGAGTTCGAAATCGTCGGCGTCGTCTCGCGGGGGGAGGCGTCGCGCCGCCAGCTGCTCTCGGCGGTAGGGGGCGACTATCGCCAGTTCACCGACTTCGACGAGGCCCTCGCCGCCACGAAGCCCGACGCCGTCTCGATCAACACCTACCCCGACACGCACGCCGCCTATGCGAAGCGGGCGTTCGCCGCCGGCTGCCACGTGTTTCTCGAGAAGCCGGTGGCGGTGACGGTGGCCGAGGCGGAGGAGGTGGTCCGGGCGGCGAAGGCGGCCGGCAAGAAGCTGGTCGTCGGCTACATCCTGCGGGTGCACCCCACGTGGGCCCGCTTCGTCGAGACGGCCCGCACGCTCGGCAAGCCGCTCGTGATGCGGATGAACCTCAACCAGCAGTCGTCGGGCGACATGTGGAAGACGCACAAGTCGCTGATGAACTCGATGTCACCGATCGTCGACTGCGGCGTGCACTACGTCGACATCATGTGCCTGATGACGCGGTCCCGCCCCGTCCGCGTGAGTGCCATCGGCGCGCGGCTCACGGAGGAGCTCAAGCCCGGCATGTACAACTACGGCCAGCTGCAGGTGACCTTCGCCGACGGCTCCGTCGGCTGGTACGAGGCGGGCTGGGGGCCGATGATGAGCGATGTCGCCTACTTCGTGAAGGACGTGGTCGGCCCGAAGGGCTGCGTGAGCATCGCGGGCGTGAAGGAGGGCGACACCGCCAGCGACGACGTCGAGGGGCACACGAAGGCCTCGCTGCTGCGGCTCCACCACGGCGAACTCAAACCCGACGGTTCATTTGCGAAGGCCGACGAATACATCGACTGCGCCGGCGAGCCCGACCACGACGGCCTTTGCCTCCTGGAGCAGAAGGTATTTCTGGACGCGATCCAGAACGACCGCGACCTCTCCGACCACATGAGTGACGCGGTCAACAGCCTGCGGATCGTGATGGCCGCCGACGAGGCCTTCCGCACCGGCCGCACGGTCGACCTCTAAAAAGGTGCCAGGCACCACATCTGGGGCAACGTCGCCGGAATCGGCAGATGCTCCGTCGCTACGGCGAGGATACGCCTGAGGCTCCTCCGCATCCGTCGATTCCGGCGGGCTGTGTCCGCTTCGGCGACAGCAGGATGACGGCTCGCTTGCCGTCGGTGTAATAAGGATCGCCGGTGAGGTTGCGGTGGGGCGCATCGCGGGGGCAGGCAGCCACGCCGCCCACGTAGCCCGCCGCCTCCACCCGCCCCGTCAGCATCAGGTCTTCGATCACGTAGTCCCGTGACTCGTCGACGTTGGGATCGATGCGGTGCGTGGTCAGGTTCCACGCCTTCGTGGTGAACCGCACACCGATGTCGCGGCTCACCTGCCCCACCCACACCGGCTTCCCCTCGAAGGCGAGCGGCGTGAGCCAGAGCCGCAGGTGAAGCCGCTCGTTGATCGAGTGCCGCGTGCGTTGCAGGGCGATGTCCTGATCGCGGCCGAAGAGATGCAGCGGGCTGACTGGCGAATAGCGGTAGTTCGATCCCCACAGAAACGCCCGCACCGTCTTCCAGCAGGTGGCCAGCGTGATCGTCTCGCTCTCGTCCCACCGCGCGGCAAACCCGCTCAGGAGCGTCTCGAACTCGCCGACGAGGACGAGGTTCACGGGATCGCCGCGCCGCGACTGCGAGGCATTCATCGTGGCCGACGGCATCGCCTCCAGCCGCGACACGAGCGTATCGGCAGTGCAGGGCTCCACCGACGCGGCTGGCCGGATGCTGGCGAAATCCCTGTCGAGGTAATCGGCGGCGATGCCCGGCACCGGCAGGGTGAAGAAAAAGTCGGTGGCGGCGGGCCCGCTAGGTGTCTCGGCAATCGCGGGGTCGACCGCGGCGGCGATGGTCTTCCGGATGTTGCCGAGCGTCGTGAGCCGCACGTGCACGGCCTTCGTGCCGAGGTCGAGGGTGGTGAAGACGAAGCCCTCGGCCGTTTCTCCCGGCGCGATCGCCCCCAGTCGAAAGCCGTGTTCGCGAAAGAAGTCATCCATGCGGGCATTGTTCAGCCAGGCCGTGATCAGCTTGAGGGGCACAAGCGCGAGCAGCGGCAGAAACACCCAGCCGACCGCCCCGAAGGCTGACAGCCGGCGGAAGATGGAAAAGTGGTTGACCCCGGCCGCCTCCAGCGGCGTGAAGTAGTTGGGGTCGATGCTCACCATCTGCAGCCGCAGACTCTCCGGCGACCGGTTCACGATCCTGAGGAACACCGGCTGGATGCCCCGTCGCGCGACGTCCACGCCGAAGAACTTCCTGCTCTCGCGGGAGGTAAGCACCGCCACGGTCACACTGGCCCGCGGCTGCTCCTGCGTCTGGGCCCGCTCCATGAAGCTATCGACGTGCGGGGCGGGATCGTAGGGAGTCGTCACCAGCCGCCAGAGGCGGGCCGGCAGCGAACGGAGCACGGGAAAGGGTTTCATGGTAATCGCAGGAGAGAGTTCAGCGGCGTTGCTTCGCCGATTCGAGCCACTGAGCGAGCCCTGGCTGCTTGGCGATCGCCGTGATCTCGTCGCAGACCGCGCGGAGCTGTTCGAGCTGGGCCGGGCTGGCCAGGCGGGCGGCCCGCTCAGCTGCATAGGGCTCGATCACCTCCCGCATGTCGTAGAGTTCCTCGAGCTCCTGCGGGCTCACATCGCGGAGATAAACCCCCGACTGCGGCCGGTGCTCGATGAAGCCCTCCGCCTCGAGCTGCAGGAGTGCCTCGCGAACCGGACTGCGGGAGAGCCCCAGATCCTTGGCAAGCGACCGGTGCGAGAGACGTTGGCCGGGATGCACCTCGCCCCCCAGCAGCAGCTTGCGAACCTCCTTATAGGCGGTCGACTTGTTTTCGATCACACGGACAGGAACCATGGCAGGTCTCCGGAACCGTCAGGGCGGGCGATCAACCTCGCCCCACTCTACCGTGGCCGACGGATGACGCCACGGCCAGGCGCCTGGCACCGCCCTAGCCGGGGCTCGCCTGCCTCTGTTCGGACAGTCTGGCAAGAAGGAGCCTCGCCCATGAACGACACCATCGGCCGCAGACGCTCGTGAAGCCGTATGTCGCGCGCAAGGGCCCGGAGGCGGAGCGGTGGTTCTACGCGGAGGCGTCGCGGGCCGCCTACCGCTGGGTCGCGCCCCAGACCTGAAACAAGACCTGAGCCAGAAACCGACGTCACGCCACGCGGTGTTTTTCCAGCACCGCGTCGGTGAGCTTGCCGCCCACGCCCGGCACCTCGGGGAGCGTGTAGATCGTCTCGCCGACGGCGATCGGCACGTCGAGGGCCTTGGCCAGTTCGGTGTGGGCCCGCACGTCGAAGGGATACATCAGCTCCTCGAGCCAGGCGATGTCGAACTGCTCGAGCCGGCGGCCCCAGACGATCGCCGTCTTCAGGTCCCAGACGGTGTTCACGTCGACCATCAGCTTGATCTTGTCACCAATCGCCTTCCGCACCGCCTTCACCCGCTTGAAATCCTCACGCGGGTCGGGCCGGCCGAGCTTCATCTTCACCGCGTCGAAGCCGCGGTCGATGATCCGGTGCATGTCGGAGATGAGTTCCTCGGTGCTCCAGGTGAGCCAGCCGCCGTCGGTGTTGTAGGCCTTCACTTTTGTCTTGCAGGGGCCGAGGTGCCGCCAGAGCGGCTGCTCCTCCAGCCTGAGCTGGATGTCCCAGAGGGCGAGGTTCATCGCCGCCAGGCCGACGCGGGCCACACCCACCCTGCCGATGAAGTGGGTGGTCGAGTGCATCGCCTTCACGAGAGCGCGTCCATGCTCCGCACGCACCCCGCCCCGGAGCACACTGTAATGACAGTCTGCCGACAATCTGAACTCTCGAATGCACGGGAAACGGGCTCGCGAGCGTGGCCCGCCGCCGTTACTGCGGATACGTACCGTCCTCGACGAGCACCTGCTTGCCGGGAAACAGATCGGCCACCATGGTGTCCCATGCGACCGCCGCCACGTGGCCGTCGAGATAAAGAGAGTTGGCCACGCCGGCGTGCCGGCCGCTGGCGATCCACGGGCCGAAGATGCCAGTCCCCAACCAGACGTCGAAATCGTCCTGCCGGGGGTCGTTGCCGAGTTCCACCGTGAACTGCCCCGCCTCCCGCTCCACCATGCCGACGAATTTCGATAGCCCCACCTCGTTCTGGAAGCGGGCCAGCGTCCAGGCCCCGTAACGGCGGGTGTTGTGCGTGAGCAGCGAGTTGAGCAGGTAGCTCACGCGGTGCGACAGCCCATCCGGCTGGCCCGACTCGTCGAGGTGGATCTCCTTGCCGGAGAGGTCATTGGGACACCGATAGATCGTGTCGTCGGTGATTCCCTGCCGGGCCAGTTGCTCCACGTCGCCGATTCGCCCGCCGATGAAGGGCTGGAGTTTGTCGGCCCAGTAGATCTCCGCGAAGGTATCGGTCGCGGTCGAATTGGCATCGACATCGGCCAGATAGGGGTGGTGCAAAAAAAACCTGCCCCCGTGGGTGTCGAAATACTGGTGGACGGCGAGCCCGATCTGCCGCAGGCTCGACGAGCAGTCGGCGCGGCGCGAGGCCTCGCGGGCGGCCTGAACCGCCGGCAGCAGGAGGGCCAGGAGCACGCCGACCACGGCCACCACGATGAGCAGTTCCACGAGCGTGGCCCCGCGATGGACTCGCCGCTTCTTTGACCACGTCAGCGGAACGAAATTCATCGGGCTCGCCTCGTTTCCCATTGGGATGGAACCGCGGCCCTGCGATCCGCTCTGATACGAAAACACTCGGAGAACTCTACGACCGCGGTCAAGGACACGGGCTAAGGCTCCTGCCGGAATGTCCGCTGGCCCAGCGAGCGACGAGCCTCGCCGCCTGCCGCTGACGCGATGAGCTGGTTGAATGTATGCTTGCCGGAAGCCATTCGCCCTGACGCATTCGCACCGTTCTTGCACCGAGGAGATGCCATGCCCGCCAGCCGCACCACCGTCCCGTCGTCACCGATCTACCGCGGCCCCCTGCCCCACGTGCACACGGTCGAGCGGATCCCCGTCACCGTCTACGACCAGCCGGGCGACGCCAGCCGCGCCGTGGCCCGCGAGATCGCCGACTTGGTGCAGGCCCGTGCGGCGGCCGGCCAGAAGACGGTGCTCGGCCTCGCCACCGGCAGCACGCCGGTCGCCGTCTACGACGAGCTGATCCGGCTGCACCGCGAGGAGGCCGTGTCGTTCAAAACGGTCGTCACGTTCAACCTCGACGAGTACTGGCCGATGCAGCCCGACGCGCTGCAGAGCTACCACCGCTTCATGCGGGAACACCTCTTCGACCACCTCGACATTCCGGCCGACGCGATCCACATCCCCGATGGCCTGCTGCCCCGCGAGAAGGTCGCCGAGGCCTGTGCCCGCTACGAAGAGATGATTCGGGACGCGGGCGGCATCGACCTGCAGCTGCTTGGCATCGGGCGGACCGGCCACATCGGCTTCAACGAGCCGGGCAGCGCGGTCGAAAGCCGCACCCGGCTCATCACGCTCGACAGCGTGACGCGATCCGACGCCGCCAGCGATTTCTTCGGGGAGTGGAACGTGCCGCGGCAGGCGGTCACGATGGGTGTGGGATCGATTCTCGACGCCCGCCGGGTCGTGCTCCTCGCCTTCGGCGAGCACAAGGCCCCGATCGTCCGCAAGGCGGTCGAGGAACCGCCGTGCAGCCATGTGTCGGCAAGCGCGCTGCAGCAGCACACCGACGCCCGGTTCGTGCTCGACCGGGCCGCTGCGGCAAGGCTCACGCGGTTCGATGCGCCCTGGCTCGTGGGCCCGCTCGACTCGATGGGCCTGGAGTGGACCGAAGCCCTCACGCGGAAGGCCGTCATCTGGCTGGCACTCCAGCTGAAGAAGCCGATCCTCAAGCTCACCGACGAAGACTACAGCGAGCACGGCCTGCAGGATCTGGTCAGCAATCGCGGCCGGGCCTACGACCTCAACATCGAGGTCTTCCGCACGATGCAGGACACGATCACTGGCTGGCCGGGCGGCAAGCCGGGCCGGCCGCGGAAGGTCCGCGGGAGCGCACAGGAGGCGGCCACTGGCCGCGGAGCCAAGTCAGACGATTTCCCGAAGCGGATTGTGATCTTCAGCCCGCACCCCGACGACGACGTGATCAGCATGGGCGGCACCTTCATCCGCCTCTGTGAGCAGGGGCACGAGGTGCACGTGGCCTACCAGACCAGCGGCAACATCGCCGTCTGGGACGAATCGGCCGACAGGCACGTCGACTTCGTGGAGGAATTCTGCCGGGCCTTCGGCGTCGGCACGAAGCCGAGCGAGATCGCCGACAAGATCCGCACATTCCTGCGCACGAAGCACGCCGGCGAGGTCGACCTGCCGGAGCTGCAGGCCGTGAAAGGGCTCATCCGCCGGACGGAAGCCCGCGCCGGCGCCCGCTACTCCGGTGTGAAGCCGGAACACATCCATTTCCTCGACCTGCCGTTCTACGAGACGGGACGTGTCCGCAAGAAGCCGATCGGTGCGGACGACATCGCCATCACCTCAAAACTCCTCGACGAGGTGAAGCCGCACCAGATCTATGCGGCCGGTGACCTCTCCGATCCGCACGGCACGCACCGCGTCTGCCTGAACGCGATCTTCAGGTCGCTGGAGAGCCTGGCCGACCGTGAGTGGGCCCGCGACTGCGAACTCTGGCTCTACCGCGGCGCCTGGCAGGAATGGGAACCGCACGAGATCGACATGGCCGTGCCCCTCTCGCCCGACGAGGTGAACCGCAAGCGGATGGCGATCTTCAAGCACGAGAGCCAGAAGGACCGGGCGCTCTTCCCGGGCCCCACCGACCCGCGGGAATTCTGGCAGCGGGCCGAGGATCGCAACCGCGAGACGGCCCGCCTCTACGACCGTCTCGGCCTGCCGGAATACGAGGCGATCGAGGGCTTCGTGCTGCACCGCGGCTAGT
>JBIIGJ010000055.1:0-23153 GCA_044236455.1 Pirellulales bacterium
CCCACCGACCCGCGGGAATTCTGGCAGCGGGCCGAGGATCGCAACCGCGAGACGGCCCGCCTCTACGACCGTCTCGGCCTGCCGGAATACGAGGCGATCGAGGGCTTCGTGCTGCACCGCGGCTAGTGGCGGGTGAAGCACCTGCTGGGAGGCCGCATTGGTTCGCGGGCTGCGGCATGCTCCTCAGCATCTGTGTTCACGGCAACCGACGAGGGCGCGGCCGGGCACGTGAAGCGAGCCTCAGGCGCCTCCGAGCCCATGATGCAACCACGTCGAAAGGCGTCGCCGAGGAGCCGCCGCAGCGAGCGGAGCGTGTCCGGCCGCGCCCGGGGGGCCGCATTTCAGGCCCGAAATGCTCTCGTGCCGCACGGGGGGCCGCGGTATCCTCCCCGCCCTCGCGCAGCCAAGAGGGAGTCGCACCATGGGCCTCGTGAATCGTTCGGACCGGCGCACGTTTCTCGTGCAGGGGCTCGCGGCATCGCCGCTGGCTTTCCTCGCCGCCGGCTGCCGCAGCATGCAGTTCGCCCGTGTGATGATGCCTGGCGAGGATGCCATGATCGGCAGCCACCAGGCGGGGCAGGAAACGTTCACCCCGCTGGTCAACGATGCGGTCGCCAAGCTCCTCGCCCGGCACGTTGATGCGGCCGTGCAACAGGTGACATACGAGGAGGGAGCCGAACCGCTCCCGCCGCCGTCCCGGCGAATCTGCTTCGTGGGCGTCGAAAACAAGAGCGCCGAGGACATCGGCGACTTCAAGGAGCAGATCTACCAGTCGATCGACGGCAGGATCCTCGAATCGAAGGTCTTCCAGTCGGTCAACCGGCGGTTCGTCGACGCCGGCCTCCGCGACACCCGCCTACGGCCCGACCAGTTGCTCGTGCCCGAGCACATGCGAACCTTCGCCGGCCACATGGAACAGCAGGGCCAGCCTATCGACTACCTGCTCTACGCCACGATCACCTCCGGCACGACGCGAGAAAACCGCGACTACCAGCGTGACTACGTGCTCACGCTGGAACTCGTCGAGGTCGGCACCGGCACCTACGACAAGCAGTCGGCCGAACTCAGCAAGGGCTACCACCACAGCCGCCTGAGCCGGTGGCGGGCCACCAATCCGCTCTCGCCATGAGCCGTCTGTTTCGACGCCTCTCCCTTTGCTGCATCGCCGTCGCACTGTCACTGACCGGCTGTGCGACGCACATGATCCGCCTGCAGCCCGTGCGGGCCGCATTCCAGCGGGGCGACGTCGCCGAGGCCGACCGGCTGCTTGCCGACGAGCTCGAACAGCGGTCGGGCGAGGAGGACCTGCTGCTGCTCGACCGGGCCATGGTCACGCTCGCGGACGGCCGGCCCGCCGACGCCGAACGGATGCTGCGCCGGGCCCGTGACAGCTTCGACCAACTCGAGGAGGAGAGTTCCGCCGAAACGACCTGGAGCATGCTCAGCGACGACGATGCCCGGGCATACCACGGCGAAGACTACGAGAAGGTGCTCGTGCGGGCGATGCTCGCCCTCTCGAATCTCGTTCAGGACGGCGACGATGCCGAGGCCTACAGCCTGCAGGTGATCGACAAGCAGCAACGCATCGTGGCGGCCGCCGCCCAGCCCGACGGCACGAACCCCAAGGCCTCCTACCAGCAGGTCGCACTGGCCCCCTACCTCCGCGGCCTGCTCCGCGAGGAGACGCACCGCGACTACGACGACGCCGCCCGGAATTTCCAGCTCGTCGTCGACTGGCAGCCCGACTTCCGGCCGGGCCGGGCCCATCTCGCGAGGGCCGCGGGCGGCAGCCACTCCCGCCGCGGCCACGGCGTGGTGCATGTCTTCGCGTTGGTCGGCCACGGGCCGTTCAAGGCGGAGGTGGAGGAGATGCCGACGAGCACGTCGCTCTTGATTGCCGACCAGATTCTGAGCACGCAGCTGGGAACAACGCTGCCTCCCACGGTCGCGCCGATCAAGGTGCCGCGGATCGTCGCCGCGCCGGGCGCCGCCGGGACCGTGCAGGTGGCGGTGGGCGACTGGGCGGCGGGCCAGACGGAGACGATCACCGACGTCTCGCAGATGGCCATCCGCCAGCAGGAGGCGCTGTTGCCCACCACGCTGGCGCGGGCCGTGGCCCGTCGCACGGTCAAGAAAGGGACGATCTACGGCGTGAAGCAGGGGCTCGGCATGCGGGAAGGGCTCCCGTCACTGGCCCTCGACGCGGCGGGCGTCGCCTGGGAGGCGTCGGAAAATGCCGACACGCGATGCTGGAGCCTGCTGCCCGACCGCATTCAGGTGCTGCGGCTGGAACTGCCCGTCGGCATACACACGCTCGAGATGAGACCGCTCGATCGCCAGGGACAGCAGCTGGGGCCAGCCGTGCCGCAGAGCGTGACGGTGGCCGACGGCCGCAACACCTACCTGCTCGTGCAGGCCACCGACGCAGGCTTCGTAGGCCGCCCACTGACCAACAGCCCGTAGGGTATGACTGCGATCGATGCTTCAAGAGCCGTCGAGTGAACCAAAGACCTCGATCATCGCCGCGGCCTCCGCAGTGCTGATCCGGTCGGTCCGCCGCGTGGCCGGGGCGACGCAGGTCGCCAGCAGCATCTGTGGCTCGATGGCCGCCAGTCCCCGAAACCGCCGGGCCGTCGCCGGCCCACGTGCGCGGATGGCGTCGGAAAGGGCCTGAAACTCCGCCTCGGAACAAGCGTGCCGCGGCGGCGTGCCGTCCGCGGGCACCACCTCGCCCCAGGGTGGCCGCACGATCTCGACATGGCCGGCGTCGAGCAGCGGCCGCATCCAGCGATGGAAGAACATCAGCATCAGCACGCCGCAGTGGATGCCGTCGGCATCGGGATCCATCAGCAGAAGCACCCGCGAATAGCGGAGCTTGGCCAGGTCAAACGCGGCCCCCCGGCCGGTGCCGAGGCTGTCGGTCAGCACCGTGAAGAGCGGGTGCGCCGCCAGCTTCTTCTCCGTTGCCTTGACCGCGTTGAGCGGCTTGCCCTGCATCGGGAGCACCGCCTGGGTCGTGGCATCGCGAACACGTATCACGGCCAGCGCCGCCGACTCCCCTTCCACCACGAACAGTTCCGGCGTGGCTCCCGTCTTCGTATGCGAGCCTGCGCCGTGCAGCGCACAGTCGTCGAGCTGCACCGGTCCCGAGGGAAACGGCCTGGTCATCGGGGTGATTCACGCACCGTCGCGGTCTGGCCGGTGCGGGCCGACTCGTAGCAGGCCTCCACGATGGCCACGGCCTTGCGGCCCTCGAGCCCGTTGAGCGCGGGAGGCCGGCCGGCTTTCACCGCGGCGATGAAGTCCGCGAAGTTGCGGGTATGGCAGGCGTAGTTGATCGCCATCGGATCGGCGGCACCGCCCGACGTGCTGCTGGTCCCGCCAAACCGCGCCCTTGTGTCGTCGTCGGCGGCCGTCTCCCCACGAAACCGCCAGGTCGTCAGCTGTTCTTCGAGGATCTCGGCCGTGCCGTCGCGGCCCCCGAAGAGAAACCGTCGCAGCTGCCCCGGATAGAGGCTCGTGGCGGCCAGCAACTGGCCGAGCCCGCCGTTCTTGAACCGCAGGATCGCCACGCAGGTGTCCTCCACCTCCAACCGCTTCGGGTCGTGGGCCCGCACGGCGGAAAACGCCATGACGCTCTCGACCGGATTCTCACCCGGCGCGAGGTCTGGCATCGAGGCACCGGCGATCCACTGCAGCACATCGACGCCATGGATCGACTGGTTCATCACGGCGCCGCCGCCGTCGAGCGCCATCGTGCCCTGCCAGCGGCCCGGGCCGTAATAGGCGTCGTCCCGCCACCAGGGCACGTAGCTGGCGGCGACCGCCAGCGGGCCGAAGCGGCCAGCCGCCGCGGCCGCGTGCACCGTCTGCACCACGGGGTTGAAACGCTGCGGGAAGATGGCCCCGAGCGTGATGCCCGCTTTGCGGGTCGCGGCGAGCATCTGGTCGATCCGATCGAGCGTGATCTCGAGCGGCTTCTCGCAGATCACATGCACACCGTGCCGGGCGGCAGCGAGCACGGCATCGAGATGAGCGCCCGATGGCGTGGCCACCGTGACGAAATCGGGCCGCTCCGCCTTGAGCATGGCGTCGGCATCGCCATACCAGGTGCAGCCAAACTCCTGCGCGAAGGCCCGCCCCTTCTCCTCGGTGCGGCAGGTCGCCGCCACGAGCTCGACGCCGTCGATATCGCCCAGGGCCCGCGCGTGCATCCGCGCGATCGCCCCGATACCAATGATGGCTGCCCGCATGCCTTCCCTTCCCTTCCCTCGCCTGCCTTGGCTTTTCGACCTACGGCTACGCGTGTGCCGTCGCGATCAACTGCGACAACAGCGGCAACAGTTGTTTCTTGCGGCTGACGACGTTCTTGAGCGAGTAGAGACTGCGATCGAGCCGCGGGTAGTTGATCTCCTCCCAGGCCTCGCTCTCCTGGGAGAGCAGCAGCAGCGACCCGTTGCTCACCACGTCGGTCACCAGGAGCGCCGAAAAATCGAGCTTGTGGCGGGCCGCAAAGTCTTCGAGCGCCGCCCGCAGTTCATCCTTCCGCTCCCAGAAGAGATCGAAGCCGGTCTCCTCGATCTGCGAGATCGAGAACCGCACGCCGTGCTCCGTGAACTCCTTGCAGTCCTCGCCGATGACCTCGGCCGGCTTGCTCGACCGCAGCGCCGAACCGATCTCGAAGAACTCGCGGGCGTATTGATCGAGATCCACGGTGCACATGGTCCGCAGCCAGGCGAGGATCTCGCGGTCGGTATCGGTGGTCGTCGGCGAACGCAGGAACAGCGTGTCGGAAATGATTCCCGACGCCATGCAGAGGGCGATGCCGGGCCGCGGGGTGATCCCCGCGGCGCGAAACTGCCGGGCCACGAGTGTGCAGGTCGAGCCCACCGGCTCGTTGATGAACCGGATCGGCTGCGTCGATTTCAGGCCGCCGCCCAGGCGGTGGTGATCGAGCACCTCGACGATCTCGGCATCCTCCGCCCCGCTCACGGCCTGCCCCAGTTCATTGTGGTCCACGAGCACGAGGCGGGGCTTCGGGGGATTGATGAGATCCGACTTGAACGACAGTCCCACCAGTTCGCCATCGTCCGACACCACGGGAAACACCGGCTGCGGCGACCGCTCCACGATGCCGCGTGCCTCGACGACGCTCGCCTTGCCCGGCACCGTGACGAATTCCGTGTCCACCACCGGATCGATGAACTGCGACGATTTGATTCGCAGCGCCGTGTTGAGCGTGTCGAAGGGACTGAGGATCACCGACACGTTGCGGATCTTGGCCAGCTCGGCGAGCCCCGCGGAGAGAGAAAAGCCGCCGGTGATCACCAACAGCCGCACCCCATGCTCGATCGCCGGCAGCTGGATCGTGGGCCGGTCGCCACAGACGACGATCAGCCGCTCCGCCGGAAATTTGTGCATCCGGTCGGTGAAGCCCTCCGCACTCATGGCACCCACCATCACGAGCAACTGGTCTCGCTGCTGCGGCGCGAGCACATGCTGGAAGCTGCCGCCGAGCACGTCGTGGATCTTCTGCAGGCAGGATGTCACCGTCCGCAGTTTGAGCGGGTCGCCCTCGTCCTTGAAGAAGAGGTCCATGAGGTGGAGCACCGAGAGCACGCCCACCACCCGGCGGCGCTGGTCCACGACCGGGATCGCCCGCAGGTCGGCCGCCTGCATCCGCTGGTAGGCGTCGTGAAACGAATCGCCAAACGACGCGGTCACGATCTCGCGGCGGCAGAGGTCCTCGGCCGAGGGCCGCACGTCCATCACGATCCGCGGCGGCACCAGCCCGGCCCGCGTGAGGACGTATTCGGTCCGCTTGTTCGGCGGCCCACAGCAAGCGGCGACGGCGTCGGGCCGCGTGGTCTGCTGGAGAAGATCGGCGTAGGCGATGGCCGAACAGATGGCATCGGTGTCGGGATTGCGATGCCCGAAGACGAGCGTACTCATGGAGGCGGAATCACGGGTGCGACGATGGGATTGACTGTCGCCAAAGGATAAGACACGGCCGGCGCCATGCGAAGTCCAGATACGGACGCCTTCATGGGCGGCCGCACTGCGGGATTTCAGTCGCCCGGGTGGCGGAACGACGTCGCCCTGCCGCTCATTTCGATTCCCGCGCGACAGCAGTCGGCTTGCCGCCGTCCCACAGGCCGACGCCCACGAGATACCAGCCCTCCGGCGTCGACTGCATGCTCATCCCGTTGACGCCAAAGTAGCGGCTGATCTGCTCGAATTCGGGCAGCGAACTGCCATCCACCTTCTGCTTTCGCCGCGCCGGATCCTGCGGCTTGCCGCCCTGCTGCCGTTCGCCATCCAGAAGCCGCGTGAGCAACGTGCCTGCCAGGCTCTTGCTCTCGGGCAGCCGGCCGGCACGGAGCAGTTCGTAGGCCGGCCTGATCATTTTCTCGGTGCGACTGAACGAACACAGGGCCCGCTCCCCGCCGAGGAGCTTCTTCAGTTCAGCGGACACATTCTGGTAGCCACCCTCTTCGGCGATCGCAGACGTCCGGGGATTCGACAGCACCCGCTCGAGGAAATCCCGGTGCGAGGCCAGAAAGATGTGCCCGTGGGCCACGGCCACGGAGAGGTTCGGCCAGACCGAATCATTCTCCTGCCGCTCTCGCTGCCTGCTCCGGCGGCTGCCGGCGGCGTCGTCAGCGTCATCGGCCCCGAGAGCCCCGGCGGTTGCTTTCGCAGCCACGGGTTTGACGGTCTCCCAGATCACGTGTTCTCCAACCGTGACCGTGCGGACCTCCCCCTCGCTCGCCATGCCCTTGGCGATCACCGCCGCCACAGCCTCCGGATTGCTGGTCTCGATCGCGATCAGCATCCGCTCGCAGTCGGGGCCGATGGGAGCCTCGTGATCGCTCGCCACCACGCACCGGCTCCCCAAATGCTTGATCAGGCCCCCACGCACGTCGATCTGCGGCCCATCCGGATCCTCCTCGAGGCTCGCGATGACGTCGTCGAACACCCCCTCCTCGCCAACGACGTCGTCGACGAGGGGCTGCATCGCATCAAACGCATTGGCAAGGTTCCACTGGAACGACAGCCACGACGCCGCACCACCGGGCACCCAGGTCGCCGGCGCGAGATCGGCGACGTTTGGGAAACAAAGCATGCGTGCCGCCTTCTGAAAGCGGTCGGGGCCGTCGGCCGCCCCCCCGTTCTGCGCCGGGGCATGGATCAGCGTGTTGTGCCGCAGATCGACATTGCCTTCGCCGAAGAACAGGCATCCGCCCGCACCGGTCACGGCGTCGAATCCCTGCCGCCTCATGATGGCGACGTAATCGGGCCCCTTCTTGTTTTTCTTGGGGGGATACGTCCGTCGGTCGGCCGCCAGATAGGCCAGCGGATCAACGAACCACCGCACCGTCGCCGCGGTCGCTGGCACGCCGGCACTGCAGCGGCGGGCCACTGCAGCGTAGGCCGGCACCGAGGCCAGCGAATCAGCTCGGCCGCCACCGGCCGCCGCATTCTTGCCCAGCGACGCGGCCAGTTCGGTCACGGCATCGAGCCGATCGCCGATGACCAGGGCCGCTGGCGCCACGGCGATGGCAAACTGCCGCGGGGCGGCGCTGGCTGGGGCGGCAGCACCATTGGCAGCCGCGGTCCCGGCATCTGCAACTGGCACCGCAAACGCCTTGATCGCCTGGGCCGCGGCGAGCGGTTTGCCCCCCTTGGCGGCCACCCGTTCGCACACGGCGTCGACGATCGGTTTGACCTGGTCCTCGCGGCCCGAGGTGTCGACGAGCGTCACCGTCGCCAGCCTGCCATCGGCCTGCTCGATCACTCCGAGCGCGATCTCACCGCCGCCGATCTTTTCCAGTTCTTCCAGGGTGATTTCCAGCGTGCCCCGCAACGGGTCGGCCGACGTTTTGCCCTGCTGTCGCAGGCCGTCCAAAAACGTGCTCATGAGCGGGTCGTAGACGAGGCCCCCCAGCGAGGATCGCTCAAACCGTTTTCGCAGTGACTGGGGATCGGGAACGCTCACCCAGACGCGGGTCGAGGCCGGCAACAGCCTCTCGCTCGGCGGAAAGGAAGCCGCGTCGCTGCGCACGGGGAACAACCATCCGACGGCCAGGCCGGCGACCATCGCAGTCACGCCCGACCAGATCCCGCGGCGGGCCGCGCCCCGCCGACTCCCGCCGCTGCACCATTCCATGCGCCGCCCCATGCCAGCCTCCCTGATGATGAATCCTCGAGCCCGTATCCGTCCGTTGATCGACCGCCACACGGCTTCCTGCTCACCGTGGCCGTCCCTTACGATACGAAAAACGGCGGAGATCCGCCACGGACGGGCATCAGGCCTCGAGGAGACAGGCATAAGCCGACATGCCGGCGCCGTAGGCCGTCATCAGAACCTTCTCGCCCGGCTTGATGCCGCGATCCATCAGGTTCTTCAGGATGAAGAGGACGGTGGGCGACGACATGTTGCCGTAGGCTGCGAGCACCTCCCGGGTCGGAGCCATCTGTTCCTCGGTCAGTTCCAGCGACTCCTCGAGGGCCGCCACCATCCTGTCACCGCCGGGATGGATCGCCCAATGCTGAATGTCGCCACGAGTGAGACCGTTTCGCTCCAGCAGTTCGTCGATCAACGGCGGCACCACGGCTCGCACCACTTTGGGCAGCTGAACCGACAGCTTGTTGTGGAGTTTTCCCTGCTTGTAGACATACCGCACATCCTCCCGGAAGGAGGTGTCGATCCGCCCCGCTGAATCGACGATCCGCAACCCCTCGGGACGGGTCCAGAGCACCGCCGCGGCAGCACCGTCGCCGAAGATCGCGTTGGAAATCAGCAGGCTCATGTCGTTGTCCATCTGGTAGGTGGCGCTGCACACCTCCACGGCGACCGAGAGCACGACACCATTCGGATTCGCATGGAGCGAGTGCGTGGCCAGGTCGATGTTGGGCAACGCCCCGCCGCACCCGCTTCCCACGGCGTCGAACACCCGAACCCTGCCGTCCAGTTTCATCGACTCGAGCAGGTAGGTGGACACCCCCGGGCAGATGTAGCCCGTGCAGGTGTTGACGACGATTTCGCGAATGTCGGCCGCCGATGCCCCGGCCTGGGCGAGGGCCGCCACCGCCGCCCGCTGCGACAGTTGGGTGGACCAGCGGGTAAACCGCTCCATCCGCCGGTCCGGGTCTTCGTGCTTGAGCGAGATGACGTCGAGTTCGTTGTCAAACGACAAATACCGGGTGAGGATGCTCGGATGGGAAAAGACTTTTTCGAGCACGTCCATGCTGCGTTCCGACAGCACGTCGTGGTAATGGGCCCGCACGAGTTCCATGCCCCGTGCCTGGGCAACACGGACCGGCGGATTGGCAATACCCACGGACGCAATCCGGACGGCCGGCTTATCGCTGGAAGACTGACGCACGCATCTCTCGCTTTCGGAACAAATGAAACTGCCCTGATGACTTCTCGTGGCCCAGGGGCCCTAGTGAGAGCCTACACGACTGCGGCCCGAGAAGAAGCGGTCTGGCCATAGTCCGGCAGGAAATGGCCGAGCGAATCGCTCCCCCCTGCCTGGCCCCTTGACGGCATGCCCGTCGCCGGGGCACCATGACCGGTGGTCATACACTGCTCGACGACCGGGCGACGACCCAGGAACGAGATCATGATAGCGGCAGGAATTCGCGAACGCGTCGAAAGTACGATCGTCGACGTCTTAAAGGTCGATTCGGAATCTCTGGGCAGTGAACAACGGATTCGCGAGGATCTCGGCGCCGACTCGCTGGATTCGGTGACGCTCGTCATGGCGCTCGAAGACGAATTCGGCGGATCGATCACGGACGACGACGCGAAATCCCTGTCGACCGTCGGCGATGTCGTCACCTTCATCAGCCGGCGTGTCGAGGAAAAAGCCCTGGCATGAGTCGCCGGCGGGTGGTTGTCACTGGCATCGGCATGATTTCGCCCCTGGGCGCTTCGGCAGGGGAGTGTTGGTCGGCCCTGCTGGCGGGCCGGAATGCCGCGGCCTCCATCCCGGCGGCCTGGCGCCGCTACACCGAGACGACATCGACCATCTGGGCCCCCCTCTCCGCCGTCGACTGGCAGTCGTCGGGCATCGGCCGGATCGAGCAGATGCAGCTCGACACCAGCGGCATGCTGACGATCGCAGCATCGACCGAGGCGCTCCGCGATGCCGGCATCGGCACCTCCTCCGTCGATCCCAAAAAAAACACCTTTCGGCTCGACGGGCAGGCGGCCGACCGGTGCGGCGTCTTCATGGGCACCGGCGTGGGCGGCATCACGTCGTTCGTGGGCAACCTGGCCAACCATGTCATGAGCCCGCTCACCGCCGCCGTTCCCGATCCGGCGGTGCTGCCGCCGATGCCGCCCCGCTTCAATCCGTACGCCGTTCCCTCGATGATGCCCAACGCCGTGTCGGCGCTCCTGGGAATCCGCTGGTCGCTCGGCGGCCCCAACCTGACATTCTCGCAGGCCTGCGCCGCGGGCACCGTGGCGGTGGGGCACGCCTTCCGGGCAATCGCCGCGGGCGACGTCGACTTGGCACTGTGCGGAGGCGCTGAGTATCTCGGCGACCCCTACGGCGGCATCTTTCGCGGTTTTGACATCGCCCGCACCCTGGCCGCCGAGGGCACCGACCTCACGCGGGCAAATCGGCCCTTCGATCGCGACCGCACCGGCTTCCTGTTCGGCGAGGGCGGCGCCGCGGTGCTGGTCTGCGAGGAGGAAGCCGCCGCCCGACGGCGCGGTGCACGGGTCTATGCGGAGATCGTCGGCTATGCCGAAAACTTCGATGCCTACAGCATCATGATGATGGAGCCCTCCGGCGAGCGGATCGCCGACATGGTCGCCGCCGCCGTGCACGACGCCGGCTGCGTGCCGGCCGACGTCGACTACGTCAATGCGCACGGCACCGGCACGGCCGTGAACGACGAGATCGAGTCATCGGTGATCGAACGTCTGTTCGGCGACAAGCCGCTCGTCAATGCCACCAAGTCGCTCACGGGCCACTGCATCGGCGCCAGCGGCGGCATCGAAGCGGCGATCACAGCCCTGTCACTCGCGCATCAGACGACCCATGCGTGCCGCAACCTGGAACATCCGATCCGCGACCTGCGGTTCGTCCGCGAAGCTGGCCCCTGCCAGATCGACACGGCGATCACCCAATCGTTCGCCTTCGGCGGCCACAACGCCGCGGTCGTCATGAAACGCGTGGGCTGAGAGCCTTGCTCCCGCTCACCGCTTCGCCCGGCCCTTCTTGGCGGCCGGCTTTTTCCCGACCTTCTTCGACGTGGCCGTCTTCTTCTTGACCGCACCAGGCCGCTTCACGCCAGTCGCCTTCGCCGCCGCGGACTTCGTGGCGATGGATGCCTTCTTCCTGACAGCCGTCTTCCCCGCCTTCTTCTTGGAAGCCGCCTTCTTCGGGGCGGCCTTCTTCCGCGTGGAGCCGACATTCCGACGCGCTTCCATAGCCTCGGCGACCTCATCGAGAAACTCGTGGGCCGACGCCGTAAGATCCGCCGCCGAGAGCGGTTCCACCTCGTCAAGTATGAACAGCGACAACTCGCCCTTCTGTTGCGGCAGCGCCAGTGCCTGATATTCGTCGAGCGTCAGGTCATCGTGGTCATCGTCCTCGCTGGTGAGAAACTCGAAGCCAACGCGGGCCTTCGCGTCCCACCCGTCGATGTGAAACTCGACGCCATACTCGCGAAAGAGCACGTTCCGCTGGATCGCGTAGCCACGCGCCCTGAACAGGCGGGCCAGCAGGTCACAGCCTTCGGTTTCGGAGAGGAACTCGGACATCGGAAGCTCGCTTTCTGGGTGAAGTTCGTACGAACGAGGCCGGGCAGGATACCGGATCCGACGAATCTTCGCGACCTGCGGCGAGCCCAACTGTCCGCGATCCGACGGCCGCGAATCCCGGCCAACTGCCGACTTTTTGCCCGGCGGACCACGGCCTCCCTAGCATCGCTCTAGCGTTTTGGGGCAGCCACACCGTCGTCATGGAGGGCGACATGAGAAACCTGAACTGGAACTCGGCGATCCAGACGTTGGTGCTCGTCCGCCTGGGCCAGGAACTCGGCTCCGATTCCCGCCTCGCCCGGGCGTTGCACGACCTGTTCGACGCGGTGCTGATGGTCTGGCGGTGAGCGGCTCCCCATACAAGCCCCCGGCGTAAGCCGGGGGACGAAGCCGGGAATATGCAGCGGGAAGACCTCCCCGTGTGCGCCGTCTTAAGCCTTTGCGCCGCGGCCAGTATCGGCAGTGGCACCACCGGCGTAATTGCGACGGTAGTGTTGCGGCGGTAAGCCGGCGTGTTTGCGGAAGGCCCGCGTGAAATGGGCCTGATCGTAGAAGCCGCAGTCGGCCGCGATCCGCCCGATCGGGTCGGTCGTCTGCTCCAGCCGGCGGCGGGCCATCGTCAGCCGTGTATAGAGGATGTAGTCGCCGGGGCTGATGTTGAACAGCCGGCGAAACTCGCGTTGCAATTGGCTGACCGACAGCCCCGCCCGCCGAGCCAGATCGGCGCAGGCGATCGAACGCCCGTAGTGTGCGATCACGTATTCGAGCGCCGGCGTCAGCCGTTGATATTCTTCCGGTGCGTTGCCGGCTTGGTCGAACGGCCGCAGGATTCCTGCCAGCCCCGACACCCGTCCACGCGCATCGAAAAGCGGGATCTTCGTGCACAGGTACCAGCGAGGCATGCCCTCATGGTCCGACACGAGCCACGATTGATCGCGGAGCGGCCTGCCCGTGGTCATCACCTGCCGATCCTCGGCGACGTATTGCGCGGCCAGCGCGGGTGGGTGGAAATCCGCGTCCGACTTTCCAAGCATCTCCGCGGCCGTGCTGCATCCATGCATGGTCAACCAGGCGGCATTGCAGCTTGTGAACCGACTGTGACGATCCTTCACGAACAGGAAAACATCAGGCACAGCGTCGAACAGGCGGAGAATCTGTTCGGCCTGCGAGGGCACCTTCTCGCCGGGGTGGGAATGTCGCGTCATGCGTCTTTAATACAAACGAATGCCGCGACCGTCAAATGACACGGCCACGGGATGCGGACTATGATTCGAGGTGTCAGGGAACGAGCCGCCCGGTACGCCCAAACGACAGGAGCAACCCATGTTCGAGTTTCAGGCGACCCGTCCGGGCCAGAGGGCCCTGCTCTGTGGCAACGGCCCCACCCGCCGCGACTTCCTGCATGTGGGGGCCCTATCGGCCGTCGGGCTTTCGCTGCCACAGTACGCGCGGGCGGCGAGCGAGGGGAAGGTGCGGCCCGGCCACGAGAAGCGGTCGTGCATCATGATCTTCAACCTCGGGGGCCCCAGCCAGCTCGACCTCTGGGACATGAAGCCCGACGCGGCCGCCGAGATCCGCGGCCCCTTCAAGCCGATCCGTACGAAGACCGACGCCTTCGAGATCTCGGAACTGCTCCCGAAGCACGCGGAGATCGCCGACAAGTTTTCGCTCGTGAGGTCATGCCGCCACGACGGCGCGGCCGTGCACGACGCCGGCTGGCAGATGCTGCAGACCGGCCGGCGGTTCACCGGCGGCATCCAGACGCCTCATGCCGGCAGCGTCGCCTCCTATCTGCTCGGCCGGCGGACCGACCTGCCGCCGTTCGTCGTGCTCCCGCAGCTGATGGGCCGCGGCGGCGGCAACCTCCCCAATGGGCAGGCGGGCGGCTTTCTCGGCAAGGCCCAGGATCCGTTCGCGTTGATGGCCGATCCGTCGCAGGCGAACTTCCGCGTTCCGGACCTCCTGCCGCCCGACCAGATCAGCGTGGCTCGGCTCGACCGTCGCAAGAAGATGCGCGAGATCGTCGAAGGGGCGGCCAAGGAGTTTGAGGCGAGCGAAGACGCCCGGCTGCTCGACGAGAATTTTCATGCCGCCTACCGGCTGATGACGAGCACGCAGGCCCGGGAGGCTTTCGACCTGTCGAAGGAGCCGCAGGCGGTTCGTGAACGCTACGGCATGAACCGGTTCGGCCAGTGCTGCCTGCTGGCACGGCGGCTGGTCGAGAACGGCGTGCGATTCATCACGATCAACACGTTCCTGACCGTGTTCGACGAGATCACCTGGGACATCCACGGCTCGAAGCCGTTCACGTCGATCGAGGGGATGAAGAACATCGTCTGCCCGATGTACGACCAGGCCTACTCGGCCCTGATCGAAGACCTCCACCAGCGTGGCCTGCTCGACGACACGCTCGTGGCGGGGCTCGCCGAATTCGGCCGCACCCCCAAGGTGAATCCCGCCGGCGGCCGTGACCACTGGCCGCAATGCTTCACCTGCTCCTTTGCCGGCGGCGGCGTGAAGGGAGGCCGGGTCGTGGGCGCGAGCGACACGATCGGCGGCTTCCCCGCGGAGCGGCCGGTGAGCCCCGGCGACATCGTGGCCACGATCTTCCACAGCCTCGGCCTCGACCACACGGGCCACCTGCCCGGCCCCGCTGGCCGGCCCTTCGCGCTCACCGATTTCGGCACCGATCCGATCAAGGAGCTGTTCACATGAGTCGCACGAAAGCGCTGATGGCGTTGGTCGTCGCGCTGACGATCGGCGGTCCTGTGACGAAGGCCGGCGATGTCAGCTTCGCGCTCGACGTGATGCCGATCCTGTCCAAGGCCGGCTGCAACGGCGGCGGCTGCCACGGGGCGCTGGCCGGCAAGGGGGGGTTTCGGCTCTCGCTCTTCGGCTACGATCCCGCCTCCGACCACCTCGCCATCACGCGGGATGCCCGCGGCCGGCGGATCGACCTGGCCGACCCGGGCACGAGCCTGCTGCTCACCAAGCCCACGATGGCCGTGGCCCACAAGGGCGGCAAGCGGCTGGAGGTCGACGGGCACGACTACCGGCTGCTGGCGGACTGGATCGCGGCCGGCTGCCCCGGCCCCAACGCGGAGGAGAAGAAGCTCGTGTCGATTGCGCTCGCGCCGGCCGAGGCCGCCCTGGCGCCAGGCTCGTCGCAGCAGTTCACTGTCACCGCGGCCTACAGTGACGGCAGCACCCGCGACGTGACCCGTTGGACGCGGTTCACCTCGGCCGACGAGACGGTCGCCACGGTCGATCCGGCCGGGCTGGCCACGGTGGTGGGACATGGCGAGGGGGCGGTGACGGCCTGGTTCTCCTCGCAGATCGCGCTGGCCCGCGTGGTGGTGCCCTTCCCCCACGAGGTGCCGCCCGCCGTGTACACCGCGGCTCCCCGAGCCAACCTCATCGACGACCTCGTACTCGAACAGCTCCAGAAACTGCACCTCAAGCCGTCGCCCCCGTGCGACGACGCCACCTTCATTCGCCGTGCATTCCTCGACACGATCGGCCGGCTGCCGACGCCAGAGGAGGTCCGCGGCTACCTCGACGACAAGTCCCCCGCCAAGCGGGAACGCCTCGTCGATCTGCTCCTCGCCCGCCCCGAGTTCGTCGACTACTGGACCTACAAGTGGTCCGACATCCTGCTCGTGAGCGGATCGAAGCTGCGGCCCGCCGCGGTCAACGCCTACTACCAGTGGATCCGCGATCGCGTCGCGGAAAACACCCCGTGGGATCGGCTCGTGCGGGAGGTGGTCACGGCCCGCGGGTCGAGCCTCGAAAACGGCGCGACCAATTTCTTCGCCGTCCATCAGGATCCGGAGACGATGGCCGAGAACGTCAGCCAGGCCTTCATGTCGCTCTCGATCAACTGCGCGAAGTGCCACAACCACCCGCTCGAGAAATGGACCAACGACCAGTATTACGCCTTCGCCAACCTCTTCTCGCGGGTCCGCGCGAAGGGCTGGGGAGGCGATTCCCGCAGCGGCAACGGTCAGCGGACGCTGTTCGTCGAATCACGGGGCGACCTGCTGCAGCCGCGGACCGGCCGGCCGCAGCCGCCGGCGCCGCTCGACGGCACGCCGCTGCCGATGGCCGATGCGAGCGACCGCCGCGAGCCGCTCGCCCGCTGGCTGACGTCGCCGGAGAATCCTTATTTCACACGGTCGATCGTCAACCGCGTCTGGGCCAATTTTTTTGCGATGGGTCTGGTTGAGTCGGTGGATGACCTGCGGGCCACCAATCCGGCCAGCAACGAGAAGCTCCTCGCGGCCCTCTGCGGGTATGTTGTCGAGCACGGCTACGACCTCAAGGCCCTCATGCGGCTGATCCTGCTTTCGGAGACCTACCGCCGGTCGAGCGATCCGCTGCCGGAGAACCACGACGACCGCAAGTGGTTTGCCCGGGCCTACCCGCGGCGGCTGATGGCCGAGGTGCTCAGCGACGCGATCTCCGACGTCACCGGCGTCCGTGACCACTACACCGAACTGGTCATGAACGACGGCTCGACCGAGAAGGTGGCCGGCTACGACGACGACACGCGGGCGATTCAGCTGCACGACTCGGCGGTGAAGAACTACTTCCTCAAGACGTTCGGCCGCAATGCCCGCGACATCACCTGCGAGTGCGAGCGGTCGAACCAGCCCAGCCTCGTGCAGGTGCTCCATCTCTCCAACGGCTCGACGATCAACGACAAGCTGTCGGCGAAGGAGGGCCGCGTGACACAACTCCTGGCCACCGATCCGAAGCCGCCGGCGCTCGTCGAGGCCGCCTGGCTCCACTGCCTGAGCCGGCTGCCGACCGACGCGGAGCGAAAGCCCTTCGAGGAGATGCTCGCAGCAGCAACGCCCGAGGAGAAGCGGTCGATCGTGGAAGACATGTATTGGTCGCTGCTGACCAGCCGCGAATTCCTCTTCAGGCACTAGCGCCCATGAAACCTTGCATTGTTGTCGTATGCGCGTTGGCCGCGTTGCCATGTTCGGCAGCCGCGCCGTCGTACGAACGTGACATCACGCCGATCCTGCGGACCTATTGCTCCGGCTGCCACAACGACCGCGACCAGGAGGGAGAGTTCTCCGTCGAGACGTTCGCGTCGCTGCGCAAGGGGGGCGCCGAGTCGGGCGACCCGGTCGTGCCGGGCGATGCGGCTGCGTCGGTCATGATCCAGCGGATCCATAGTCAGGACGGGGATCACATGCCGCCGGATGACGAGCCGCAGGTGCCACCGGCCGAACTGGCCGTGCTCAAGGCCTGGATCGCGGCCGGTGCTCCCGCGCCGGCCACCGACACGTCGCTGCTCGAATCACTCGTCGTGCCGAAGCTTGCGCCACATGTGGGGGCCATGCCGGTGACCGCCGCGGCCCTCGCGGCCGACGGAGGCCGGCTCGCCGTTCTCGGTGGCCGTGGACTGTCGGTGGTGCCGGTGGCTGCTCTCGGCTCGGGCCAACCGAAGCCCGGCGTCGTGCTGCCGTGGAAGGCAAACGCGGTGCACTTTAGTCCCGATGGCAAGTCGTTTGTCGTCGCCGGTGGCGTCACCGGCCTCTCCGGCGTGGCCGAGCTTCGCGATGCCGCCACGGGCAGCCTGATCCGGTCGTTTGGCGGCCACCGCGACGTGCTCTACGACGCTGAATTCTCGCCCGACGGCAAGACGCTGGCCACGGCGGGCTACGATCGCGCGATCAAGCTCTGGAACGCGGCCGACGGCTCGCTCGTCCGATCGATCGACGTCCACAACGGCGCAATCTTCGACCTCGCCTGGCATCCGAGCGCCAACGTGCTCGGGTCGGCGAGCGCCGATGAGACGATCAAGCTCTGGCGGACGAGCGACGGCGTGCGTCTCGACACGCTCAACCAGCCACAGGGGGAGATGTTCACCGTGGCGTTTACGCCCGACGGCAAGCATGTGATCGGTGCGGGCCGCGACAAGCGGATCCATCTCTGGAAGCTCGTGTCAGTCGAGTCCCCTGCGATCAATCCGCCCGTTCACTCGCGGTTTGCCCATGAAAGCCCGATCGTCGCCATCGGACTTTCGGCCGACGGCAGGCATCTGCTCACCTCCGCCGAAGACCGTTCGCTCAAACTCTGGAGCGTGCCCGACCTCGTGCTCGAGCACGATTTTCCACGGCAGTCCGACCAGGTCTCCGCGGTCATCGCCCTGCCCGACGGCCGGTTCGCGGTGGGACGGATGGACGGGTCGCTCGACGCGGTCGCGCTGGCGGGCGGTCTGACCGTCAACCCCGCATCGCGGGCCGCGGCCACCCCCGCGGTCGCCAGCGTCTCTCCGCCCCAGCCGCCTGCCGCTTCATCGCCGGCCGACACCGCAAGCCCACGCACGGCGACTGAGAGCGAGCCCAACGACACGCCACAGCAGGCCACGGCCGTCTCCCTCCCCGTGGAGATCAAGGGCACGGTGACGCGGCCAGGCGATGCAGACTGTTTTCGCTTCGCGGCGAAGCGGGGCAAGCCGCTCCTGATCGAGGTGGATGCCGGTCGCTCCAAGTCGCTGCTCGATTCCAGGATCGAGGTGCTCGATGCCGCGGGCAATCCCGTCGAGCAGGTGATCCTGCAGGCCACCCGCGATTCGTGGTTCACGTTCCTTGGGAAGAGCTCGACCCAGTCGGGCGACTTCCGGCTCCAGAACTGGATGGAGATGGAGCTCGACGAATATCTCTACGCCGGGGGCGAGGTGGTCAGGCTCTGGCGGTATCCGCAGGGGCCCGACTCCGGCTTCTCGGTCTATCCCGGCAGCGGCAACCGGCAGACGTTCTTCGGCACCTCCGCCGTCACGCACGCGCTCGGCGAGCCGGCGTGGATCGTGGAGCCGCTGCCGCCCGGACGCCAGCCCGTGCCCAACGGGCTGCCGGTGTTCAGGATCTTTTTTGAAAACGATGACGATCCGGCGCAGCGGTTCGGGGTCGACTCGCAGCTGCTCTTCACGCCCCCTGCCGACGGTGACTATTGCCTCCGGCTCACCGACGCCCGCGGCTTTGGCGCGGCCGCGAATCCCGACGACTTCCGCTACACGCTCACCGTTCGGCCGCCGCGGCCATCGTTCACCATCGCCGTTGGCGGGAAGGATCCGAAGGTGAGCCCGGGCAGCGGCCGCGAACTCACCTTCACGGCCACGCGGACGGAGGGTTTTACGGGCCCGATCCGCATCGACGTCGAGAATCTTCCGGCGGGCTATTCCTTCCATGGACCGGTGGAGATCGAGGCCGGGCAGCAGCAGGCGATCGGCGTGCTCTCGGCGTCGGCGGATGCCGTGGCAGCGGACGAGGAGTCTGACAAGGCCGTGATGGTGAAGGCGACGGCCACCGTCGGCGGCCGAGATGTGGCGCAGGAGATCGGCACGCTCGGCGATATCCAGCTGGCCGAGAAGCCGAAGGTGACGGTCGCGATCGCGGCGGGGCCGGATGCGTCGGCCGTCGTGCAGCGGACGGGCGAGCCGCTCGAATTCTCGATCCGTCCGGGGCAAACGATCACCGCGCGGGTCAAGGCGCAGCGGCATGACTTTCCCGGTCGCATTGAATTGGGTGGCGCCGAGTCCGGCCGCAACCTGCCCTACGGCGTGTTCGTGGACAACATCGGCCTGAACGGCCTGTTGATCGTGGAGGGGCAGGACGAGCGGGAGTTTTTCATCACGGCATCGCCGATCGCGAAGCCGTGCCGCCGGCTGTTCCATCTCCGCACCACAGCCGATGGCACCCAGGCCTCGGTGCCGGCGGTGATCAACGTCCTGCCGGCGGAGTGACGGCTGACAGGCGTCGGTCGCCGCCGCAGCGTCACCCGCGGAATTCGAACTTGTAACGGCCCGGCATTGGCACCGGGTAGAGGCCGTCTTCGCCCCGCTTGAGCGGCGCGGGGGAATCGTCGGTCAGCTCGGCGACGCCCGCCGTGAGATCGTCGGGGCTGTTGAGCATCTCGTCGTAGGTCACCGTCCGGCCGGTGTGCGCTGCGAACCGCCCCATCGCGGTGGCGAGGCTCGCCTCGGCGCCACGGACTGCCTCGTTGTAGCTCTCGCCGGAGTTGACCGCCGCCACGAGGTGTTCCCACTCCAGGCGGTAGGGGCTCTTCTCCGGCTGCTCGGCGGTCCAGAGGATATTGTCCTTCGCCATCTGCTGGCCCTTGTAGATCGTGCTCTTCGCCGGCGAATGGCCGCTGCCGGAGATCGTGAAGGCCCCCTTCGAGCCCTGGCCGAAGACGCCGAACTTCTGCTCGCAGTCTTTCATCGTGCGGCCTGAGTAGAAGAATTTCGTGCCATCGGCGAAGGTGTATTCAACGCCGTAGCTGTCGAAGTTCTGGTCGTCGAGTTTGCCGCGGAAGTGGCGGCCGCCGGTCGCCTCGGCCTTCACTGGCCAGGCGTTCTTCATCCAGCAGACTTCGTCCACGTGGTGCACGTAGAAGTCGCTGAACACGCCGCCGCTGGCCCAGAGAAAGCTGTGGAACCGCTTGGCCTGCCAGAAGAGTTCGCTCATGCCCTCGGGCGGACCGGGAAAGAGGTCCATCGGCTGCACGGGCCCATGCTCGCGGTAGCCGTGGAAGGCGATCAGTTCTCCCGCCTCGCCGTTCTGCAGCCGGTCGAAGAGCTGGCGGCGGGCCTCGCTGTGGCGGCACATCAGACCCACGCCAACCTTCAGTTTCTTGGCGTCGGCCTTGGCGGCCAGTTCGATGATCCGCTTCGTGCTCGGGCCGTCGATCGAGATCGGCTTTTCCAGAAACGCGTGGACGCCCTTCTCGATGGCATACGCAAAGTGCGCCGCGCGGAAGCCGACCGGCGTGGCGAAGATAGCGATGTCGCCGGGCCGGAGGCTGTCGACCGCAGCCTTATAGGCGTTGATGCCGACGAAGCACCGTTCCTCGGGCACATCGACATGGTCCTTGAACTGTTCGGCGAGGCTGCGGCGGCGGGAGTTGATCGAGTCGAGAAACAGGTCGGCCATCGCCGTGAGCTTGAGGTTCGCGCCCGGCACGGAGAGCGCGTCGGAGGCCGCACCGCCTCCCCGCCCGCCGCAGCCGATGAGGGCGACCCGGATCTCGTCGCTGCCGGCCGCATGGACCGCGGGCGTGGTGCCGGCGAGGGCGGCGAGCGACGTGGCCGCGGCGACCCGGCCGGTGGTGCCGAGGAATCCGCGGCGTGAGGTGGTGTTGCCAACGGAAAGCGGAGCGTGCGGGCGTGTGGGCATCATGTTGCCTCCAGAGGAGTACTTCCCAGTATAAATCGGGACGGGAGCGATTTTTCGCGATTCTTTTACGCGCCGTCAAAAAGGGGACGGGAGCGAATTTCGCTTCGCCAATTCCGGGGTGCCGCAACGGAATTCGCTCGCGACCCCAATTTTCCTCCGGCGGGCTGACGAGTAGCCTGTGGGCTCGTTCAGGATCCCATTTTTCCGGAGTCGATTCGATGCCGCACGAGGGAAGCGTTTCCGTCCGCCGCGGATTCCACGAAGACACCGCCGCGATCGTCGTCGGCGGGCTGCTCGTCGCCCTGGCCCTGGCGCTCGGATGGAGCGGCCGCCCGGCCGAGGATGCCGGCAACCGCAAGGCTTTTCCCAAGGGGTGGCCGAATCCGCTCGCGGCGACCATCGACAAGCCGCAGACGTGGGATGCTTCCCCGACGCAGGCGCTCTCCGACAAGAAAGGGAAGCCCGTGACGGTGCCGATCCTCCTCGGTATGGCGTGGGTCGTCGGCGTGCTCGTCGGCGGCACGGCCCTCCGCGGCCGGAGCCTGGCCGCGGTGCTCCCCGGTGCGGCGGCGCTCGCGGCCCTCGGCGGTCTCGCCTATCTGCTCGCCGCGCAGAAGCTCATCAATCACTACAACCTCGAATATCCGCTCTGGGCCCTGCTCGTCGGCCTTATCATCGGCAACACCGTCGGCGTGCCCCGCTGGCTCGAACCGGCGCTGCAGGGTGAATTCCTCATCAAGGCGGGGCTTGTGGTGTTTGGCGCGGAGGTGCTCTTCAGCCGGCTCCTCGAACTGGGCCTGCCGGGGCTGCTCACGAGCTGGGTGGTGACGCCGATCGTGCTCGTGGCGACGTATTGGCTTGGCGTCCGATGGATGCAGATCCCCTCGAAGTCGCTCTGCATGGTGATCTCCGCCGACATGTCCGTCTGCGGCGTCTCGGCGGCGATCGCCACCGGTGCCGCCTGCAAGGCGAAGAAGGAGGAGCTGTCGCTGGCGATCGGCCTGTCGCTGTTGTTCACCGTGGCGATGATGGTGGCGATGCCGCCATTCATCCAATGGGCGGGGATCGACCCGATCGTGGGCGGTGCCTGGCTCGGCGGCACGATCGACGCCACCGGCGCCGTGGTGGCCGCCGGCGAGATGCTCGGCAAGGAGCTCGACGACAAGCGGCCGGCCGAGGTGGCGGCGACGGTGAAGATGATCCAGAACTCGATGATCGGGATCATCGCCTTCGCGGTCGCCGTCTACTGGGCGGGATGGGTGGAGCGGCGATCGTCGGGCCCGCAGGCGTCGCTCGCCGCCGAGGCCTGGGATCGGTTCCCCAAGTTCATCCTCGGGTTCGTGGCCGCCTCGCTGGTCTGCTCGTTTCTCTCCACTCGCTCGCCAGAGACGGCCCTGTGGGTCGACGGCGCCACGCTCTCGTTCACGTCGCGGCTGCGGGGCTGGCTGTTTTGCGTCGGCTTCGTCTGCATGGGGATTCAGACCGTGTTTCGGGAGCTTGCGCCCTATCTCGCCAGCGGCCGGCCGCTCGTGCTCTACGTGCTCGGCCAGTGCCTGAACCTCGCGCTCTCGCTGGCGATGGCGAGCCTCACCTTCGGCTGGCTCTTCAGGAAGGTGGTGGAGCCATGATCACGCCCCGCCTCGCCGGGCCGCTGCGGCTGGCGGCCTGCGCCGGCATCGTCGCCGTGGCATGGCTCGTCGTCCTGCCCTGGGTCGGGCGACAGCCGCCGTTCGAGCGGCACGTCCGCGTGATGGAAGAAGGCGACGTGAATCCCGCGGCGATGGTCTACACGGAGCTCGAGCGGCTCCCGCTCCGGCCTAGCTGGGTCGAAGATCATCTCGTCCTCTGGCCCTAATTTCCGAACCGCACCTCGCCCCAGAGGCCGGGGTTGAGTTCCACCTCGCCGGGGATGTCGCTGACGAACGTGGTCGTCTTGTTGTGCCAATAGACGCGGGCGGCCGTCTCGATGCCGTCGCCCCGCAGCACGCCCAGGTCGCCCCGCAGGCTCGTGCCCGGCTTCGGCGCGAGGCCGAGCGTCGCCAGCGGCACCGAAAACTCATAGACCACCTCGTCGGCATACGTGTTTGGCGCCGGGCTCAGCGGCGAGGCTGCCACCTGCACCGCATCGCTGACGTCGTCGATGCGGTCCATCGTCACCCGCTTCACCGGCGAGATGA
>JBIIGJ010000078.1:0-16586 GCA_044236455.1 Pirellulales bacterium
CGCACGGTGAAGTCGAACGATCGCACCCACTCAATCGAGTTGCCGCGGCTGCGGGCCTGGTCGATCGCTGTCTTCGAGTTCGAGACCGATGGCGATGGGCCGCTCCTGCCACTGACCGACCCGGTCGGTGCTGCAGACAAGGCTGCAGAGGAAGCCAAAGCCAAGGCACAGAAAGAGGCCGAGGACAAGCAGGCAGCCGCCGGGCTCGCCGCCGCCAAGCCGGTCCAGGCTGGCAAGACCGACCCCAAAGCGGCAGATCCGAACACGGCACAGACCGCCACCGCGCAGCCGCTCGTCCTGCGGCGCAACGGCCTGCTCGACGTCGTCGATGTCCGCGGGCTGTTCGCCTGGCTCACACCGCTCGATGCCGCCTGCGCGCTGGCCGACGGGACCTGCCGGCCGGCCTATGTCGATCGGGTCGGCTTCCGGTTAGGACCGGCCGGGTCGCTCGAGGGCTTTCCGGATGCGGCAGGCGACCTCGAAGGTCAGGATGTTGTGGTGCTCGACGACGTGCATGCCATCGACCTGGGGGCTGATCGCGCGGCCCGCATCGCCCGCTTCGTGCGCGACGGCGGCGGGCTGCTCGTCATCGGCGGCCCGTTCAACCTCTCGAGTGGCAACGATCACACGACGGCCTTGGCCGATATCCTGCCGGTTACACACCGCCAGGCATACGACCTGGCGACCGATGCGAAGGGACTGCAACTGGCCCCGGCGGGGGATGCGTTCGAGAAACTCGACTGGTCGCCGCTCCGCTGCCTCTCGGTCGACACCTCACCATTGGCCGAGGGTGCTACGGTGCTGGCCACGGCGGGCAAGCATCCGGCGATCGTCGAGCGCAGGGTGGGCGCCGGCCGTGTGATCGCCGTCATGGTCACGCCGCTCGGTGATTTTCCTGAAAGCATCCAGCCCTACTGGCGTTCCCCGCAGTGGGCTCAGGTGCTCGCCACCTGCCTGCGGCGGCTGGGCCAGGGCGCGGACAAACTGTCGCCGGTCACGGCGCGGAAGTCGAATGCCGCCGGCGGGTTCACCCCCGAAAGCCTGCTCATCGAGGCCGAGGATCTGCCCGATGAAAAACTCGCCGCGGCGATCCTCGAGGCTGCCGATGGCGCGGTGTCCGCCGACGAAGCGGGAACCGTGCTCGACGTGCTCATCGAATCGCTTGGCCGGATCGACGATGCGGAGCTGGCACTGTCGGTGGTCGACCGACTCGCGCCCGTGGTCGATGCCTCCTGCACACCGCGGGCACTCACCCTGACAACATCGCAGTTTGAATTCGTCCGCGTGGCCGGCTACCGCCTGCTGCGATTCTGCAGTGATCCCGCACAGGCGTCGCTGCTGGTCAATGCGCTCGACAACCCGAATGCCGACATCGCCCGCGAGGCGCTGCTGGCCCTCGGAAAGACCGGCGACCGCGGCGTCGTGCCGAAGGTGGAAAAGCTCTGCCGCGCCGGAGACAACCGGCTGCTTGCCCATCTGGTCCTCAGGCAACTGGGAGGCGCCCGCGATTCCTCCGCCGCCTGGAAGGCTTACATCGACGGCGAGAAGCGGGCCGTGGGGCTCACCGCCGCGCGGAAGTCGATTGAAGGCGATCTCTACGGCGGCACCTCGTTCAAACTGACGCGGGCGGCACGAAAGACGCTCATGAACCAACTGCGACGCGTGCAGCGGCTCGAAACGCAGGCTCGCAGCGATGTCGCGATGTTCATGCGGTCGCTCGATGGGCTGACCGACGAGGAGGTGACGAGCCTCGGCCCGGTACTGGCCGAGAGCCAGTCTGCGGCAGCGACCGTGCTGGCCTTCTCGGTACTGCCGAAGCTCAGCGAGACTCAGGCCAAGACGCTTCGTCAGGCACTCGCCGCCGCGAAGCTCGAGGAACTGCGATGGCTCTCCGCGAAGTGAATGCGCGCGGCCTTCCACCCGGATTGCTGGCGGCCCATGTCGATAGCCCACGGCGGAACTGTGACATGCATGCTCTTATCTTTCCGCACGTCGCTGCAAAACGGCACTGGCTCGGAGTCGTTTCCGGCACGCTGCTCGCCGGATCGATGCTGGCGTGGTCGATTCCGGCACGGGCCGACCAGCCAGGGCTTCGGTATATGCACGAGACACGCACGCGGCCGCGGCCCCTCGAAATCCACGTGCTCGAGGTCAATCTCGGCGTTGAAGGCATGTCGATTGAGGCCCTCGTGCCCCCCGACCCCGACGCCGACGGCCCTGCCGAATCGTCGCTGCTCGAGCCCGAAAAGCTCGCCTTCCAGCCCGATATCGTGGCAGCTGTGAATGCCAACGCCTTCGGCGCCATTCCAGATGCAAATGGCAAAACGCCCGAGGGCTGGCAGGTGGACATGCCCGTGACGATCTGCGGCTGGGCCCGCACCGGCGGCGTCGACATGAGCCCCGCAGAACCTGGCTACGGCAGCTTCTGGATCGACGCCACGGGCTGTGCCCACGTCGGCAACAACCCCGGCGATGCGAGCAAGGATGCCCGTGCCGCGGTGGCGGGGTTCGGCCTGCTCCTCGGCGAGGGAAAGGTCGTCCCAACAGTGGACACGGTCCTCCATCCCCGCACGGCCGTGGGAACCGACGCGTCAGGCAGCCATGTGTGGCTCGTGGTCGTGGACGGCCGCCAGCCGGGTTTCAGCGAGGGCATGACCTGCCACGAGTTGGCCGGATTGATGCAGAAGCTCGGATGCACCGATGCGGTCAATCTCGACGGCGGCGGCAGCAGCGTGGTGATGAAGGCGACGCCGTCGGGAACTCTCGAGATCGCCAACCGGCCGAGCGGCAAGGGCACCCGCCCCGTGCCGGTGATGCTGGCGGTCAAGCACAGGCCCACAGCGACGTCACGTCGTTCACGCGATCGCTCGATGGACTGACCGACTACTCTTCCTCGAGTTCGAAATCGTCGGCCGCCCCGGCGTTCGGGTCGAGGAGCTTCGCGGCGTCGGGGGCCCGGGGGCCCAGGCTGTCCTGGCCCGGAAAGATCGCATGGCCCCAGAGATGCGGTTCGAGCCGAGCCTCCGTCGGCGCGTCGGCCAAGGTGCTCGTGCTCGTGTTCGACCAGTAGGAACGGGCCAGCACGGCCGCCCCCTCGTCGTCGGTCTCGAGCACGCCCCAGTCGAGCTTGATACGGCTGCCCGGCTTCGGCACGAGGCCGATCTCCGCAAGCGGCAGCGTTACCTCGACTTCATAGCCGCCGTGTGACTCGCTGACCGCCACGGTCGCCTTCTCGATCCGCCGCACCCTGTCAAATTCCGTCCGCCCCGTCGGGCTCACCGCCTCCCAGCGATCGGCCGGCTTCGTGCCGGGCACCACCGCGTCGTAGAGCACCACCGTCGGCTTGCCGCCAAGCGGCGCCACGAGCACCCGCTTATCCCCCTCCTCGGGTGCCCGCCGGAGCGGATCGGCCGCCGACCGCAGCCCAAGCATCAGATCGACGCAGCCGCCCGACTTGAAGAGCCGGTCCCACTGGTCGCCAGTGTTCTTGAAGGGTCCGGCGCCGCGGACGTCGTACCGCAGATAGAGATTGTGCTTGTCGTAACAGGCCTGAAACGAGACCTGGCGGCCCGGCTTGAGCGAGTCGGTGGCCTGCCTCGCAACGGGAAGCGATCCCCACGGCCGACTCTGGGCCGCCGCCTCAACAGGCTGGATGTCGATCACCCGCGGCTCCCGCGCCGATCGGAAGGCGACCAATTCCGCATTGCGCTGGCGGGCCCGCTGCACGTCCTCTTCGGTGACGGTGATCTCGCCGTTGAACCGCCGGAAGCTGTCGATGCCCATGACCTCGACCACGCTCGCATGGTTGTGGCCGGCCACGGCGTAATACCGGCCATCCTCGGCCGAGCGGCAGAACCAGCCCTCGAAATGCTCCTGGCCGGTCGTGACGTCGTCGAGCCGCATGCCGCGGTCGTGCTCCCGCATGCTCCACGACACCCGCTTCGGATCCCGCAGATCGCGGAAGATCTGGCCCGCCAGCAGGCCGTCGGCCGTCCAGAGATTCCAGCCGCCGAAGTTCGTGTGCATCACGAAAAACTCGCCGAGGTCGCCCGCCCCCGCCACGTCGTGGCCGGCGACCCCAAACTGGCAGACGACCTGCCCCGGCACGAGCGGCCCACAGGTACGGTCCGGCCCCACACTGGCCCCCTCGTTGCGATAGCTCCAAAGCATCGTGCCATCCGCCGCGAACGCGGCATCCGGCTTCTTCGGGCCGTCGCCGAACCTGAAGAACGTGCCGTTGAAGAGGCGATAGACCGGATCACCGCGGGGATCGACCGGCAGCGGATATTTCTTCTTCGCATATTCCGGCGCGCCATTGGGCAGAAACCGCACCACCTCGAAGGCGGTCGCGCCGGCGTTGATGTTGAGGCCGCGGTCGAAGTCGGAGAGGCTGCCGATCTCGAGCGGCTCGAACCGGCATTCCTCCACCTGCACGACTCCGTCGCCGCTCGAGTCGGTCCAGATGAACTGAAACTGCCCCGGCACCTTGCCGCCGAGGGCCCGCATGAATTCCGGCGCCGTCAGCGGCGGGAAGGCATCGCCGCGGCCGATCGCCGCCACCGGTCGCAGCCGGTCTTTCTCATAGACATGGACGACCGCGCACTGCTGCTGATAGGTGCCCATGGGACGGGTGACGAGATACGTGCGGCCGTCGATCCGGATCGGCACCTCGCCCGCCCGAATGCCGCCGGCGCACGTGAGGTTTTTGAGCCGCGTCGCCGCCGTCTTCCAGTCGATCTCAAATTCGAGCGGGCCATAAAACATCCGCGTCTTGTCGCCCGGATCGATCACGCCGCCGCCGCCATACTGCGTCGGTCCGAGATATTCCCGCAGAAACTTTCCCTCGGGGCTGAAGCACGCGACCCGCTTCGGGGAGTGGCTGTCCTCGACGACCCAGAGTTTTCCCTCGCGATCGACGGCGAGCGCCGTCACCCTGCTCATCCGCCGCGGATTCCAAGGCCCGATCGCGTGCCCCCCCGGCTCACCGACGGTCCGCAGCGGCTTGCCCGCCGGATCAAAAACCTCCACCACGCGGCGGTCGTCGGTGGCGTCGTACACATACAGATTGCCCTGTTGGTCGCACGCGATCGGACCGGGTTTCTTCAGGCTCTCGGTCACCGGCACATGGCTGCCACCGTCGAGCGCGACGCGGACCACGCGGCCGTCGGAGACGGCGTAGAGCGTGCCGTCGGGGGCGTAGGCCAGATACGACGGCCGGGCGATCGCGACCTCCCGCTCCACCTTGCCACTCGTGCCGTCCACGATCTCGAGCCGCTCCGCGAGCAGCGGAGAGACCGGGGCTTCGCCGCCGAGTGCCTGGAGCGGCGCGACGCCGAACACGCGGCACCGTATCGGGTCGAGGCCGAGCCCACCCTTCGCGCAGCTCCCTTCCCGCGTGCTTGTCTTCCACTGCGACACGACCCGCAGCCGGATCGCCCGCGTAGTCACGTCGCGGCCGAAGTCGACCGTATCGTCCATGTAGTGGGCAAGCGCGTTGTGGCCGGCGAAGTTGGGGTGATCCATCCGCCGTCGCGGGATGTATTGGCCGACTTTCTCCCAGTGCGCGGAGCCCTCGATGTCGATGGCGGCATCGGCCGGGCCGGTCCAGGCGTCGATCTCCGTCAGTTCGCCGTCCACTTCCTTGATCGCCACGCCCCGCATCGTCTGCGGCTTCTTCCATTCGAGCGCGTAGATCGCCGGCGCGACGGTCGAGAGCGGCTCCTTCGGCTTCGCGATCCAGACGCCGTCGCTCCCCACCGCGCCCGAGTTGACCCGCACGGTCGCCTGATCGCGGAGATTCGCAAACCGCCGCCTGAGAATCCGCATCCCTTCGAGCTGGCCATTCCAGGCGCCGGCCTTGCGGCCCGCAGCCGAGGGTTCGGCGAGTGCATCTCCGGCTAAACCGCCATCGAGACCGGAAGCGTCGAGCGAGGGCGCATCGGGCTCGGCCTCCTCCTCGGCCTCGAGCACGTCGGCGAGTTCATCGTCTTCCCCTTTATAGAAGGTCACGAGCAGGGCCCGCGTCTCGGTGCCCGGCGGCGCGACAGCCACGTCCCAGCCGCTCGCCGCCTGACGTTCAAAATCGATCCATCGATCCCGCTGCGATGGCTTGGGCGGAAAGGGTGCGTCGGGCTTGAGCACGCTCAGCTTCACGCGATAGTCCGCCTTCTCCGGCACCGGAAAGATGCAGCTGCCGATCGGCACCGGCTTCGTGAACGCGAGCATGATCTGCTGCCGACTCTCCGGGCCGCTGGTCGATTCGAGCGAGATGAGGCCACCATTGGCGTGGCCGTAGCCGGGCGGATCGCCCTTCAGCCGGAAGAGCCGGAGGAAATCCCCCTGCGAGTCGGGCACGATCTCGTAAGGCACCTTCGGCTTCGCGGCCGGCTTGTAGCCGGGGCGGCAGTGGGCGAGATCGATCGCAGACCAGTCGCAGGCGGTGCCCAGCCTGTTCTCGGTGGCGGAGATCGCGAGCACGAGCTTGCCGTCGCGGGCGGCCATGCCGCGGATGCCGCGAAGCCGTTCGGACGTCGAAGTCGCCATCATCACGCGGCGGACCGCATGGTCGGCGATATTTACGCCCCACACGCGATCGGCTCCGGCATCGGCCGAGCCATAATGGCCCGCCCCGGCATGCTCCACGAACACGGTCGTGCCGTCGGTCGCCATGCTCGTGCCGGCCGACCAGGCGTCGAACGAATGGATGCCCCAGAGTTTTTTGCCCGTCAGGTCGCAGGCCGCGAAGCCGACGCCGCTCTCCGGCACGGGCGAGCCAAAGAAGAGATGGTCACCGGCGGTGCAGGCAGACATGGGCGCTGAATGATCCGCGAGCCAGCCGCCGGGCCCTGAGTGGCCATTGAGCCAGGCGGAGTTTTCGGGATGGTGGAGGCTGACATTCGGGTAGGTCGTCGTCTCATACCGCAGCTCGAGCGGGGGCGCGGTGATCCCCTTGAAGCGATAGGTGCCCGGCGGCACGAGCCGGCCCGCCTCGTCGGTCAGGTCCCAGGGCGCGTCCTGCTTTCCGACCGGCCGCTGCTCGCGGGCGAAGAGGTTGCGGACCCGCCTGCCGCTGGCGTCGTCCACCACGAGCGTGAGCAGGCCCTCCTGCGGTGCATCGTAGGCTATTGAATAGGCGGGTGGCTGGGCGACGAGCCGCGTGGGGGGCCGGGGCGCGGTGCCGAGATCCTGGATCGCGAGCAGGGAATCGATGCGGGCCACCGACTTCGGGATATCCCTGCCGTCGCGGACTTTCGTGATCCAGAGCCGCAGGCCGCGGGTGCGGAGCGGCTCGGCAAACTCGATCCACCGGCCCTGACCGTCGCCCATGCGGTCGGCCATCCGATACTGCGCGAGCTTGAGCCGCGTCCACTCCTCGCCGACGCCCGCCAGCGCCGGCGCCGACTCCGGCCCGGTGAACGTTTCAATCTTCAGCTCGGCGAACGTGTCTTGCAGAAAGAGGCCCGTGAGCACGCGGGGTTCGCTCCAGCCGATCGCATACCACTGCGGCTGGAGATCGCTGACCGGCGGGGCATTGATCGTGCCGGTGGCGTTCTTGCCGGCACTCTGCCAGGAGCCTTCGCCGGCAAGAGGGGCGATCGCGGGGAAGACACCGCCGCCCAGGTTCTCAGGCGCTGCATACTCGCTGCGGGCCCGCGCACCCGCCAGCGGCGCGACGTTGCCATACCGCTTGGTGAAGAGCCGCACGAGGTCGAGGGAGGAAACGCCCGATCGCCGCACCTCGGAGAAGAGCACGGCCCGCGTGGCGACGGCGGCGTCGAGCGTGGCCAGCCGCGGCCCGGTGGCGGCCGGCACAGGCACGTCGATCCACTGGGCGTCGGCGGCGGGATCGGGCGGATAGGGGGCGTCGGCCTTCAGCACCTTGAGCACGCCGAGCGTGGTGATCACCGACCCGATCTCGACCGGCTTCTTGAAGGCGACGATGTAGTCGAATCGCTCCCCATCCACCGACTCTCCCGAGCCGTCCTTCCCAGTCACCTTGCCTGCCGACCAGTGCACCCAGGGATTCTGGGCGGGCGGCGGGCCGCCGAGGGCGTGGAGCAGCCGCGACTCGTCCGCCGCCGCCGGCGTGCCCTCATGAAACACGCGGCACTGCGGCAGATCGATCAGATCGCGTCCCACCTCTGCACCAAAGGGCTTGGCCGCGGGCGGGGCCGCCAGGGTGGGGCCGGCGGCCGCCACGATCGTTCCCAGCATCAGCACAAAACGGCATCGAGCCAAACGGTTGGACGGCATGGCGAATCTCCTCGCCTGGATGGGTCAGAAAAACGATTCCTACGGAGGGCTCAGCCTACCTCCTCCAGGCTTTCGATTTCCGCCAATCGTTTCGTTTTTTGGTAATCCAGGGCCCACGGGCCCCAAGCCGCCCAAGTGACTGCTGCGGCAAGCCCATCACCCCATGAGGCTTACGTCGTGTGCGGTCGTGCCGGCCTCGCGTCCCGCATAGCATTGTGCAGAGAGTCGCAAGGCATGCGGAATCGTTCTGCAGGGATGGCATGAGTTGTCGTCACACTGGCATACGAGGAGTTTCCCATGGCACACATTCATCCGAATCGGGCCGGGCTGGCGTTCGCGGCGGTCCTGGCCGGCTGGCATGCGGTCTGGGCCGTGCTGGTCGCATTCGGCGGGGCACAGAAGGTTCTGGACTTTGCGTACAAGCTCCATTTCATGAAGTCGGACGCGGTCGTCGGGCCATTCGACCCGGCGATGGCGGCATTGCTGGTCGCTGTGACGGGGCTGATCGGATACGTATCCGGCTTCGGCATCGCGGCAGTCATGAACTGCCTGCACAACTGGCGGGACGTCCAGACACCCGCGTTCCGACATGATGCGACGTCGGAGCCGTCGCTACGACGCCGCGCGTCGTGACAACCAGCGGCTAACACTTGCGGAAGAGCGTGCCGTGCTCGGCGATCTCGAAGCCGAGCTTGGTGAAGAGTTGGATCGCCGGCCCGTTCGCCGTGGAGACATGCGTCTCCGCCAGGGTCACGCCCTCCTGCGCGAGGTCATGCAACGCCTCCGCCACGAGGTAGTGGGCGAGCCCCTGCCGCCGCCTGGCACCCTCGATGCCCACATGCATGAGCCCCGCCGCCGACACGCCCCAAGCCGCCGCCAACGGCTGCATATCCCAGAACGAGGCCGTGCCGAGCAGGTCATCGCCGGCCCCACGCAGCTCGTAGCGACGCAGCGCGATCCCCGTCGTGGTGGCCGCCTCCCACCAGGTCCGCCGCGCCGGCTCGTCGATCACACGAAGCGTCGTCGCCCGCCGAATAGCAAGCTGCAGCCGGTTGACCGGCGGACGGAAGCCGGCGAGCGGACGCCGCAGCACACCGATCCTTTCGCCCTCAGCGTACCCCGCCCGGCGAAAGATCTCCTGCATGCCAGGCGTGGAGTCGAGGATTCCCGGCAGGTCGGCGCCGCCATAGAGCCCCAGATAAAAGCTCCGCATCTCGGCCGAACCGCCCCCCAGCAGCGTCGTCGCACCGCGACGACGAAGAAAGTCTTCGCACCGCGCGAGCAGTCCGGCACCGATCCGCCCCTGCTCGGCATGCGGCACCACGACCACGAGCAAGGTCGTGCCGACGGCCGTGTCGATCGCCGAGGCATCGGCATTCGGCCCGAAGGCAGCATGGGCGAAGCCCACCACGCGACCGTCATCGACGGCGACGATGAGCCCTTCCCGATCGAAGTAGGGCTTCGAGAAGACGCATGCCTCGAGCAGCGCGGAGGTCATCGGCTGCATCGCCGACGGTCCCAGGTCGGCCGACCTCCAGATGTCGGCCAGCTTCGGTGGATCGTCGTTGCGGAAGCAGCGGAAGTCGATCACGCGGGAGACTCCGCTGCGGGCCCGTCGCCGGCCAATCGGACGTAGAGCCGGCCCGCCTCCTCGCGGATCTCATGCACCTGCTGCCGCACGGTGGCGCTGAGACGATGCCGGCCGTTGGTCACGTCGAACTGCCAGCCATGCCAGGGGCATGTCAGGGTCGTGCCGCAAAGCACCCCCGTGCCGAGCGGACCGCCCTGATGCGGACACAGCCCATCGATGGCGTGGAACGTGCCGTCGACGTTCGCGATCGCCACCATCCGGTCGCCGGCCAGCCGCTCGATGCTCCGTCCGGGCGGGCATTCAACAGCATCGGCGATCGCGATCCAGTCGCTCATGTACGACATCGATCCACGGCAAGGCGGGAGAAGGAAATCACGCGGGGCCGGGCCTGGGATCGGGAATCATGGCAACACTCCCTCGCCTCACGCGGCGGCACGCGCCACTGTAGCCTTTGCAGGCCCCCCACGCCATCGCCGGTGCACCCACCAGTATTGCGACGGGGCGCGGCGGATCACCCGTTCGAGCAGCGACGTATACCACTGCGAAATCGCCTTCAGGTTGGCCGATTCAGGGCCTCCCTCCGCTGGGTCAGCAACCCCCTCCAGACGCAGGTCGTAGTCAAACAGTCGGCGTCGCCGCGTGGCCGAGCAGACGAGCATCGGCGCCGAAGAGGAGAGGGCGAACACGCCGATGGCCTTGTGCACGCTGGCCGGCCGGCCGAAGAACTCGACCCAGCAGCCCTTGGGTCCGGCCGCCTGATCGCCGAGCAGGCCGATCACGCCGTTGTTCTCCAGCACGAGCGCCACGTCGGGCGCGCTCCCCTTCTTGGGCAGGATGATCTGGCCACGGGCCTCGCGAAACTTGGTCACGAACCGGTCGAGCAACGGGTTGTCGAGTTCGCGGGCCACCGAGTAGATGCGAAACCCGAACAGGCCAAAGACGAAGGCCGACATCTCGAAGTTGCCGTAGTGGCCCGACAGGATCACCTTCGGGCGGTCGGCCCAGAGTTCGCGCAGAAACCGCTCCATGCCGTGGATCCGCAGATGCCGCCGCCAGGTAGTCTTGCGGATCACCCGTTCGGAATGGGCGATCTCGATCACCATCAGCAGCAGATGCTCCCACATGCCGCGGGCTGTCTCCCGAGCCTGCTCGGGCGTCCACTCGGGAAACGCCTGGCGGAGATTCTCGCGGACCACCTGCCGCCGGATCTTCACCCGGTTGGCCAGCAAATCAGACGCTCCGCGGGCGAACCGCTCGCACATGCTCCGCGGCAGCGACTGGATCACGCAGATGGCCACGCGGACCGCCACGTAGGCGAGCACATCGATGATCTGCGTGGTGAGCGAACGTGGCATCGACCTGTCGTCCCTGACTGCTGCGGCACGTCCCTGCACCGCAGCCCGGAATTCTCGCGAACTCCGAGCCGTTCAACCAGATCGGTTCTCTCGCCCGTCAGGATTCAACGGCCGTCACACTGGGGCGGGTTTTCAGCCATCCCCCCCCGCTCAGCCCCCCCCTGCCGCCTCGGGGGTCGCCACCTGCAGGAGCACCAAGCCCACGCTGACGGCATTGAACAGGCCGTGCAGGATGATCCCGGGCACGATCGAGCCGGTCTGCCGGGCGAGGTAGCCGACCACGAGTCCGAAGAAAAAAAGGGGCACCCAGGCCATGCCCTGCCCCACGTGGGCCGCCGCGAAGGCCAGGGACGAGAGCACGATCGCCGTCACCCCGCCCCACCGCGGCTCACGCGGCTCGAGCCAGCGATCCAGCCAGCCCTGCAGGACCCGCCGAAACAGGAATTCCTCGGCGACCGGCGCGGCGACCACGGCCGCGAAGACGACCAGGCCGACCGACAGCGGGTCGCGGTTGGCAGTGAGAAAATCGACGATCGCATGGCGATAGGGCACGAAGCGATCGAGCACCGCGGCCAGACCCAAGAGCGGCGCCAGCATGAGGGCCAGCCCGGCGATCGCCAGCCGGGCATCGTCGCGGAGCCGGCCCAGCCCAACTCCCAGCGCCGGCCAACCAGCCCCCCGCAGGAGCAGATGCGCCGCGGAGACGGCCGTGGCGGCGAGCATGGCGACGCTGCCGGCAGCCAGCCGCAGCTGCAAAGACGCATCGGCCGCCATGCTCTCCGCAGCGAGCACCTGAAACCCGAGAAACGCGAGCACGGCGGCAGCGACATCGGCGCCATTCCATGGAACAGGGTTGTGCGACCTTGCGTCCACGGCCGGCAGGCCGCGTTGGGCTCGCCGGGCGATCATCCACGCCACGGCCAGGCTGGCACCGAAGCCACAGGCGGCCAGCACCAACGCAGCCAGCACCTCCTCACCGGAAGACGCCCCGCGGGCCACGTCAGGAATCTCGATCTCCATCAGCCACGCTCTCCGTCGACGGTTTCCGGCTTCACGAGCATGCCGCGGGCCGCGATCAGGTATTCCACGCCCGACCAGACCGTCGACGCCACTGCCGCCCAGGCCGCCGCGACGGCGAGTGTCCGCACGCCAACGCCGCCGACCGACTGTTCTGGTGCGGCCCGCGCGACAAGCTCGAGAGCGATCGCGGCGCACTGCAGCACCATCTTCAGCTTGCCGGAGAACGCCGCCGAGAAATCATGCCCCGTTCGTTCCATCTCCGCGCGGACGGCCGTCACTACCAGCTCCCGCACGACGACCACCACCGCCATCCACGGCAGGATCGCCGATGCACCGCCCCGGGCCGCCAGCAGGATAAAACCGCCGCAGACGATCACCTTGTCGACGAGCGGGTCGAAGATCCTCCCCAGCCGGCTCACCTGGCCAAACCGCCGCGCCCACCAGCCATCGACCCAGTCGGTGGAGGCCGCCACCAGAAAGAGCACCATCGCCGCTGCATACCGCTCCTGCTCGATCACGCCAAACAGCACGATCGCGAGGAGAAGCCGCGCCGCCGAGAGCATGTTCGGCACGGTCCAGATGCGGCTCAGTGAATCAGGCTGCTGCATAGTCACAATGAGCTCCATCACAGTGGCATTCGGCACGGCATGCACGCACGACTAAAAACCCCCGGCGGAAGCCGGGGGATCGCGGCCGTAGACAGGGAATCCCATCGCTCACGCTCCGGGCTTTTATGGAACCTGATGAATCCGTGAGGGGCTGCCCATGTCCCGAGAGCCGGCGTTGCTGACAAGCGCAGGCAGGATGCCGGAGCGCAGTCAGCATCGAGTGAGCGGAGCCCAGGATGGGCGCAGCGAACGTCCGGCGCCGGGGCATGGGCAGCCCCGAACCGTCGCCAACACTCGGCAGCGCGTGACTCCAGCGCATTCCTCGACAAGCAGGGTTATTTTCCTTCATCCGGCACGCCCGCGAGGTCGTAGCCGCTCGACGCCACGATCTCCACCGGCAGGATCCGGCCCGTGAGCGGCCGAGCGGCCGAACTCCCCGGTGCGGTCACGTAGACCACGCAATCGATGTCGGGCGCGTCGGCCTGCGTCCGTCCGATCCACACGTCCTCGCGCTCCTCGCTCTGCCGGTCGATGATCACGTCGAGCGTCTTGCCGACCTGTCGCCGCGCATGCTCGTGGGCGATCGCCTGCTGCACCTCCATCAGCGCATCCCGCCGTGCTGCCTTTTCCTCGTCGGGCATGTGCCCGTCGAGCCGCGCCGCCGGCGTGTCGGGCTCCAGCGAATAGGTGAACACCCCCACCCGCTCGAACTTCCAATGCTTGGCGAAGGCGACCATTTCCTCGAACTGCTCGCGGGTCTCGCCGGGAAATCCCGTGATGAACGTCGTCCGCAAGACGAGGCCGGGAATCCGGCTCCGCAGCTTCGCGAGCAGCTCTTCGGTCGGCCCCCGCGCCACGCGGCGTTGCATCCGCTTGAGCACCGGATCGCTGGCATGCTGCAGCGGCATGTCGAGGTAGGGAATGATCTTCGTGCTGGAGGCGATCTTGTCGATGAGGCGATCGGTGAAGTGGATCGGGTAGAGATACATGAGCCGGATCCACTGGATGCCGTCGACCTTCTCGAGTTCTTCGAGCAACTCCACGAGCCTGGTCTCGCCGTAGAGATCCATTCCGTAGTAGGTCGTGTCCTGCGCGACGATCACCAGTTCCTTCACGCCGTCGGCGGCCAGTTCTCTGGCCTCGCGGATCACCTCCTCGATCGGCTTGGTGGCGTGCTTGCCCCGCATCTTCGGGATCGCACAGAACGTGCAGGTGCGGTCGCAGCCCTCGGAGATCTTGAGGTAGGCCATGTGCCGCGGCGTGACCCGCATGCGGCCGGAGTCGTCGAGAGCCCGGGCGGGCGCGGGCCGGAAGATGCTCCGCTGGTCTCCGAGGCCGCCGATGAGCCGTTCGGCAGCGCGGGCGATCTCGTCGCGTGAGAAGACGCCGATCACGGCATCGACTCCGGGCAGTTCGGTGAGCAGCGACTCCTTCTGCCGCTCGGCCAGGCAGCCGGCCACGATCACGCCCCGCGTGCCACCGGTCCGCTTGAGGTCGAGCATCTCGTTGATCGCGGCATACGACTCCTGGCGGGAGGCGTCGATGAAGGCGCAGGTGTTCACGACAACGATGTCGGAGCCCTGCGGCTCGCCCACGAGCTGCCAGCCGTCCTCGCGGAGCAGACCGAGCATCCGCTCGCTGTCGACGAGGTTCTTCGGGCAGCCGAGGCTCACCATGGAAAACGTGCCGCGGCAGGTGGCCCGGTCGACCGGCTGCGGTGCCGCCATCACGGCGGTTCCGCTCCCGCAGGCAGCGCCCGTGGTGGCCGGATCGACGATCGGCAGGGATGAACCGTGCGTCATATCAGGCCTTCCCGCCGATCAGCTTGTCGAGTTCCTCACGGAGCTTCGGCAGGATCGCATCGTAGGGATAGGCGCCCAGTTCGGCCGAACGCTTCTTCAGGTTTACGTGGGTCGGGCCGCACCAGAGACCGAGATCGGCGTCGTCTGTCTCGCCGGGGCCGTTCACGCGGCAGCCCATCACGGCGATCGTGATGGCGTGGTCCTTCGCGTAGGCAGTCATCTCCTTGACCTGCTTGGCCAGCTCGATGAAGGCCTCGTTCTCCACGCGGGAGCAGCTCGGACAGCTGATGATGTTGAGCGAGCTGAGGCCATAGTCGACGACACTCCGCACCCTTCCCGCGGCGATGTCCGCCAGGATGGCCTGCGCGGCGGCAATCTCCTGGGGCTTGTCGGCATTGGGCACCGTGAGCGACACGCGAACCGTATCGCCGATGCCGCGGCTGATCAGCTGTTCGAAGGCGATCCGCGTCTTGATGATGCCGTCGGGCGGCATGCCCGCCTCGGTCACACCCAGGTGCAGTGGGACGTCGGGCCGGGCCTCGGCGAACCGCCGGTTCACGTCGATCACCTTCTTCGGGTCGGAGTCTTTGAGCGAGACCGCATACCGGGTGAACCCGATCGAGTCGAGCAGCTCGCAGTGCTCCAGGGCGCTGGCCAGCATCGGCCCGATCGAATCGTCCTCGGCGAACTGCTCCTTCTTGGCGGGGTCGACGCTGCCGCAGTTCACGCCCACCCGCAGGGCACAGTCGTTCGCGGCCGCCACGTCGGCGATGAATCGCACCTTGTCCTGCCACGGCTTCGTCGGCTCGTGGTGGTAGAGATGGCCGGGGTTGTATCGCAGCTTGTCGACATGCGGGGCCACGTCGAGGGCGAGCCGGTAGTTTTCCTGGAGGTCGATGGCGAGGTTGGCCTGTGTGCCGGCCCGGATGGCAGGCAGGGCCGCGGCGTCCTTTTTGCTGTCGACGGCGATCCGCACCACGCCCGCGCCGGCGGCATGAAGGGCGTTGGCCTGTTCGAGCGTGGCGGCCACATCGGTCGTGTGGGTGGCCGTCATGCTCTGGGCCGCAATGGGGTGGCCGGCCCCGATCGTGATGCTCCCGATCCGCACGGCCCGCGTTGGATTTCGCTTCAACTCGACCACGGCATCCTCTCCGGCGACACTGTTTCCGGCTGGTTTCTCGCAGCTCTCAGTCTAAACCATAGCAGACGCCCGCCCCCGGGCGAACCCGCCTTTCCGGCTCCTCATGCGTTACGACCCCGTCCTCCATATCGTCCTCCACGAGCCCGAGATTCCACCCAACGCCGGCAACGTGGGTCGGACCTGCGTCGCCATCGGCGCCAAGATGTGGCTGGTGCGGCCGCTCGGCTTCAAACTCGACGACTACTATCTCCGCCGCGCCGGCCTCGACTACTGGGACAACCTCGAGTGGGAGGCGGTCGACTCCTGGGACCACCTGCTGGCGGCGCTGTCCGCCGTGGGCCGCCAGCCGACCTGGCTCTTCGAGACGCAGGCCACGCGGAGCTACACGGAGGTGGCCTACCAGCGGGGCGACGTGCTCGTCTTCGGGAGCGAGTCGCGGGGCCTGCCCGAGTCGCTCCAGGCCGCCCACGCCGACCGCATGCTCGCGATCCCCGCCCGGCCGCAGGTGCGGAGCCTCAATCTCTCCAACTGCGCCGCGATCGTCGCCTACGAGGCGATCCGCCAGTGGGGCGGCGGCGTCGGCTGATTACGCATGCCCCGGTGCGGCTCACCGTCTCCCGGCTTCCGCCGGGGGCTTCTCGTCGGAAGAGAACGCGACGAGGAAAGGTCGCATCACTTTCCAAATAAAAGCCCGGAGCGGAAGCGACGGGGCTGGGTGACATCCGCGAAACCCCTCACGGACTCATCAAGGCGCTGCTCCCGTCGAATAGAGCGGCATGTGACGGTAGTAGGCCTCCATCATGTAGGTGCAGAAGG
>JBIIGJ010000063.1:0-20650 GCA_044236455.1 Pirellulales bacterium
CAGCCGGCCGTAGCGGAGCTTCACGAAGTCGTGGATCCGGTTGAAGCCCTCGATCGCCACCCGCTGCTCCCAGCTCCACCAGGCCTGCCGCTGCCGCTCGGTGAGGTTTTCTTGGTTGCCCCGAACGCGGGCCGGATCGATCCCCGCCTCCAGGCAGAAGAGCCGCCAGCCCTCGTTCCACGCCTGGAAGGCCGCGAAATACATCGTCTCCTCGCCGATCACGACGCCATCCACAAAGTCGAGCGCCGGCAGCAGTTCCTTCTCGAACGGCTGCCAGTAGCCGTCGCGCCACGCACGGGAGAGGGCGACCTGCACCGGATTGGGCACGGTTTTCACGCGGGCCAGAACTACCTTGCCGTCCGCGTGGGCCTTGCGGATCGCCTCGTCATCCCTCACCGCAAGATCGTAATAGCCGCGGAAGGGCGACGTCGCCGCGCCGGGCCCGTGGCCACAGAGGAACACCTCGTTGCGGTCGCGGCCGAGCACATGCGCGGCGGCCGGCGGCACCGGCGCGGGTTTGCCAGTCGCCCGCGCGAGGGCACTGGCGAGAGAGAGCCGCGTCGCCTCATCGGTCTCCTCACGCACCGCCTTTTCGAGCATGGCGGCGTCGGCTGATTCGGCGCACTCGACAGCCGCGGCGGCGGCATGCAGCCGCACGACACGAGAGGGATCGGCGAGGCCGGCGGCCAAACGCCCGCGGGCCTGCTCGGGGGCGACGCGGGCAAGCGCCGCGAGCGCGTCGGCCCGCACAACGTGGTCGGTGTTGTCGCAGGCGGTGACAAGGTCGGCGATCGCATTGGCCGAACGCTCGGTGGCAATCGCTGCGACGATCCGGCTCCGCACATACGGATGCTCGACGGCCAGCTGCCGCTGCCGCCGCGCGCGGGGCTCGGCGGGAAGGAGCGGCCCGAGGCGGAGCCGGGCCGCCTCGGCGAGCGTCCAGTCGGCATCGTTGGCAAGCGCGGCGAGCAGCTCCTCGCTGATGGCAGGGAGCTTCTCGATCGCCGCAGCCACGATACGGCCATCGGGATCGGCCAGCCAGGCCGAGCCGCCGTCTTTGATGGCAGCGAGCCGAGCCTGTGCCTGAAGGCCTTCGATCCGTAGCCGCGGGTCGGCGGCGAGCGAGGCCGCGTGGATCATCGGCAGGTCGTCGGCGGTGCCCTGTCGGCAGAGCAGTTCGACCGCCGCGTGGTCGTCGGGCACGTCGCGAAGATACATCCGCACCCGTTCGAGCAGCCCCTGCGGCGAGCGGCCGCGGGCGGCGAGCGCGTTCATCGCGGCCACGGCCACGGCCGCATCCTTGTCGGCAGCAAGCGCCGGAAGCTCCGCGTCGCCCGTCGGCGCAGCGAGCATTCCATACCCCTCGGCTGCCGCCCGCCGCAGCCGGGGATCGGCCGCCTTGGCCGCGATCGCCAGAAGGGGCGGCGCCTGCCTCGACTCGATGGCGGCCAGCGCCCGCAGGCCGCCGCACTGGCGGGCCACGCTGCTGCCGTCGACGGCCCCCGCGGCCATGCTCGTGTCGCGGATCAGCCCCGGCTCGCCGGCATCCGGCTTTTCATCGAGGGCGTCTTCGACCGCGGCATCGATCGAATCCTCGTTGGCTTTCTTAAACTCGCCGAGCAGCGCCACGAGGTCGCTCTCGTAGCCGCTCCGGTCGTATTTCGTGGCCCTGAGAAGCGCGATCGCGGCCGGCTCCGCGTCGGTGCCGATCGCGAAGGGCACGACGAGCTTCAGCCGCCGCACGGCTGGATCGACCGACTGCCGCTGATTGCCCTTCCCGAGATCGAGCCCCGCTTCGAGTACCGCCCGCGCGACCGTCGGGCTCGTCCGTGCCGCATCGAGGTGGTCGGCCAACGCGTCGATCTTCGCGAGGCCCACGTCGCCCCACTCCACGCTCGTGCTCCGCGACAAAAGCGCCGCCACGACCGCGTCTCCCGTCACCTTGCTCTCGGCGAACGTATCGAGCCACGCGAGCCGGGCCGCCTCATCCGGCCCGAGGCCGAGCCGGCGGGCCACGAGCGGCGCCGTCGCGGCGAGCAGTTTCTTGAAGTCGCGGGGATCCGCATACGGCACGACGATCCGTTCCGGGGCAGCGTCGCCCGTGGCGGCGACCTCCACCGCGATGCCGCCATCCGCCGGCTCCATCTGCACGAGCAGATCGACCTGCAGCCGTGCCGCGAAGGCCGCGAGCGTGAGGCGGCCGGGCTTCACGAGGGCAGGGCTCGTCAGTTCGTCGCGGATCGCCGCGAACCGCTGCGGATCGACAAGCAGCAGCCCCGGCCGCGACAGGAGCCGTTCATGCAGCAGCGTGGCCAGGCAGTGGATGGCGACCAGCTTCGGCTGCCGCACCTCCTCGGTGGCAAGCCGCGTGGCGGGTGGCTGGATCGCGGCGCGGATCACACCCGCGGTCGCGTCCGCCGCGGCCGCAGATACATCGCGCACGAGCAGGCCGAGCAGCGTGGTGACGAGCAGGGTTCGAGCGAGCAGGTGTCTGGCGAGCAGGGTATTCATTGGATCCGCGGTTGGCTGCGGCGAAGTTCCCATGCGATCGTATGTCGCCCCACCGGCCCCCGCATCCTGCAAAAGCAGGATGCTCCCCTTTTTTCGCGATCCGCGTGATTCTGGAGCACGGGGAAATTCGCTCCCGTCCCCTATTTACCCTTCACGCCAGCCGGCGGGATTCCTGGCTGAGAGCGTCCACGATAAACCGGATCATGTCGGGGGCCAGGCCGGTGGCGAGGGGATCCCGCGATTCGAGCAGCGCCGTGTGCGGGATGCCGAGCGCCCGGAGCTTGCTCTGCAGGCGGGCCGCACCATCATGCCAGTGGACGTCGGCGGGGTCGCTCGCAAACCACTGGTGCCGTGGCCAGTTGAGCGGATGCACGTGAAGGATCGCCGTGTCCTGCCGCGCGCGTTCCACGTCGCCGTAGGTTTCCCAGAGCGTGTCGTAGTATTCACCGTCATCCCGGTCGTCGCATTCCCGCATCGCCAGATGAAAATCGATCGCCGGAGTGATGGCGGCCGCCACCGGGAAGACGGTCGGATGCCGGTACGAAATGCGAAGTGCCCCTTGGCCCCCCATCCCCGTGCCGATCAGGGCGATGCCGGGCGACCCCACGCCAAACCGTTGTGCGATCTCGGCCCGCACCTGATCCAGAACGAACCGTTCCGGCGTGAGTTCCTTGTCGAAGCCGGGCATGATCCGGTCGAGCCACCAGGAGCGGCCCGTCCGTGGCGCGATCGTCGGCAGCCCGGCCGCCTCGATCGCGTCGCGAAGCGTTGTCGATTCCTGGAGCCACGTTTCGTTCACCCCATGCAGAGAGATCACCGCCCGGCCGGGCTCGGCCCCCGGGGGCTCGAAAAGCTCGCAGGCATGGCCGGCGACGGTGATCGTCGACCAATGAGGCCGCGGGGCGGGCGGGTGCGACGGTGGAGCAGGGGGGACGGGCATGGGGAGGGCGGCGGCTGCCGAGGCGTCATGGCGTGACGCGGGAGCGAAAACGTGGATAATCTCCTGTCAATCTACCCTTTCCATCACCACTCCGCTGCCACATCGATGCACACCCTCCTTACCGCCGAACAGCTTGCCGAGGGGATCGACCGCCTGGCCCGCGAGGTGCGGCAGGCCTACGGCGACAGTCCGCTCACGGTCGTTGGCGTGCTCACCGGCAGCGTCGTGGTCGTGTCGGACCTGATTCGTCGGCTCGACGGGCCGGTGCGGCTCTCGATGGTGTGGGCGAGCAGCTACCGCGGCACGGCGACGCAGGCGGGCCGGCTCGACCTGCGGCTCGATTTGCTACCCGACCTCACCGGCCAGCACGTGCTCCTCGTCGACGACATCTTCGACAGCGGCCGGACGCTCGAGGCGATTCTCGCCGACCTGCGGGGCAGGGGAGCGGCCAGTGTGCGGTCGCTCGTGCTCCTGCGAAAGCAGGGCCGCGCGGAAGTGGCAATCGAGCCCGACTTCGTCGGCTTCGACATCCCCGACCTGTTCGTGGTCGGCTACGGACTCGACTACGACGGCGCCTGGCGGCACCTGCCACACGTCGCAGCCCTCGATGCTCATGACATCGCCACGGGCGGCGCCGCCCCGGCAGGCGGTGTCGGCGGGGCGTGACTCAGAAATAGCCCTCGCGTTTCTTCTTCTCCATCGATCCCGCCTCGTCGCGGTCGATGAGCCGACCTTGCCGCTCGCTCGTGCGGGTGAGCAGCATCTCGGCGATCACCTCCGGCACCGTGACGGCGGTCGATTCGTGGGCCGCCGTGAGCGGATAATCACCCATGGTGCGAAAGCGGACGCGTTTCATCACCGGTCGTTCGCCCGGCAGCAGCCGGAAACGGTCGTCGTCGACCATGATCCACGACCCGTCGCGCTCGACGACGGGCCGCTCGGCGGCGAAGTAGAGCGGCACGAGGGGGATCCGCTCGCGGTGGATGTACTGCCAGATGTCGAGCTCGGTCCAGTTCGAGAGCGGGAAGACGCGGATGTTCTCGCCGCGGTGGATGCGGGTGTTGTAGAGGCTCCAGAGTTCGGGACGCTGGTTCTTCGGGTTCCATTGGTGGTTTGCATCGCGGAACGAAAACACCCGCTCCTTCGCCCGCGACTTCTCCTCGTCGCGACGGCCGCCACCGAGGGCCGCATCGAAGGAGTATCGCGTGAGGGCCTCGATGAGCGCATGCGTGTTCATCGTGGGCGTGTAGACGCTGCTGGGGAAGTCGAATGGGTTCATGCCCTCGGCGATCGCCTTCTCGTTGACGTGCACGATCAGCTTCAGCCCATGCTCGCCGCAGTAGCGGTCGCGAAATTCGATCATCTCCCGAAAGTTCCAGGTCGTGTCGATGTGCAGGAGCGGAAACGGCAGCGGGCCCGGGGCGAACGCCTTGCGGGCAACGTGCAGCATGCACATCGAGTCCTTGCCGATCGAGTAGAGCAGCGCCGGATTTTGAAACTCGGCCGCCACTTCCCGGATCGTGTGGATGGCCTCGGCCTCGAGGGCGTCTAGATTGCGGAGTTCGTACGCCATCAGCGAGCAGGGTTTTCGGGGGCGGGGTTCGGCAGCTGGAACGCAGGCAGGTCGAGGCCGAGGGAGGTGTCCGCGGCACGCAGGTCGCTTTCGGCCCGCCAGTATTCCTGCCGGGCGTTGATCTCGTTGACTTCGGCCTCGAACTTCGCCTGCTCGCGGAGTGTCACCCGCAGCACGTCGCTGCGGCCAAGCCGGAGCTGCTCCCGCTCGGCGAGCGCCACGACCCGCGCCAGTTCGAGGCGATGCTTGGACTGCTCGTGGAACTCGTAGGCCCTTTCCAGCAGCGAGAAGGCGTCCTGCACCTCGGCCCGCACCTGATCCCCCGCGTAGCTCAACTGCCGGTTGACCTGTGTGAGCTGCGAGTCGAGCGTTTGCATCTTGCCGAAGGCGTCGCGCCGCTGCACGGGCATCTGGAAGACGAGCGCGGCCTGCAGCACCTGGCGGTCGAGGCCATTGGGACCGGAGAGGGGGCTCTTTCCGTATCCGGCGTCCTGGTTACCGGTGAGCTGGCCGTCGATGCCCGGGAGGGTCTGATTGACAGCGAGCTTGCGTTCCACGAGGAGCTTTTCCCGCTGCAGCGACAGCCGCTGAAACTCCGGCCGCGATGCTGATGCCCGCGCGAGCGACTGCTCGTAGAGTTCGATGGTCGGTTCCGCGGGCATCGGGACCGGCCGCATGCGGCTGCGGCGGGCCAGGAGGGGCCGTCCGCCATTGTCCCGGTGGTACAGCGACAGTTCGATGGACGCCTGCTGCATGGCCCGGTCTGCCTGCACGATGAGGCCGTTCCGCAGCGCGATGTTCTGCTGGTTATCGACCCGCTCGATGTTGGCGACGATGCCACCCTTCACCTTGAGCGCCAACTGCTTGTCTCGCTCGGTCGCGAGGTCGAGGAGCCGCTCCGTTGCGGCATACCGCTCGCCGCTGCCCATCCAATTCCAGTAGGTCCGGGCGGCGGATTTCATGTAATCGAGCCGGCTGCGCTCGATCATGGGCTCCGCGAGCGAGACGTCGAGTGCAGCCTGAGCCCGCGAGGCACGGGCGCGGTCGATTTCACGGTCGCGGACCAAGGGAATGTTGAGGCCGCCCCGCCATTCGCCCGCGTCGGCCGTCTTTTGCCCGAGGTTGTAGGTGGGGAAGTCGCCGAAGCCCGTACGGAAGCCGCCGAAAGCACTGATGCCCCCCGTCATGAACTGCTGCGAAACGCCGAAGTCGGACCGGTAGTTTTCGTAGGTGCCTGGCGCGAGCGACTGGCCGGCCATGTTGACCTTCGTGTCGAAGGCTCCCATGGCCGTAGTGAGCTTGCCGGCCGCGATGCCCCGCTCGCGTTCGACGGCCTGAAGCAGCGGGTAGCTCAGGAGCACGCTCTTGAGCACGTCCTGCAGCGTGAGCGGTTCCGGCCGTTCGTCGGTCGCCAATCCCGGCACCTGCGGCGAAATTGATGGCTTCGACGGGGCGATGTCTTCCATGGCCGGAATGCCGTCTGCGTCGGGCTGCGGTGCCGGCGGTGGCAGCAGTTCGGGGCGAGCAGCCTGTTTCGGGGGCGTGAGCTCAAGCGGTTCGTCTGTCACCTCGAGAAACGACTGCGTTAGGATCGGCCGCAGCCTGAGCGCATCATGCGCCGGCTCGATGCCGACCGCATCGGGAGCGGGCGAAAAAAGCCCGGGCTCATCTGCCGACGCCGGCTGGCTCCAGGGCGAGGCCACGACCAACACGGCAGCTATCACCGCGTGCAAGACAGGAACGCATGTGAGACGTGGAGAGGTCATCCGACCTTGATCTTCGGGGGCTTCGGGCCGTCCTTGCCGCCGTCCTTCTGCTTCGCGGCGGGCGCGAGCACGGGTGGGAATCCGTTGAGACGCCTCCAGATCTCGTAGCCGAGCGGCACGCGGTTCAGGAACACCCAGCCGATCGCCTGATTGCCTTGGCGAAGGAACTGGGGGTCAGGCCACGGATCGCCGACGAGCCGCTGTTCGGGCTCCACGAGCACGCGAAATTTCCCACCGCCGCTGCTGGCGGCATCGACCTGGCGGATGCGGCCACCGAAGGTGCCGATGGCCAGTTCAGGCCAGCCGGAAAACTGCACCGCTGGCCAGCCTTCGAACTGCAGCCGCACATGCGGCATGTGGCCCGTGCGTTCGGCATAGGCGAGCACCAGCGGCGCGTCGATGCCATCGAGCAGCAGTTCGACCACCCGATCGTTCGTATCAGGCACGATGGTGCACAGGTCTTCGCCTTCCTTGACGTACTGGCCACCCTGGCCGACGTCGGCCGAAATGCGAAAGACGACCCCGTCGCACGGCGCCAGGACAATCCGCGCCTTGAACCGCTCGATGCGGTTGTCGATTTCCTGAATCTCCCGCTCGATGGTGAAGAGATTCTGCTCGCTTTTTCGCAGGTTGCTGCGGGCGACAGCGACCGCGGAGAGACCGGCGGCATCCGCCTGCAGCATCAGTGCCTCCTGCGTGAGCAGCGTCGCTTGGGCACGCTGGATCTCGGCGATGGCCTTGTCGGTGTCGGTGGTGGCGCGGTCGGCCCGCATCCGGGCCTCGTCCCGAGACAGCCTGCTTTCGAGTCCGCCGAACTGCGGGTTGTTGAAGAGTTCTTCGAACATCTTAAAACGGTTCACTTCGAAGCCCTGCGCAAACCTCGCGTTCGCCTCTGCCTGCGATGCCACCTCGATCGCCTTGCGTGCCGCCTGACGGTTCGCCTCCGCCGCCTGGATCGCAGCGTCCCGGGCGGATTCTTGGGCCTTCGAGGCGGCCGTCAGTTCCGCCACTTCCAGACGGGCGGCCACGAGGCGTTCGGCAAGGAATCCCCGCTGCGCCTCGAGTCTGGCGGCCAGCTCAGGATCGTTGTCTTCGATGTCGACCACCGGATCGTTCATCTTGACGCGGGTGCCCTCGACGACGTGCCAACGGCGGATCTGGCCCGAAACCCGGGCCGTGATCACCTGCATCCGCTCGACAGGGGAATAGGCGATGACCATCCCCTGGCCCTGCACGGTCTGCTGCCAGGGCACGAGCGCCAGGGCGAATGGCGCGGCCAGGAACGTGATGAAGAGCAGGCGGGCGAGGACGCGGACGATCTGCGGCGTGGCAGCGCCGGCGAGTGCCGATCGCCGCGGCGTGGAACCGCTCGTGCTGTTCTTCGTGCGGCTCATGTCCACTCCACGACTCGGTCGCAGCGTTGCTTGATATCGTCACGTGTCGTGACGATGACGAGGGTCCATGGCGCGGTTCGGTCGAGAATCGAATCGACCAGTTCTGGGCAGTCGTGGATGTCGAGTCCGTCGAGCAGACCGTCAATCAGGAGCAGCCGCGGTTTGCTGGCCAACGCCCGGGCCATCGAGAGCCGCGAAATCTCGTTGGAGGAGAGCGGCAGACCGTCGGAGGCCAGCGGCGTGGCCACGCCCTGCGGCAGCCGCGCCACCCGTTCAGCCAGTCCGACCATTTCCAGGCTGCGGCGAATGTCGGCCGCGGAGAGATCGTCGCGGCCAACCCGCACGTTTTCCGCCACGGTGTCGGCAAAGGTCTCGGCCCGGCCCACGTAGGCCACCAAGAGCCTCGTGGCGGCGCGGTCGAGCGAGCGGGCGTCGATCCCGTCGAATTCGAGCAGCCCTTCGTGGGGCACCCGAAGCAGCCCAAGCAATTCGAGCAGGAAGGTCTTGCCGCTTCCCGAGGGACCATGGACCGCGACCCGTTCGCCGGGGCCGACTTCCAGCCGTTGCGGGCCGCGACCTTCGCGGATCACCTCAGCCACCACCGCCATGGGCCCGGTGTGTGGTGGCAGGATCTCTCCGCCGGTGGGTTCGAGCGGCAACTGGTCGAGCACGCCCAGTTTGTCGAGTGAAGCCTGCAGGTCGTAGAAAATCTCGATGTATTTGCCGATCTTCGACAAGGCCGTCAGGACGAGGGTGACGATCAGTTCCCCGGCCACGAGCTGCCCGAGCGTGAGCTGGCGGTTGATGACCAGCCAGCCGCCCAAGCCCAGCACCACCGTGCTCCCGATGGCCTCGAGCAGTAATGCAAAGAGCGTCTGTCGCCAGACTACACGGAAGTGCCGTTTGCGGGCCGTGACGTAGGCATCGGCCAGAGTGTCGGCTCGGTCGAGGGCGAGTTCGCCGCCGCGGCCAAAACGAAAGGTGTGCGGGCACTTGGCGATCTCTTCCAGCCAGGCGGCCATGTCGAACTTCGCGTAGCTCTCGTCGATACTCGTCCGCACGCCTCCGATCCCCAGCACGACCAGCATGAAGACGACCAGGATCACCATCACGGCTGCAAAAGTGAGCAGGTAGGGGTGGTAAAAGGCCAGCACGATCAGGCCGACGACGGTGATCATGACGATGCCGACACCGTCGACGAGCAGGGTCGCCACCGATTTCTGCACCGTTGACACCTCGAAGAAACGGTTGACGATGTCGGTGGGATTGCGGCCGTCGAAAGCCCCCATCTCGGCCCGCGAGAAGTGGTTGGCAAAGGCATCGGCCGTCCGCACGAAGACGCGACGCTGCAGACACTCCGCGACGAACGTCTGCATTGCCCGGAGCACCCCGGCGACGAACAGAAATCCGAACATCAAGAGCGACAGCGCCACCACCGGCCAGAGCAGCACGCCGAAGGCGACCGTGTTGACGAGCGCTTCGATTGAGGCGGGGACGACGATGGAAAGCAGGCCGACGCCCAGGGCAAATGCCAGCAGCGTCAGCAAGTCGGAGCGTTCCAGACGCAGAAGCTGAGACAGCCGCTGCCAGGGCCGCGTGGGGCGATGCTTTCTATGGCCGGTGGTGGGTGTGGTCATGGGCGGCCCATGCAAGGGGATTTGTCATGGTGCAGGTCATGGAGCATTCCACGGCTTGCATGGGCCGCTGGAGCGCACGGTGTCGCGGCAACGGCCTCGCCATCGGCTCCGGTATATAACGAGAAGTAAAGGTTCGTGTCGATTTCACTGTTGACCTGTCCGACGTGCCCGTCGGCGTAACCGTGGATCACGATGGCCGCCGTCACCCAGGCCCGCGAACCGTCAATCCAGGCGGATTGGGTGGCCTCGCGGATCTCGGCAAGCGAGAAGGTCTTGGAGGTGCCATCCATGATCATTGAGAGTGCGAGGCCGGTCTTCGAGTTATTTATCTCGGAACCCAACGTTGCGCCCCGCTCTTTCAAACTCGGCAGTTGTAGGCCCGAGGTGCACATCGTACAAATAGGTTGTTTCGACGTAACGCATCGGAAATACCTATATCTGTTTACGCTCGGAGTGGCCGATGAACTGGCTTAACTACCATCACCTGCTCTACTTCTGGACGGCGGCCCGCGAGGGAAGCATCACCAAGGCCTGCAAGCTGCTGCATCTCACGCAGCCGACCGTGAGCGGTCAGATTCGAGACCTGGAAAAGTCGCTGAAGACGCGGCTCTTCGAACGGGCCGGCCGCTCGATCCGGCTGACCGAAGCGGGCCAGGTGGTCTACCGGTATGCCGATGAGATCTTCACGCTGGGGCGGGAGTTGCAGGACGCGGTCTCTGGCCATCCCGTTGGTATGTCGACGAGGGTCGTCGTCGGCGTGGCGGACACGCTGCCGAAACTGCTGGTGCATCGGCTCCTGGCGCCGGCCATGCATCTCGGGCAGGAGGTGCGGGTCACGTGCATCGACGGTGAGCCGAACCGGCTGCTCGCACAGTTGGCACTCCACGAGCTCGATCTGGTGGTGAGCGACTTTCCGGCGAGCCCGCAACTGGGCATGAAGGCGTTCAATCACCTGCTCGGCGACTGCGGTGTGACGTTCTTCGGCACCACCGAACTCGCTCGCCGGTACCGCCGGGGTTTCCCAAAGTCTTTGGACGGCGCGCCGATGCTCATGCCCGGCAGCAACACGGCCCTGAGGCGGTCGCTCGAGCAGTGGTTCGATGAAGAGGGCATCCGCCCCCTGGTTCGGGCGGAGTTCACGGACAGTGCCCTTCTCAAAGCGTTCGGCGGCTTCGGCGACGGATTGTTTGCCGCGCCGACCGCGGTGGAGGATGAGGTACGGCGGATGTACGGCGTGGGTATCGTCGGCCGAGAGGAGTCGGTGCGGGAGCGGGTGTACGCGATCTCGGTTGAGAAACGCCTCAAGAACCCCGCCGTGGTGGCGATCTCCCAGGCCGCCCGCAAGACGTTGTCGCAGGACTAGCGGCGACGCGGGACTTTCGCGGGATTCGGCATTTCCGGCGCCATGGTTGTCGGGTATGGTTTCGCATACCACGAGAGTCGTTCGAGGACGAGATTCTTGTCAGAGAACCCGCCGATTTTCCGCACAGCCGCAACCGATCCGCGATCCTATGGCCGCCGCCTCCTGATGGTCGCACGGGGCCTTGATCCCGTCGGCACTGGACGGCAGATCGAACTGGTCGCCGAGGCCTTTCAAGCTGCGGGCTGGAACGTGCACGTCGCCGTGACGACCGCGAGCGGCAGCGTCGGCACGAGGCTGTCACATGCCGGCGTGACCGTCCACCGGCTCTCGACGCGGCCCACCGTCGACGCGGCTGCTATCGTGCGACTGGTTCAGCTTTCCCGCAGGCTCGAGCTTGGGACATCGGATGTCGTCCTCGCCTGGGGCCGCTCGCAGGCGCGGCTCGCTGGCGCTGTGAAACTGCTGATGCCCACGGTTCGGTTCGTCTGCCATCTGGCCCTGCGGCCCAGCGGGCTCCTCACGTGGATGGCACTTCGCAAGGCCGATCGGGTGATCGCCTCGTCGCCAGCCGTGGCGGCTGGTTGCAAACGACTGGGCGTGGTTGCCACGAAAATCGACACGATCCCGCCGGGAGCCGGTCCTGCGATGGCTGCGGGACTTTCGCGGGCGGAACTTGCCGCTCGTCTCGGCCTCGACCCCGAAAAGATCTGGACGCTCTGCGTGGCGCCGCTGGTGGCGGAAACGAGGTTCGAGCGGCTGCTCTGGGCGATCGACCAGTTGGGCGTCGTTCACAAGCGGCTCGAGCATGTGCTCGTGGGAGCCGGACCACTGCAGGCCCGCCTACTGAGGCGGGCCCGCGTGCAGGAAGTGGACGAGCGGCTCTACCTGTTTCCGCATCTCGACTGCCTGCCCGACCTGCTGCGGGAGGTGCGGCTCGTCTGGCAGTCGGGCGAGGTCGCCTGTGGCGGTGCGCTGCTCGACGGGATGGCACTGGGCATTCCGGCAGTGGCAGTGGCGAGCGACTCCGCACGGCAACTGATCGTCGATGGCGAGACCGGCCGGGTCGTGCCGGCCGAACCGGAGAGCGAGTTTCCGCGGCGGGCGCTCGGCATCATCGAGGATGACGAGTTGGCCTCGCGGTATGGCAGCGCGGCCAAAGTCCGGGTCGCAGCCGAGTTTCCGAAAGACAGGATGATCGCCGCGGTCATGGCCGCATGCGACCGGTAGTACGGATCCCACATGATTCGCAGACGTGGTGGTTCGGGGATGCCCATGCCCCGTCGCCGGACGTTCGCTTTGGGCATCCTGCCCTTCGCTCACTCGATGCTGACTGCGCTCCGGCATCCTGCCTGCGCTTGTCAGCAACGCCGGCTCTCGGGGTATAGGCATCCCCTCCCCGCATTCATCGATCTGGAATGTCGGTTCACACGAGGTTCAAGTGTGGGCCCTGAAAGAGGGCTGTCCTTCAGCGGCGAGGACGCGGCCAGCTGGGAGCGATCGCAGTTCGCCGTCTTCTGCGACGAGGACGCCAGCCTTGAAGACCTGCGCGGGCATCGCGAACATCCGCGAGAGATCGGCATCGCGGCGGTAGACCGTGATGTCGGCATCGGCGCCGACGCCCAGATGCCCCTTGGCGGCGAGCCCCGCAATCCGCGCGGGGGCCGCCCGCGTGATGATGCAGAGCTCCTGGAGCGAGTATTCGCGGGTGATGCCGGCCAACGGGCTGCGCTTCCTGACGGCCGGATGGATCCGGTCGAACGCCTCGCGACGGAAGGCAGCGTCGCCCAAGAGCCGCATGAGATGCGGATAGGCGGTGAAGTGTGCGCCGTTGGGATGGTCGGTTGAGAGCACCAGCCGCCACGGGTCGGAGGCCGTGAGAAACCACTCCAGGCCGATCGCCCACTGCCAGGCATGCACCATGCTCTTCTCGCGGTAGCTGATCGGCAGCACGCCACAGCCCCCCTCCAGATGCAGGTCGTGCGACATCCAGGGCACACCGGTGGCATGCGCCAGATGCTCGGCGGCGGCGGAGTCGCCCGTCATGGCCACGGTATCGCCGAAGAGCACCTGGCCCACGTCGAGCGTCAGTTCCGGGTGCGCGTTGAACCACTCGACGACCGGTGCGACGCCCGAACCGAACGTGTCTGGATCGAGATCACCGCCGGTGTAGCTGTGGAACTGCACGTGTGCGAGATGGGCCGGAATACCGTCGAACGTATGCATCGTCTCCAGCAGCGTCCGCCAGTTGCCCGGTAGGCCGAGGTTGGCCGTGTGGACGTGGAGCGCATGCGGTAATCGAAGCGTCTGCACCGCCCGGGCCAATCGCTCCAAGAGCGTCCGGCCGGTGAGTGACATGCCCGGCAGCGGCGTGTCGAGATCGCGGTGGTCGCCGCGGCGGCCCCGCTTCCAGAATGCCGGGCCGCCCGGATTGGCCACTTTCACGGCCCAGCCTTGGCCTGCTTGCACCGCGTCTGCGATGAGCCGTTGCACCTCGCGGTCGCCCTGTGCGTCATGGGCGCGGTCGAGGGCCGACAAGACGTCGGCGTCGTCCGCCGCGAGCAGGTAGATGCCCTTGTCGAGGATGGGCAGGTCGGCGAGCTCCATGTGGGCCACACCAGCGGCGGCCGTGGCGATTGCCGCATCGAACACGGTCGTGTAACCGAGCGCCGCGTAGAGGGCGCCCGTCGAGTGGATCGTGGGCACCGCGGCGGGTGAGCGGCGGGCGAGCTGCGGGGCGATGCGTCTGCCGGCATTCACCTTCGGGCCGGCCACGTGGCTGTGCAGGTCGACGCCGCCCGGCATCACGACCCGGCCGCTGGCATCGACCCGGGTGAAGGGCTTCGGGTCAGCCGGCTTGGCAACGATCCGGCCGTTCTCCACCCAGATGTCGTCGACGACGCCATCACGCCCATGCAGGGGATCGTGGATCGTGCCGCCCGTGAGGACGAACCGGTGCGAGTCGGGAACCGGGCTGCTGGGTTGGGCGGTCTTGCTCATGACCGGCCTCCGGCGGCGGGCACGGTGAGCGATCGCCGCACGGCTTGAGTGAGATCGATGAGCAGTTCCCGCATCTGCGGCAGCGTTGCCTGCTGGTGAGGGACCAGCACGACACGACGGCCATCCTCGCGGAGCATCGTGCCGGTGGTGGCGAGCATTTCGCTCGAGCAGCGGATGTGGATGCTGTGACCGGTGGGCTTCCGCGGCATCTCCGCGGCATTGCTGATCCGCACCAGCGAGAGAGCGTCGCCACGGACAGCGATCGCCTGCTCGAGCGGGCCGCTCAGTTGCCCCAGAACCAGAACGGCATCCACCTCGCCCCGATCGATCAGCCGTCGGGCGTCGGACTCGGCGGGCAGAAACAGGCTGCCCAAGCGGTCGGCGCGGGCGATCGCGCCGGCGGCCCCATACCGCCAGGTGCACGCCGCCGCGGCACCGGCGACGTTGGCACCGCCGGCCGTGATGCCGCTGCTGAGCGGGATCTGGAAGGCGGGTTTTTCATGGGCGATGGTACGGACCAGATGGACGATGCTCCAGGCCTCGAGCCCCACCGAATCGTCGGCATCAGCCGTGACGATCGCCACGCAGGCGGCTGATCGAATCGCCTCCTCGATCGCGACGCAGGTGGCCGAGAACGGCGCGTCGGTGGGCTTCGTGTGCCGACCGGCGATCCTCATCTGGAGCCAGCGGGCCGCCTCCACGGCGAGGTCGCGGCCGAGCGGCAGGTGGCGATGCGTGGACGCGTCGGGCATGACGCTGCCAGAGCCGATCGCGATCGTCCGACGCTGGCTGCCGTCGGCAAGCGGGGGAGTGACGAACCGCTCGATGAACCGCGGATGCGAGGCGGCGGGATCGCAGCACCAGAAGATGATGAGATCGGCCCGGTCGCGAAGCTCTTCGAAGGCGGCCGTCACCTCGCCGGCCCGCGCGATCGTGGGGCCCGCGGCCCGGGCCGAGTCCGGCAGGCCGGCATCGACCGCGGCGCCGAGCATTTCGCCGAGATCGCAGGCGGCAGTGGTGGCCTCGAGCGTGGCGCTCGCCAGTCCAGTAACGAGCACGCGACGTGCCGATGCAAGCATCTCCGCCGCCCGCTCGATCGCCGCCGCGCGGGCGAGCGGGCTGTCGTTCTCGCAGGCCTCCCGTGGCTGGCCGGCCGAGGCACGGGCCTCGTCGTCGGCCATCGCCGCGCGGATCGACGTGCTGCCGTGAGCACACGCCTGCTCCACACCCTCATGGGTGATCAGGATGTCGTCACACAAGAGTGGGCAGGCGGTGCACGTGCACTGCTTCAAGGCCGTCCCACTGGAATCTGGCGACTCCCGCTTCACGACTTCGGCAGCACCCAGATGTTGCGGTAGCGAACCGGATTGCTGTGGTTCTGCAGATGGAGGGGGCCCTTCGCCGCCTCCTGCTTCAGGGGACCGCCCGGAGTGATCGCCGGCACTTCGACGTTGTCGTGGATCACGGTGCCGTTGTGACGGACCGTCATGCGGGCATTGGCCACCTTCTTGTCTCCGTCGAACCGCGGCGCTGTGACGTTGATATCGTAGGTCTGCCAGGTCAGTGGCGGCAGGCACATATTCACGACCGGAGCCGCGGCCTTGTAGATGCCGCCGCACTCGTTGTCCTTCCCCTCGAGGCCGAAGCTGTCGAGCATCTGGGTTTCGTAGGATCCCATGACATACGCTCCGCTGTTGCCGCGACCCTGCCCGCGATCCTTGGGCTGATAGGGAAGACGAAACTCGATGTGCCAGAGGGCGTCGCCGAAGCTGTCCTTGGTGGTCACGCCCTCCATCAAGAGGCCGTCCTCGGAGACACGGCCATCGACGAGCTTGGAGGTGTCGGTGCTGGTGCCAGTGCCGTCATAGATCACGATCGCGCCCTCCGGTGGCTTCTGCCCCAGTGTGGCGCTGCTGCGGTTGGCCTTGGGAAGTTTGGCAATCTCGCTGCCCGAGTCGGAGAGCACGACGATTGCGCCATCTCTGATCGTTCCGGTGCGCTTGTTGCCGCCCCAGTCGAGGGCCTCCACCTTCACCACGGCGGCGTCGCCCTCACCCTCGCGAATGCCCGTGCCCTTGATCTTGTTCGGCGGCGTCCAGCCGTCTCCGGGCAGTCCGCCCGGATAGGCGGCCACGTCGAACTTCCCGTCGCCGAGCGCCACGACCTGCACTCCGAATGACACGGGCTGGCCGTCATGCATGACTGTGCCGGCGTATTCGCCCTGGAAGGGAAAGTCGGCATCGGTCTTCGCGGGGTCGGTGTGGGCGGGGTTGCCTGTGGGTGCGGCGAATGCAGCAGGCAGGCTGGCGACACACAGGCCGATCAACAGGGCGGTGGGCAGCACGCATTGGAAGACACGACGCATGACAAAACTCCTGTGAAGGTGAGGCATCAAGTATGCACCAAAACCGGGCACGTTGGGAGGCAAAGGCATACAGGGAGCCGGGATCGGCGGAAGCTCGAGGAGCTTTTGGATTTTTCGCCCTGTCCGGGAGAGCACGACCGCTACGCGTGATGGCGAAAAAGCCACCGCGACGAGACTTCTGCCGTCCCGGCGGTGCGGCACGAGACCGGGGGCACCGCGTGCCGGCCTATCCTGTCTACGCCAGGCCGGTGAGCGGGCCGTCGCCGCAGTAGTCGGGGTTGCCAAACCGCACAAGCCCCGTGTGCCCCATGGCATGGGCGATGGCGAGGTGCAGCCGGTTGTGCGGCACGCCCTTGAAGTCAAGGCACCTGCCCATCGTGAAGCCGAGGCCGTTGCCCACCATCACCCAGGGAATGTCGTCGAGCGAGTGGGAGTTGCCCTCGCCCAGTTCGTTCGTCCAGAGGATCGTCGTGTGGTCGAGCAGCGAGCCCTGGCCACCCGGCTCGGGCGTTTCGGCGAGTCGCTTGGCAAGGTGGGCCACCTCGCCGGCATACCAGGCGTTGATCTTGGTGAGCTTTTCCTGGGCAGCTTCATTCGAGTTGGACTCATGCGACAGGTCGTGCTGCCCCTCCTCGATGCCAAGCCACTTCATGTGCGGCTGGCCGACCGAGTTGGTGTATTGCAGGCTGGCCACGCGAGTGAAGTCGGCGGCCAGTGACGCTACCACCAGTTCAATCTGCATTCGGCTGATCTTCGGCATCTGGTCATTCTGCTCGACGATTCCCTGCTCGAGCACCGGCACGGCGTGCGCCACCTCCGCGTGGTAGCTCGCCATCTCCTTTTCGAAACCGCGGACGAGCGCGGCGTGCTCTTCCAGGATCCGCCGATCCTCCGCCGGCAGGGTCGATGACACCGTGGCCAGATCTGCGTGAAGCTCGTCGAGCACACTCCGCATGCTCTCGCGGTCCTTCATTTGGCCGTAGAGCCTGTGGAACATCTGGTAGGGATCGTCAATCGGGGCAACGGGCTTGTTGGGGCCGGCGTAGATCATCCGTGTCCAGGTGTCGGCGCGGTTGGGCACGAGCACGCCGAACTCCAGCGAGCCGAAGCGGGTGGCTGTTTCGGGCCGGCGCTGCAGGAAGGTTTTGATCTCTTGGTCGATGGAAAGACCACTCGACCAGCCGGCAGGGGTTTCGCCGCCACCTTGAATGTTGCCGGGTAAGAGTTCGATGCCGGTCAGCAGGCAGCCCATGCCGCGCATGTGTTTGTCGCCATCCCCCTTCACCTTGTCGTGCACGCCCTTGAGCATGAGCAGCCGGTCGCGGAAGGGCTCCAGTGGCCGGAGGATCGGCGGCAGTTCGATCGGCTGCACGACCGGCGGCAGGGTCGTGAACGGCCCAGACTCCATCGGCCAGAAGTTCTTCTTCACGACGCCGTCGGGGCTGAACACAATCACGAGCCGTTTTTTCGGCGACGTGGATCCGGCCGCGGCGAGGCTGGGCAGGTTATCGAGAAAGGGAAGCACGGCCGAGCCGACCCCGAGCCGACGCAGGAGTTCACGTCGCGAGACTGTGATCATGGGGTGTTCTCCGGGGCGGATGCTTGTTCGGCGGGGCTCTGTGGTGCGGGGACTGGCTGGGGCGGCGCAGTCGGCGGCGGCAGGGCTGCGATCGTCATGATATCGACCAGGAGTCGGCGGATGTCGCAGTTGTTCGCCGCGAATTGTTTCCGCAGCGTTTCCAGGGTGTCGGGCCCCCAGGCCCGCATGGGCTGTTTGACAAGGGCATGGAAGAGCTGCTGGACGAAGGCCTCCTGAGCATCGCGGCTGGTGGCGATGGTGGCCGCCAGTTCGCGGGCCCCGCGAAACGTCGCCTGCGGACCCTCGCGGGGCAGGTACGAGCCCGATGCGTCGATCGGTTTCTGCACGTCGCCACGGGTTTCAGTCGTCCGATACCGTCCGATTGGGTCGAACTCTTCCAGTGCGAAACCGAGCGGATTGATCATCGTGTGGCAGGTTTGGCAGGCGACGGAACTCGTCTGCAGCGCCACCCGTTCCCGCGTGCTCAAATCTGGATGGAGGTCGGGCGCCAGCGGGGTGACAGCCTCCTGCGGCGGCTTGAGGACGTTGCCCATCACGCTGCGGGCCAGGAACACGCCGCGGTGGATCGGCGACGTGGCCGCTGCATAGGAGAGCACGCTGGCCATGTAGGGATGCGACAGCACGCCCGCGCGGCGGCCGTCGTCGAGGCGGACGCGACGAAACGGAGCATCGGCGGGGAGCTTCGCTCCGTAGAGCGGACCGAGCCGGCCGTTGAGATAGACCTCTTCATCGGTGAACAATCGGCGGAAGTCGGAGCCACCGTTTCCCGAAATGCCGGCGGCCGGGGCCTGTCCCCACACGACGTCGTCCATGAACAGTTCGAGGCTCGTTCGCATGTCGGCCGCGATCTCTGGGGAAAACTCCGAGTAGCGGGTCGTGTCTTTCACGATCTCGGGGCCGTGGTCGACGCGGAGCCAGGCGAACAGGAAGTCGCGGAGCTTGGAGCGGGTGCGGCGGTCGTTCAACATCCGTTCGGCCTGCTTGCGAATCTGCGCGGCCGTGACGAGCTCGTTCTTGGCGGCGGCATCCCAGAGCGGTTGGTCGGGGATCGAATCCCAGAGGCCGAACGAGAGCCGGGCTGCAGTCGCGAAGCCGTCAGCCTTTTGCGGCGTGGCCGTCTCGTTCGACTGGAAGAGAAATCGGGGTGATCCCAGCACGAGCAGCATCGACCGTTTGAGGGCGGTGTCGAGGTCGGGGGCATCTGCGAAGGGCCTGTCGATGACGAGCGCCCGCAGTGCATCGGTGAGCGGCCGACGGAAGGCTCGTTCGGCGAGGGTCGTGGCAAACTTCCGGAGCTTGTCGGCCCGGTCGGCGCTGTCCCGCTTGGTGCCGGACAGGCTATCGATGTGGTCGATTGTGAAGTCGGCCATCTCAACGCTGGCAGCGGTAGCGGCGGCAAACCATTCCTGCGACACACTCGTGCCCCGCTCGTAGCCGATCGACTTGTCGTCGGGAGGGAAAGCTGTCTTGACGACAAACACCTCGGCGCTGTCGTGCGGAATCAGGCACCGCTCAGGCACCGGCTCGAGCACGCCGTGTGGCGGCTTCCAGAGGAGTTGGATCGAGGCGTGCGTGGGATGCTCGTTCTGTTTGTCGACGCCCCGTTTGGCCTTCGAGAATTCGAGCCGCAGCGGATAGCTGCGGCCACCGAGGAGCAGGATGCTCGCCTTGTTTTCGGTCTTGTCGCCCGACTTCACATAGGCATCGATGAGCGGCGGCTCATCCGGGGGCGTGTTGATGGCGAGCGTGACGGAGTGTACGGTGCGGATCACGAACTCGTAGACGCCCGTCTCCGGCGGCACGAGCGAACCGGTCCATCGGATCGCGAAGCGGTTGGGCTCGAATCGCTCAGGGTCGGGGCCCTCGAGGCCGAAATCGAAATCGATTTGCGGGTCGATCTGTTCGTAGACAAGGCCCGACTGGCGGTCAAAACTTCGACTCCGGAAATACTCGGCCCGCAGGCCGCGGCGGCTGTCGATGCCCGGGCCGCGATTGCGGAAGCTGGCGATCAGGTCGGCGGCGGTGTTCTGATACTGCCGAACCGTGAGCCGGGAGAGTTCCACCCGGGCGGGCCGATTGCGATCGCGGGCCACGGCCGAATAGAAGGCGCCGTGGATATATTCGGCCACCTGCCGGGCTGCGTCGCCCGTGACCTGCGACGGATCGTCCTCCGGCATCGTCTCATCGATATAGGCGGCGAGTTGGTTGACCGAGCGGTCGCCGACGAGCGGTTCGGGCACGTCCTGCGTGCCGGCGCCGGCATCGCCATGGCAGCGGCCGCAGTGTTCGCGGTAGATCGCCAGGCCGGGGTGGTCCTCGGCGGCCAGCGTCGATGCGGACATCCAGAGGCATGCGAGCCATCCGGCCCAGCCGACGGGGGCCCGAAATGTCGTTCGGATGCCGAGCATGGGAACCACTGATCGGGTGGAAATGCAGGGTTACGCCGCCGCGAGCTAAAAGTCTACCACGGGCCCAGAGAGCCGAGAAAGAAGAGAGCCGAGAAA
>JBIIGJ010000223.1:0-3325 GCA_044236455.1 Pirellulales bacterium
GGGCCCGAAATGTCGTTCGGATGCCGAGCATGGGAACCACTGATCGGGTGGAAATGCAGGGTTACGCCGCCGCGAGCTAAAAGTCTACCACGGGCCCAGAGAGCCGAGAAAGAAGAGAGCCGAGAAAGAAGAGAGCCGAGAAAGAAGAGAGCCGAGAAACATCGGCGGGCTGCGGCGAGATACGCCCTACCCGCGGTGCATTTCCGGCCGGGCGAACACGAGCCTGCCGGCCGTGGTCTGCAGGGTGCTTGTCACGCTCACGTGCACCGTGCGGCCAATCTGGTCGCGGCCCTGTTCCACCACCACCATCGTGCCATCTTCGAGATAGCCCACGCCCTGCCCCGGCTCCTCGCCCGGCTTCACCAGCCGCACGTCGAGCAGATCGCCCGGCACGAAAACCGGCCGCAGGGCGAGCGCCAGATCGTTGATATTGATCGCCTGCACGCTCCGCACACCGGCGATCTTCACGACGTTCGGGTCGGCTGTCACGATCCGACCGGCGAGATCGGCGGCCATGCCCACCACCCGCGATTCGCTGGTCGCATCCGTATCGTCATCGCTGTGGGGGGGCGTCACTTCCAATTCGATCGCCTTCCCCGCGCGGAGGCGGGCCAGCACGTCGAGCCCCCGGCGACCGCGAATTCGCCGGAACTTGTCGGAGGATTCGGCGGCCTCCTGCAGTTCGTCCACCACGAACGACGGCACGACGAAGCGGCTCTGAAAAAGGCCCGATTCAGCCAGATCGGCGATCCGGCCGTCGATGATCGTGCTGGAGTCGAGCACGTTGGGCCGCAGTCCCTTCACGTCGCGGGCGAATTCGACGTAGGGGATGATGAAGCGGAAGTCGTCCCGCGTCTGCAGAAGCAGGCTCGTGCAGACGTAGCAGAGGATCATGCCAAGCATCGACGGCACCCATCCCAGCAGGGGGGTGGGCGGGACCGCGGCGAGCAGGGGAGTGAGGGCGAAGATGGCCACGTAGGTGAGAAACACGCCGATCAGGAGCCCGAAATAGATCGACGTGATCACCGTCAGGTCTTTGCGGCGCAGCAACAGGTCGATGCCGATGACGGCCAGCGGCAGCACGACCATGCCGGCGAGCACGGCCCACGGCAGCCACTGGGACGACTCCCGCATGGGCGCGGAGTTGAACATGAGGACGGCGATCCCCACGGAGACCATCACGAAGATCGAGCGAAGGATGACGAGAGCCATGAGACTGGAAGAAGTGGAGAGTGGTTGTGAAGCAGGGTGTGAGAGTGGCGAACCACTTGAAGCGTAACACAAACCAGCATCGCGTTCCGCGGGGAACCTTCAGCCCGGGCCGAGTCGCAGGTCGTGATCCCGGTCCAGAAAGCGATCCGTCATGCCGGCGATATAGTCGGCCACGCTCCGCCGCACGCCGAATCGCTCCGCACGGCTGCGAAAACTGGCCGGCATTTCCCGGGGGTGCTCACAGTACCAGCCAAACAGGCGTGTCAGTTTCTGCTGTGCCGGCACGCGGACCGCCAGGACACGCTCGCTGCGGTAGACCCGCTGGAAGAGAAACTGCTCCAGGACGCGTTTCGCGGCGACAACGGCTGGCGTGTGGGCCACGATCCGCACGCCCGGCATGCCGCTGTGGCCCCGGAAGACCTCGCCGGCCTGTGCCACCGATTCGATCCCCAGCGTCGCGATGGCCGCCCGGCTGCGCGTCACGAGTTCCGCCACCTCGAATTCAACCACCTCGTGGAGCGCGGCCCGCCGCAAGTCGGAGCCCGCCAGCGGACCGTAGCGGTCGCGGGCACGTGTGGCGGCATCGGCCACGAGCGGGATCTCCATGAGTTCGTCCATCGTGACGAGGCCCAGTTCGACCGCGTCATCAGCGTCATGCGTGTCGTAGGCGATCGAGTCTGCCGCATCGACGACCTGGGTCTCGAGCAGTGGTGCCGGTGCCGTGCCATCCTTCTTCCGCGAGGCCTGGGCGTCGAGCACCTCCCGGGAGAGGTTCAGACCAGGGAAGTGCGGGTAGCGGATCTCCAACAGTTCCACGATGCGGAGCGCCTGCGCGTTGTGGTTGAAGCCGCCTTCGTCGGCAAGCAATTCGGCGAGTGTGTCTTCGCCGGCGTGCCCCAGCGGCGGATGGCCGATATCGTGGGCCAGCGCCAGCGTCTCGACGAGGTCTTCGTTGAGTGCCAGCGCCCGGGCGAGTGTGCGGGCGATGCTCGTCACCTCCAGCGTGTGCGTGAGGCGGCTGCGGTGATAGTCGCCATGGTAGCCGGTGAAGACCTGAGTCTTGTGGGCAAGGCGACGGAACGCGGCCGAGTGAACGATGCGATCCCGGTCGCGCTGGTAGGGGCTGCGGAACGCGTGCGGCGGCTCGTCGTGGACCCTGCCGGCCGAATCGGCGGCGTGCATCGCCCATGGGGCAAGCAGGAGCGATTCCCGCTGTTGCCAGTCGGGGACCCCGGCACGTTCGTCATCGTGGCGGCGTGCTGTCATCGGCGCGGTCCACCAGGGCTGGGTTCGGAGTGATGGGGCAGCGTGGCGGCCGCCTGGACGAGCTGTTCCCGTAGGGCGTCGAGCGACTGTGGCAGCACCCGCACCCCTGCCACCGTCGCCATAAAGTTCACGTCGCCCGGCCAACGCGGCACGATGTGCCAGTGAAGGTGCCCCGGCAGCCCGGCGCCGGCGACGGCGCCGAGGTTCAGGCCGATGTTGAAGCCGTGGGCCTGCATCGACTGCTCCATCATGCCGCACCACCGCACGAGACAGACCTGCAGATCGAGGAGCTGCTCCGCGGACAGATCGGCGAGCGTGGCCCGGTGGTCGAGCGGGGCGACGAGCAGGTGGCCATTGGAGTAAGGAAAGCGGTTGGTGACGACCACGCTCGAGTGCGTGCGAGCCACCACGCCGAGGGCCCGGTCGTGCACCGCATCAGCCGCGGCCGCTCGGCAGAGAAAGCAATTGTGGGCGGCGCCGTCGCGCCATCGGGTGGGCTCCACCGGTTCCGATGGCGCGCCCTTGTCGTGCCCCTGCACGTATCCCAGCCGCCACGGTGCCCAGAGGGTTTCGTTGCTCATGGGGGGTATCGTACCCGACCACCTTGCAGCATGCACCGTGAATAGCACCGGGCCGGCTCCCCGAACACGCTGTGCTCGCTCGGCGGCTCGGCGGTTGCGTCGGGGATGATAGTGGGCGATTGACGCCGAGGCGCCTGATGCTCGCTTCGGTGTTCGGGGAGCCGGCCCTCGTTGGTTTGCATGGCAGGATGCCATGCGCAGCACCAGCAAACTGCGTTTGCCAAGCAAAAACGACAGGATGTCGTGTTTTGCGTGAACACAGCTCG
>JBIIGJ010000076.1:0-17185 GCA_044236455.1 Pirellulales bacterium
GCCCTCGTTGGTTTGCATGGCAGGATGCCATGCCAGGCGTGTCTACAACACTTCGGCCCAGAGTGCGTCCGAGACGAGGAGGCCCTCTCGCGTGAGCCGCACGTGCTCGCTGTCGTCGGTGGCGAGGCCGCGGTCGGTCCAGCGCCGAATGGCCGCGCCGGCGACGAGGTCGAGGTCGAGCCCGCTCGCGGCCAGAAACGCCGTGCGGCGAAGCCCATCTCGTCGGCGGAGACCGAGCACGACCCGTTCCTGGGCAGCCTCCAGTGGCGTCATCGCGTCGCGGTCACCGGTGAAGTCTTCACCAGCGAGCACGCGCCGCATCCATGTCGTCGTGCTGCGGTGATTGGTGATCCGCACCCGGCCGTCGAACCGGGCGGCGCCGGGCCCGAACGCCTCCCACGGCCGGCAGTCCCAGTAGGTCTCGTTGTGGCGGCAGCGGCCGCCTAGCCGGGCGAAGTTGGAAACTTCGTAGTGCTCGAAGCCCGCCGCCAACAGCCGGTCGATCGTCAGTTCGAGCATCGCCCGTTCGAGCGACTCGTCGGCAGATTTGAGCGTGCCTCGACGCCTCTGCGATTCGAACTGTGTGCCCTTCTCCCAGGTCAGGCAGTAGACCGACAGGTGCTGCGTGCCGAGCGCAAGAATCGCATCGAGATCGCGGTCCACGTCGGCGAGCGTCTGCCCCGGCGCGGCCGTCATCAGGTCGACGCTCACCGTCAGCCCGCGGGCCAGCAGGATGTCGACCGCCCGCCGCACGTCGTCGGGCGTGTGGTCGCGGTCGAGCGCTGCAAGGGTCGTGGAATCGAGCGACTGTGCACCGAGGCTCACGCGGGTCGTGCCGCATGCCGCAGCCGCGGCTGCCAGCGGTTCTGTCACGTCTTGCGGATTGGCCTCGATCGTGACCTCGGCACCCGGCAGCGGCTGCAATCGCGCGTGAAGAATGTCGAAGAGCCGCGCGAGTCCGTCCGGCCCGAGGTGCGACGGCGTGCCGCCACCAAGATAGAGCGTGGCCAACTCCAGGCACGCCGTAGCCGGTCCCAACTCCAGGCCAGGCGACTCGAGCCGCATGAGTTCCCGCTCGATGGCCGCGAGATAGCTCGTGATGAGATCGTCCCGGCCCGCGATCAGCGAGAAGTCGCAGTAGCCACAGCGGTGGCGGCAGAAGGGCACGTGCACGTAGACGGCACGCAGGGGAGTGGGGCCGGCGTCGTTCACTGGATCGTTTGCGGCAGTCTTCACAGCCACATCTGTAGCCGGCCGTCGAGCATGTCGGGAAGCTTCTTGCCGATGATTCGGCGGATGCGGTCGTCGGTGTAGCGGGTGGAGAAGTGGGTGGCGATGACCACCTCGTTATGGAAACGGTCCCGCCGGGCAAGGAGATCGTCGAGGTGCATGTGGCCGAACTTGTGGATCTTTTCCTTGCGGTGGCTGTGCGCGACGAAGGTCAGTTCCGTGATCAGGATCATCGCCTCGTACATGGCGGGGCAGCGGTCGAGTCCCTCGGGTGAACTGTCGCCGAGATACGCCACCAGCGGCGTCCGCACTTCGTGGGTCACATCGACACCGGAGAGCCGCAGATCGCGGATCTTCTCGCCGGGGAGGCCGTGGTATTCGTGTTTGAGCTTGCGGCGGCGTTCCCAGACGACGTAGCCCACGCTCGGGAGCGTGTGGGTGGTGCCTGAGACGGTGACGACGTGCTCGCGTGACAGTTCGATCTCGTCGCCGGGCCGTGCGGGCAAGAGCGTGCAGGGAAGCCGGCCGCGGTCGAGGCGGGAGACGGCCTTGAGCAGCTTCTCGATCGGTTCGATCGCCGTCTCGGGCAGATAGATGGTGGGGGGCTCCATCTTCATCATCCGCCGCCGGGCGACATAGACGGGCAGGGCCGCGATGTGGTCGAGGTGGGTGTGGGTGATGAACCAGGTGCTCGTGGCCATGAAGCTCCACGGCTGGCCGCCCAGATCGAAGCCCAGCTTCAGTTCGGGAATCCGCCAATAGCTCTGAACCGCAGCACGGGAATAGCCCTCCACGGTGAGCCCTTTGTGGACGAAGCTGCGAACCGGTGCGTTTTCGATCATGCGGTTTCTCTGGGCAGGTCGGGCTGAGACGGCCCCACCGCCGGCGTGACGGAGGGAGACGTCGATGCAGAAGGGTCCGGCTCGAGCCAGATCTCGTCGAAGATCCGGTCCTGCCGCGTGCGCAGTCTGCCGCGTCGCACCAGTTCCAGCACTGCCAGAAAGATACCCACGATTCGTGTCCGCGGCATGTCCGCGTCGAAGAGTTCCGAGAAAGAGACCCTTCCTTTCTCCGCCACGAGCGTCTCAACCCGTTCGATGTGCACCTCGATCGGGGTGTCGTCCTGGACGATCTGGCGGGGCCGGCGCTTCTCCCGCTTCCGCATCACCCTGGCGAGAGCCCCCACGAGGTCCCAGACGTGGACGTCGCCGATCGTGACCTCGGCTGGCCCGCTGCGGGGCCCCGTTTCCTCGGCGGCGGCGCGGGTGAACCGCAGTTCCCATTCCCGGGCCCGGTCCTCCAGCAGCACGGCGGCGTCGCGGTATTGCTTGTATTCAAGCAGCCGGCTGACGAGTTCCTCGCGGACAGTCTCGACCGGTTCCTCGGTCTCCTCCGGCCGCGGCACGAGTTCCCGGGCCTTGATCTCCAGGAGCAGGCTGGCCAGGTCGACGAACTCGCCTACCTGGTCGATGGCAAGATCCTCGAGCACGTCGAGGTAGGCAACGAACTCCTCGGTGATCTTTGCGATCGGCACCTGCGTGATGTCGACCTCGTGGCGTTTCACGAGGTAGAGCAGCAGGTCCATGGGCCCGGCGAACATATCGAGGGCGATCTTGAATTCCACGCCGGAACCTCACGCCTTTTCGAGGGCGGCGGTCAGGTCGAGGATCGCCTTCTTGCCGTCGGCAAAATACATGAGCGTGTTGTCGGCCGCGAACAGCGGGTTGGGGATGCCGGCGAAGCCGGGCGACAACGACCGCTTCACCACCACGACCGTCCTGGCCTTGTCGACGTCGAGGATCGGCATGCCGGCGATCGGACTCTTGGGATCGGTGCGGGCCGCCGGGTTCACCACGTCGTTGGCCCCGATCACGATCGCCACGTCTGTCTCCGGGAAGGTCGGGTTGATGTCATCCATCTCGCGGAGTTTTTCATAGGGAATGTCGGCCTCGGCCAGAAGCACGTTCATGTGCCCCGGCATCCGTCCGGCCACCGGATGGATCGCATACTCGACGGTCGTGCCCCGTTTCTCGAGCGCGTTTGCCAGTTCGCGGACGGCATGCTGGGCCTGGGCGACGGCGAGGCCATAGCCTGGCACGATCACCACCCGGTCCGCCCCCTCCAGAAGCATGGCGATTTCCTCCGCCGAGGCGCTCTTCACCTTGCCGGCGTAGATATCGTCGGCATTGGCCGCGGTGGTCGTGCCGAGGCCGCCGAAGAGCACGCCCACGAGCGAGCGGTTCATCGCCTTACACATGATCGCCGTCAGGATCAGCCCCGAGGCGCCCACGAGCGAGCCCGCGATCACGAGCACGGAGTTGTCGATGACGAAGCCGGCGGCCGCGGCGGCCAGGCCGGAGTAGCTGTTGAGCAGGCAGATCACCACCGGCATGTCAGCGCCCCCGATCGGCATCGTGAGTGTGCAGCCGAGCACGCTTCCCACGATCACCAGCAGCCAGTAGAGGATGTTCGAGTGCGGGATGGCGCAGACGCCGACAAGCAGGAGCAGCGTGGCCGCGGCGAGCCCCAGATTGATCCAGTGACGGTTCGGGTCGGTCCAGGCCTTCTTGAACTGCGGGAGTTCCTCGAGCTTGCCGAAGGCCACGAGGCTGCCCCAGAACGTGACCGCGCCGATCAGGCCGGTGAGCGCCGTGGCGATGGCGAATTGCGTCCAGGGCTGGAGGTCATGCCGCGCCGCGATCGCCGCCACCGTCGGACTGCCGGCGGCATCGACGAAGCGGGCGTTGGCGGTTTTGTTCCAGAGCTCCGCGGCAGCGACGAGCGTCGATGCCGCTCCACCGAAGCCGTTCAAGAGCGCTACCATCTGCGGCATGCCGGTCATCGGGTACTTGATCGCCATCAGGGCGCCGATGCCGCCGCCGATGACGGCCGCGACCCCGAGCATCAAGAGTGGCCAAGAACCGCGGGCCGCCACGCTCGCTGCGACATCCTTCTCGAAGGCTGCGGCGATGATCGCGATCGCCATGCCGGCGGCGCCGAGGTAGTTGCCTTTGACCGCCGTCCGTGGGCCGGTCATCAGCTTGAAGGCCACGATGAACAGCATCGAGGCGGCGAGATACGCGAGATTGATCCAGGCTTGGCTCGACATGGCGGGTGCTTTCGGGCAGGGGCTTGCGAACGATCACTTCTTCTTGGGATTGAACATCTCGAGCATGCGGTGCGTGACCACGAAGCCACCCACCACGTTGATCATGGCGAGGATCACGGCGAGAAAGCCCAGCAGCGTGCCGAAGCCGCTCTGCAGGGCGCCGGCGACGACGAGAGCGCCCACCACCGTGATCCCGGAGATGGCGTTCGAGCCGCTGGTCAGCGGCGTGTGCAGCCGCTGCGGCACCTTCGTGATCACCTCGAAGCCGACCCACATCGCCAGCAGGAACACGGTGAGCAGCCGGATGAACCGCGAGGCCGGATCCTCCGCGACCGCGGGGCCCCCATCGGACGCAACGGCAAACAACGTCGGCAGCAACAGGTGGAGCATGGTTTCACTTCCGTCGGAGGGGATCCATCAGGGGGCGGGGGGCTCGAGCGGCGGAAGGCCTGCCCGTTCTCGGACCTTCGGGTGCACGAGTTGGCCGCCGCGGGCCACCAGCGTGTCGCGGCAGATCTCGTCATCGAGCGACACGTCGGGCAGACCGAGCTTCGCGAGGTGTGCGAGGAACGTGGCAAGGTTGCGGGCATAGAGCTGGCTGGTATGGAAGGGCACTTCGGCGGGGAGGTTGGTGGGGCCGAGAATTGTGACGCCATCGACGACGACCGTGGCGTCGGGCTGCGAGCCCTCGCAGTTGCCGCCCCGCTCGGCAGCCATGTCGACGATCACGCTGCCGTTCCGCATCTTCGCCACCATCTCGCGGGTGACGAGCACCGGCGCCTTCTGGCCCGGAATGAGTGCCGTGCAGATCACGACGTCGCTGTCGGCGACCACCTTGCCAAGCAGTTCCCGCTGCCGGGCGTAGAACTCCTCTCCCATCGCCTTTGCGTAGCCGCCTGCGGCCTCGGACGAGCCGGTCTCGATGGCAAGCTCCACGAACTTCGCGCCGAGGCTCTGCACCTGTTCCTTCACGGCAGGGCGGACGTCATAGGCACTCACCTGTGCGCCGAGCCGCTTGGCCGTGGCGATCGCCTGGAGGCCGGCGACGCCGGCGCCGAGGATGAGGACCTTGGCGGGAGTGACCGTGCCCGCGGCGGTGGTCATCATCGGGAAGATGCGGGGCAGGGTGGTGGCCGCCAGGAGGACGGCGCGGTAGCCGGCTATATTTGCCTGGCTGGAGAGCACGTCCATGCTCTGGGCCCGGGTGATCCGCGGCACCAATTCCAACGCGAACAGCGTGGCGCCGCAGTCGGCCGCTTCCAGGCTGGGCTCCGGAGCCGAGAGCGGATCGCACATGCCGATGAGGATCACTCCCGGCCGCAGCCGCTCACGGTCAGCCGGCCAACCGGGTGCATTTGCCCCACAGGTGCGGACGGCGAGCAGGCAATCGGCGGCAAAGGCCTCATCCCTGGAGACGATTTTTGCCCCCGCCGCCCGGTAGGCGTCGTCGGAGATGCCGGCGGCCTCCCCGGCGGCCGATTCCACGACCACCTCCAGCCCGGCTTTCAGCAGCGGGCCGACGGCGGCGGGAACGAGCGCCACGCGGCGTTCTCCCGGAAAAGTCTCTTTCAGAACGGCAACCTTCATGGTCGGAGGCCCACATCGGGGGTGAGGGATCAGCCGCCGACACGCTCTTCTCCCGGTCGGGCAGCGAGGCCAGTGTGGTGGGAAACCGAAAGACTGACAACAGCGGCCGGTCCCCCCCTTGCTGGCCCATCCTCAGGCTGATACCATCCGGGGCTCAGAAACACGGCGTTTTTTGCCGTCCAGATACACAAAAATGCCCAGCATCCCGGCGAATTCCCCTTTGGTGGGAGTCCTCGTCGGGCGCCGGATACAGCGGAACCATTCGATGAAGACGTTCATGGCTAAGGTGGGTGAGGTGGAGCAGCGGTGGTGGCTGGTCGATGCCAGCGACAAGGTGGTCGGCCGCCTGTCCAGCGACATCGCGATGGTTTTGATGGGCAAGCATCGCCCGACCTACACGCCTCATGTCGATACTGGTGACTACGTGGTGGTGATCAACGCCGAGAAAGTGCAATTCACCGGTAAGAAGTGGCAGCAAAAGCTGTACCGCTGGTACACGGGTTACCAAGGCCTGAAGACCGAAACAGCCGAGCACCGGCGGGATCGACGGCCCGAACTGATCATCGAAGAGGCCGTCCGACGCATGCTGCCCAAGTCCCGTCTGGGCAGGGTCATGCTCGACAAGCTGAAGGTGTATGCCGGTTCCGAGCATCCCCACCAGGCTCAAGACCCGCAGGCAATGAAGCTGGCGGGCCGAGAGATGGGTGTGGCGTAGGCAAGACCGCGACTGACCAACACGGCCGGGTATCCGGCGTGAACAAAACACGACCAAACCAGGGCAGGAATCGAACCGAGGAACATGATGGCCGTCGACACAAGCAAGAAAAGCGGATCCGAGAACCATGTGATTGCCACCGGCCGCCGGAAAACGGCCGTGGCCCGCGTGCGTCTTCGCGCCGGATCGGGAGCCATCACGATCAATGGCCGGGCAATCGAGGCCTATTTCCCCGCGATCAAGGATCGCGTGCTGGTCGCCGGCGCCCTGGAGCAGATGGGCAAGGCATCCGCTGTGAACGTCGACATCACGGTCGATGGTGGCGGCCCGACGGGACAGGCCGGTGCCTGCCGGCTGGGCATCGCCCGCGCACTGAAGGCGTTTGATTCGGAACTGGACGAGCCGCTGCGGCACAGTGGGATGCTCACCCGCGATGGCCGCATGAAGGAACGCAAGAAGTACGGCCTCCGCGGAGCCCGTCGCGGCACGCAGTTCTCGAAACGCTGATTGTGCCTGGTCGACAGGTCTTTGAGTCGCTTCCTGGCCCGGGCAATCGGTAGGATCGGTACGGTCCGTGCCGAGCAGAAGCGGCCGGCCGTTGTGGGCGATTTCACCCGCCCAAAAATGGAAGGCATACTGGAGGAGCGGGTGTGCGCCGGGTCGGCTTTGCCCTGTGGAGCCGGCCCCTGCCCGCGAGTTCCCGGACCCCCTCTCTTTTTCCCGGTTCGATCCGGTTCAATGAGGCAGTCATGTCGCGCGTTCTCAGCATTCTGTTGAGCGGTTTTTTCGCCTGTGGCCTGATAGCGTCGGCGGCCAGCTATGCGGCGGCGGCTGAGCCCTCCAGCGTTGCCACCACGGCATCTGCGACGGCTGTACCAGACCTGTTCGAGGCGGAGGAGCAGCAGCTGGTCAGTCTCAAATACATCCCCAACGACGCGAAATCCGCACAGATCATCGTGACCAATCGCACGCGGCGTCCGCTCACGCTTCGGCTTCCGGCCTCCTTCGCCGGCATTCCGTTGTTGGCCCAGATGGGCATGGGTGGCGGCGGCATGGGTGGCGGTGGCATGGGGCAGGCAGGCTTCGGCGCCGGCGGCATCGGTGGCGGGCCGCAGGCCACCGGTGGCGGCGGCGGGATGGGTGGCCAGGGGATGAACGGCATGGGCGGCGGCGGCATGGGCATGGGCGGTGGCGGTGCCTTCTCGATTCCGCCCGAGCGCACCCGCGTGTTCCGCCTGCAGACGGTCTGCCTCGAATATGGCAAGCATGAGCCCTCCAGCCGAATGCCCTACAAGCTTGGCAGGGCCGACACATTTTCCAGCGACCCGAAGCTTGCCATCGTGCTCGAGAGTTTGGGGCGCGGAGAGTTGTCGCAAAAAGTTGCTCAAGCCGCGGCGTGGCACATTGCCAACGGTCTGACCTGGGAAAAGCTGGCAGCCGAGAAGATCGACCGCGCTGGCGGCAACCCCGACGAACCCTACTTTTCCCGGGCGGAGCTGGTCGCGGCCCATCGTGTGGTGGCCGTGGCCACTCAGGCGGCCCTGCGTCGGCAGTCCTCGGGCCAGAGCGAAGCGTCTGCGAAGAACGCGTTGGCTCAGTAGTCGCCCGTGACGGTTTCGCTGCCAGCCCGGGTTGAAAGCCGCTTCCAGAGGTCGCCGTCGATGCCGTTGGCGACGGAACGGACGCTGCCGTCCATCAAGGCGGAAGAGACGACCCCTGCATGATGGCTGCGGGAGGTGACGACCGCGTAGGTGGCGGCGGAATCGCTCAGGCCTTCGCGGCTTGAGCTGATATCGATGTCGTAGGACTTTCCATCGGTGTGGGTATACGGGACGACGGTGTTGGGCGGAAACGTAGTCGTAAACCCGACATGGAGCGTGCGGCCACAGACCCACTCCGTATGGCCGGCCTCAGCGAACTTGCTGGCATCCACCAGCGCAGACACCGCCGCCGTGGAGGCGAGCGGCGTGGCGTTCAAGCCGGAAACATCCTGGGATCTGGCGGTGAACGCCTTCACCTCCGACATCGCCAGCGTCTTGCTCAGGCCGTCGGAAAAAGCATTCGACCGCAGCTTCGTGAACGGAGCGAAAGCGGTGCCTCCGTCCTTCGCCGTCGCCGTCGGATCCCAGACCTGTTGGATGCCCGTGCAGAGGCCGTAGGAGAGCGGGAAATGCTTGGGGACGTTCGGAGTCACGGAGGTGTCCATGACGGGCTGGGCCTTGATTTCGCTCGGGCAGACCAGCAAATCGATCCGCATCGGGGCCACGCCGTACTGAGGCATGCCAGATATGGTCGTGTTGGAGGGGGCGCCGTATGACTGCGCGAAGTCGATCTTCTTGAACAGCGTGTCGCCTTCGACGTAGGGCAGCAGCAAGGCCTGTCCGGACCAAGGGGCGCTTCCGGTCGTGGTTACCGCCTGCCCGGAGGGCGGAAAATATTTCTTCGCGTTTTCGTGGTTATGCAACGCGATGCCCAACTGCCGGAGGTTGTTCTGGCACGACGAACGGCGGGCGGCCTCCCGGGCAGCCTGAACGGCTGGGAGGAGCAGGCCCACCAGCGTGCCGATGATCGCGATCACCACGAGAAGCTCGACCAGGGTGAACCCGGAGCGCGAAATCCGTCGAGGGGGCAGGCCAGCTGTGAGACGGGCGGTGCTGCAGCGATAGGTTTTCATGGGAAATAGTCGCTTGATCGAGTAAAATGCCTGATGCTAACGAAATTGAGACTCATTCTCAATTTGTTTGTCGTGATTTTAGGCGGGGGATGCTTGGTGTCAACCATTGGTTTCAAAAAATGGCAGCGGCTCTCCCTCCGCGGCCCTCCCCGCTGTCGAACCCGCGGCCACTCGGAACGTAAGGAAGCCATGACGTTTGCGTCGCCCCCTACACTGTTTTTTGAGAGTCGTTACAAAGGTGTTCGGAATCGCGAGGGTTTTGCGTGGGGTAGGCAATCGCACCACCACAGCGTTGGAGCAAGGAGCCATTTCAAGTCATGCACGCAGTCACGGCACCGGGTGCCACACCGGCACATCGCGGCGAGAGCGACGTCATTGTCGAGGCGAGGAATCTCTCCAAGACCTACCGCGACTTCTGGGGTCGCAGCAAAAAGGTGGCCCTCAAACCGCTTGATCTCGAAATTCGGCGGGGCGAGATTTTCGGTCTGCTGGGGCCCAACGGCTCGGGCAAGACGACGACCATCAAACTGTTGCTCGGCCTCGTCTTTCCGACCTCCGGGGAGGCGCTCGTCTTCGGACGCGACGCCACCGACGTGTCGAAGAACGAACGCATCGGCTATCTCCCCGAGGAGTCGTATCTCTACAAGTTTCTCGACGCCGAGGAGACGCTCGACTTCTACGGCCGACTCTTCGACATGCCGCCGGAAGAGCGGAAGCGTCGGGCCGACTCGCTCATCGAGATGGTGGGTTTGGGCCGCGACAAGAAACGGCAACTTCGCGAGTATTCCAAGGGTATGACCCGGCGCATCGGCGTCGCGCAGGCGCTCATCAACGATCCCGAACTCGTGGTGCTCGATGAGCCCACCAGCGGTCTCGATCCGATCGGCACCCGCGAGATGAAGGACCTCATCATCGACCTCAAGCAGCGGGGCAAGACGGTGATCCTTTGCTCCCACCTGCTTGCCGACGTGGAGGACGTGTGCGATCGGATCGCGGTGTTGCACCAGGGCGAGCTCAAGGAACTCGGCCGCGTCGAAGATCTCTTGCGGGTCACCGACGTCACGCAGATTCGCGCCCAGGGATTGTCCCCCGAAGCCCGGGAGGAGATTCGGGCGGTGCTCGCGCGGCACGGAAGATCGGACGTGGAGATCGGCAATCCGCGGACGACGCTTGAGGATCTGTTCCTCGACGTCGTCCGTGACACGCAGGCCCGTCCAGGCCGTCGCGCCCGGCAGGCGGCCGACGGCGCCCAGCAACAGAAGGGGTGAGCCGCAGTCATGGTACTGGAACAGGAAATCCCGAAGTTTGCTGCGTGGATCGGTCCCGCGCTGCTGTGGTATCTGTTTGCGGGCAGCCTGGTGGCGGTCTTTGCCGCAGGGTTGGCATGGTTGTCGCAATCCGTGCTGTACGGCCCGCTGGCGGCAGGCGATCGCGTCTACCGCGGTGTGCTGACCGGCCTGGCCGATCTGGCGGGCATGTCGCCCCGGCGGATCTGGGCGTTGGCGCGGCTGGCAATCCAGGAGTCGCTGCGCCGTAATGTGCTCGTGGCGTTGGCCCTGTTTCTGCTGATCGTGCTGTTCGCAGGTTGGTTCCTCGATCCCAAAAGCGTCAATCCAGGCAAGCTCTACCTTGGTTTCATCCTGGGGGCGACCAATCTTCTGGTCTGCTTGGTGACGCTCGTGCTCTCCGTGTTCAGCCTGCCGGCCGATATCAAGGCGAAGGCGATCCAGACGGTCACGACCAAGCCCGTCCGCACTGGCGAGATCGTGCTGGGCCGCATCATCGGCTTTTCGATCGTCGGCGCCGTGTTGCTGGCGATCATGGGGCTGATCGGTTGGGGATTCGTCGTGCGCAGCGTCAGCCATGGTCACGATGTCGCCGTCGAGGACGTGGTCGAAATCAAGGACGTGGGAGGGGCGGTCACTGGGCTCGAGGGACGCACGAGCCTTGATCGTGGACATCGCCACCGGTTCGATCTTGACGCCGCCGGCAACGGCTGGACCGACAACGTGCAGGGGCACCGCCACGCCGTGAGTCGTTCGGCGTCCGGCGGGTATGCCGTCGGAACTCCCGAGGGAATTCTTGAGGCGCGGCGTCCGCTCCGCGGCACGCTGCGGTTTCTCGATCGCGAAGGGCGGCCGAGCACAAAAGGAATCAGCGTCGGTTCGGAGTGGACCTATCGGCAATACATCGAGGGCGGCAGCCTGGCCGCGGCGATCTGGAAATTCGAGGGCATTTCGGAACAGGAGTATGCCGACGGGCTGCCGCTGGAGATGACCGTGCGGGTGTTTCGCACCTACAAGGGCGTGATCGAGAAGGGCATCAAGGGCAGCGTGCGGGTACGCAATCCAGCCAGTGGGCTGCAGAGCGACCCGTTCTACTTCACTGCCCGTGAATTCACGATCGATTCGCTGTTCATTCCGCGAAAACTGGCCTCGACCTCTACCGATGGTGGCACCCGTCAGGTCGACCTGTTCCAGGACATCGTGGCCGACGGCCGGGTCGAAGTGATCCTGCAATGCCTCGAGCCGGCCCAGTATTACGGTGTCGCGCAGGCCGACTTCTACCTGCGGGCGGGGAACGGATCGTTCGCCCTCAACTATGCGAAGAGTTGCCTCGGAATCCTGTTCTCGATGCTGCTGGTCACGGCGATGGGCGTGATGTTCAGCACGTTCCTGGGCGGTCCTCTGGCCCTCTTCGCCACGCTGGCCGTGGTGCTGATCGGCCAGTTCCGCGAGTTCATTCAGCGGCTCTTCGAAAGCCAGGTCACGGGTGATTCGTCGATCGTCCCCGGCGGCGGGCCGATCGAGTCGCTCTACCGGATCGTGACACAGGCCAGCATCACGGTCGAACTCACGCCGTCGCCGGTCGTACAGATCATGAAGACGGTCGACACGTTCCTCTTGGCGCCGATGCGATTGCTGGCGGGGATCTTTCCGTCGCTCAGTTCGCTCGGCACGAGCGATTTCGTCGCGGGCGGATTCGACATTCCCTTCGATCTGGTGGCCGAACACGGTATGGAAACGCTCGGGTATCTGCTGGCGTTCTTCATTGCCGGCGCCTTCTGTCTCAAGGCTCGCGAGGTGGCATCATGACCCCGACGTTGTCTGCTCCCGAATCCTCCCGCGGCCCGGCCGGCGGCCGCCGCAAGCCGGCCGCCTCGTGGCTTGGATTGCGGCCGGGCACGCTCCTGGCACTCGTGGGGATCGCCGTGCTGCTGGTGCCGCTCTCGGCCCTCAGCCAGCCCGCCGACTCGGCCAGCAAGGGTGGGAAGCTCGCCAGACTCCGCGAACAGTTCGGGCTGTCGCAGGCCAACCTCGGCGAGGTCGATCCCACCAGCGAGGCGATGCGACTGGCGACACTGGGGCTCAAGAACGTAGCGGTGACGCTACTCTGGGATCGGGCCAACCACTACAAAAAAGTCGAGGACTGGACGAACCTGTCCGCCGTGCTCGAACAGATGACCAAGCTGCAGCCGAACTTCTATTCGGTCTGGGACTTTCAGGCCCACAACCTTTCCTACAACATCTCGGTCGAGTTCGATGACTACCACGACCGCTACGCTTGGGTGATGAAGGGAATCGAGTTTCTCAGGCAGGGCATCTCCTACAACCTTCGGGAGCCCCGCCTCCTCGGCCGCATGGGCTGGTTCATCGGCCAGAAGGTGGGCAAGGCGGACGAGAAAAAGCAGTATCGCCGTCTCTTCAAGGCGGACGACGATTTCCACGAGCGCGACCGGCCCGGACGGACCCTGCCCGAACGCGACAATTGGCTCGTGGGCCGTGAGAAATACCGGGCAGGACAGCAGATCGTCGATTCCGGGGTGCCGCTCAAGACCACCGCCCTCATCTATCACAGCGAGCCGATGATGACGGCGATCAACTACGCCAAGGCGCTGGAGGACGACGGCACCTTTGGCGCCGCTGCCCGCGACGGGTGGAAGCTGGCCGGTGATGAGATGCGGCGGTTCTCGGTGCGGGAGATTCCCACCACCTGGGACGTGCCGATCCGGCTCGGCATGCGCGAGGCGGAACTGGCCCGCGCCGAACGGGTAGCGGGCGAACTGGAGCAACTCCTGCCGGGCCAGTTCAAGGCGCTCGAGGAATCGAAGCGGGCCTTGCTGACACAGGCTCAGAAGGCCGCGGTCGACGTGCCCCCGCTGGAGCGGAGTGACGCGCAGCACGCCGACGCCCGCGCTGCCACGGAGATCGTGAAGGTTGATTGGCCGATGGTGGTCCGCGATGCGCCGGCAGACCTCCGTGTTCGTGCCAAGGAACTCCTGCGCCAGTACATGGAGGCGCAGGAAACAGCCGAGATCATCGACCGCTATCGGGAGATCGTGAACTTCAACGTCTGGCGGGCGACCTGCGAGGCGGAGGTTACCGAGCCGGCCATCAAGGCCCGCGAGGCGATGTGGCGGGCCGATCAGGAATTCAAGAATGCCCGGCTGCAGACCGCCAAGCAGGCCTACGAAGAGTCGTTCGTGGCGTGGCGGGAGGTGCTCGACGCCTCGCAGGTGCTCCGCGATGACCAGATCACGAAGGACGACCTCAACGAGGTGGTGGATCGGTATCGGAAGCTGCTCGAACAGCTCGACGAGCCGTTTCCCTCGTCGTTCCCGCTTCAGGATATCCTGAACCCCAAGACGCCCCAGTAGGCAGGCCGCCGGAATCGGCGGTTAGGCCGATCGGACCAGCAGTTTGTCGATGCGGCGGCCGTCCATGTCGACCACCTCGATTACGAGGCCGCGCCACTGCAGCGTGTCGCCCGTTGAGGGAATCCGCTCGAGTTCGGCGAGCACGAGCCCCGACGCGGTGGAATAGTCGCGGGGCACGCCGTCGAGCTTGATGCCGAGCTTCTCGGCAAGATCCTCGACGCCAGCGCCGCCGTCGACGAGCCACGACCCATCCTCCCGCTGCACGAACTGCGACGTCTCGTGGCGATGCTCGTCGTGGATCTCGCCGACCAGTTCCTCCAGCACGTCTTCGAGCGTCACGAGCCCCTCGGTGCCGCCATATTCATCGAGCACGATGGCAAGCTGGTTCTTTTCCTTTTGGAAGAGTTCGAGCAACCGGTCGAGCGGCATCGTCTCCGGTACGAACAGGGCGCGGTGCATGATCTTGCGGAGCTCGATCGGCCAGCCCATCCAGTTGTGGCGGAGCACGTCCTTCAGCGACACGTAGCCAAGGATGTGGTCGAGCGATCCCTCGTAGACGGGCAGCCGGGAATAGCCGGCCATGGCAATTGCCCCAAGCACCTCGCCGGGGGGTGTTTCGATGTCGAGTGCGTCGAGGTCGATCCGCGGCCGCATGATGTCACGGACCGCCCGTTCACCGAGGCGGAGGGCCTCTGTCGCCACGGCCTGTTCCACGGCCTCGAGAACGCCCTCCGCGCGGCCCGCTTCCAGGAGGTGTTCGATGTCGTCGACGGACACGCTTGGCCCATCCTGCTTGTGGGCCCCCAGCAGAAAGAGCACTCCCGACGTGGAGGCTCCCATCAGCCAGACCAGTGGCCTGGTGAGCTGCGCGAAGAGCCTCATGGCAGGGGCTGCGAGGCGCGCAAAATCCTCGGCACGTCGCAGCGCTAGTCGCTTGGGCACCAACTCGCCGAAGAGAAGCGTGACGAACGACAGCAGCACCACGAACACCGTCAGGGCAATCGGCCTGGCCATGGCATCCACGGCTGGCGGCGCGTGGGCGACGATCCATTCGGCAAGGTCGCTCACCAGACTGTCGCCGCCGTAGGCCGCGGCCAGCGTGCCGACCAGCGTGATCCCGATCTGGACCGTGGGCAGGAACTGGTCAGGGCTCGACGCCAATTCGAGCGCCGTCTTCGCGGCCTTGTCGCCCGCTTCGGCCAGCTGCCGGAGGCGGCCGCGGCGGCTGGCAACGATCGCCATCTCGGCCCCGGAGAAGAATCCGTTGGCGAGGATCAGGGCGAATACGAGGAGGATTTCCGGCAGCATGCGTGGGTCCGATGGGGGCGTCGTATCACCGGGGCGTGTCGGCGGCGTTTTCCCGGGCCGTCTCGTCCGGGCCATCCCGACTGATGACGGCGAGATTGTCACGATGCACCACTTCCTCGTAGGGAAAGGAGCCCAGCACGGCGCCGATCTGCTCGGTTTTGATGCCAGCGATCCGCCGCAGTTCATCGAGGGAATAGTTCACGAGTCCGCGGGCGAACACCCGGCCGTCCGCGGTGGCCAGCGAGACAACGTCGCCCGATGCGAACGATCCCTCGATCGCGGTGACGCCCGCGGCGAGCAGACTTCGGCCACGCGAGACCACCGCCTCTCTGGCTCCAGCATCGACGATCACCCTGCCGCGGGCTTCGGCCGACCAGCCCAGCCACCGCTTCCAGGCTGGCATCGTCGTGTCCCGGCCGACGAAAAGTGTGCCCGCCGTCTCGCCGCGGCAGATCCGCTCGAGCACGTGGTCGTCGCGGCCCGAGGCGATGACGCAGTGGCCTCCCGCCTCGGTGACGATTTTCGCCGCGGCGATCTTGCTCGCCATGCCTCCCTTCGACAGCCCGCCCAACCGGTCGCTGGCCAGGGCGGCCACGGACGCGTCGATCCGCGGCACGGTGAGGAGCCGGGTGGCGTTCGGGTCGGACGGATGGCGGTCGAAGAGCCCCTCGACGTCTGAAAGGAGCACGAGCAGCGGGGCGCCGAGCAACGTGGCCACCAGCGCCGCCAAACGGTCGTTGTCGCCAAAGGATGTCCGCAGTTCCTCGACGCTCACGGTGTCGTTTTCGTTGATGATCGGGATCGCCCCGTAGTCGAGCAGGACGCGCAGCGTGTTGCGGATGTTGAGGTAACGGGCCCGATCCTTGAGGTCGTCCGCCACCAGCAGCACCTGTGCGGCGTGGCGTCCCTGGGCGCGGAGCACCCTGTCGTAGGCCTCGATCAGACAGCTCTGGCCGATCGCCGCCACCGCCTGCAGGTGAGCCAGTTCTTGCGGCCGCTTGGTCAGCCCCATTCGCCCCATGCCGGCGCCCACGGCACCGGAACTGACGAGCACGACCTGCCGCCCCTGGGCCAGGATCGAATCGAACTGGCGGCCGAGGGACTCGATTCGCGCGATATCCAGCAGGCCGTCGGGGCCGGTGAGCACGCGGGTGCCGACCTTGACGACGATCAGGCTGGCGGAGGTGACGAGGTCCGTGCGAATCGGGTCGGTCATGGGCCAATCGTGGGGAGGGGGTGGCCTGAAAGAATCACAGGACCGCATCGTACCGTTGTCGGGGGAGGGGAGGCCACAGAGACAGCCTGCCACGGCCATTGCGGCTACGAAATCGCCGGGTGCCGTAAATCGCCGCACATGCGGGGCGACGGTTGAGGTCGCTGGCCCCGCGGGCGTATAGTGCGGGCGTGCCGGGCAATAAAGTCGGCCAGCCCACCGCTGGGCACCAGCGGAGCATCTTCCGGGGCGTGCGCTTGAGTGAACTGCATCACGAGTGCGGGCTGGTAGCCATCTACCACCTCCCATGCCGCGACGGCGCGGATCCGAGCCACCTCTGCCCTGCCCAGGGGCCGGAGGAGGTGTCGCGGCTTGTGCCGCGGATGCTGCTCGACATCCAGAACCGCGGCCAGCTCTCCGCCGGGATGACCGTCTGGAATCCGGACCGCAGCCAGCTCCTCGCCACCATCAAGGACGTGGGCAGCGTCAGCGAGGTGTTCCGCCTCAGCCACCGCGGCAAATACGAGAACCTGATGGCCCAGCATACGGGTCGGGCCGCCATCGGCCACGTGCGTTACGCCACCTGCGGCGCCGAGGACCGCGGCTATGCCCAGCCGCTGGAGCGGCCCCATATCCAGAAGCGCAAGTGGTTCGCCTTCGGGTTCAACGGGCAGCTGGCCAATTACATGGAG
>JBIIGJ010000102.1:0-11838 GCA_044236455.1 Pirellulales bacterium
GCCCGTGAGATCCATGTCCGGATCGCCTGTCCGCCGATCGTCGCGCCCTGCTTCTATGGCATCGACATGTCCACGATCGACGAACTCTTTGCCCCACAGTTTCTCCGCGATGGCGTGCTCACCGAGGAGGCGCAGGCCGACATGGCCGCGCGGCTTGGGGCCGACTCGCTGCGGTATTTGCCTGTGGAATCGGTGGCCAGATCGATCGGCTTCGACGCGTCGGAACTCTGCCAGGCCTGTTTGACGGGCCGGTATCCCACGCCCGCCGGCGAGAGGCTCTACGAGATTGCACTCTCGCATACGGCCGGCGGTGGTTCGGGCCGCACCTATGAGACGACGTCAGCCCGGTAGGGGCACGGCCGTCCTGACGCAGGTGGCGGGTGCGGCCGAGCGTTCGAGCAGGGCCCGCCAGACCGGCGCGCCGGCCAGGCGTGTGCGGCGTTCGAAGTGGGTGCGGTAGTCGAGGTCGTGCTCGGCGGGCCGGACCTCCACGTTGCGGGCCGCAGAGAAGAGCCCGGTGCCCTGGGCCGCCGCCATGGCCTCGTGGAAATACTCTTCAACGTCCGTCCAGATGTGCAGCTGGCCGCCCGGGATCAGCACCCGGCCGGCGTGGATGAGGAAGGCGTCGGAGAGCACCCTCCGCTTGCGATGGCGGGCCTTCCACCAGGGGTCGGGGAAATAGACATGGATGGCAGCCAGGCAGGCATCGGGCAGCAGGCTGCGGGCGAGGTAGGTGGCATCGCCGTGGACGATCCGGGCGTTGGCGGCCCGCTGGGCGGCCAGTTTGCCACCGCAGAGCCGGGCGTAGCCGCCGCTGATCTCAACGCCCAGGAAATTCAGGTCGGGCCGTGCGGCCGAGGCCGTGGAGAGAAACAGCCCCTTGCCGCTCCCCACCTCCATCTCGATGGGCGCCCGCCCTGGAAACAGGCTGTTCGGGTCGAGCGGCACGGGGAGTGCCGCAAGTTCGAGCAGGTGCTCGGAGAGGTCGAGCGATGGATCGGGCTTGCGGGGCGGGCGACGGGGCATGAGAGCGTGCGATGGCCGGAGGTTATTCGGCCGTGGTGCCCGCCGCACCGGCGAGTGCATCAACCGGCAGAGGCACGCCTTTGATGATGCCGTCCACGACGATCCTGTCACGGACGAGACCTTGGAAGCGGCAGACGATCATTGCCTTCGGCCGCACGCGAACCCGCTCCACGGCGATCACCAGACGGTCACCGGGCACAACAGGTTCCCGGAACCGCACCTCCTCCAGGCCGCCGAAGCCGATCAGCTTCGCGTCGAGGAGGTTGTACCGCTGGGTGTAGTAGCTGGAGAGTTGGGCGGCCGCTTCGCACATGATGACGCCGGGCATGAGCGGCGTCCCGGGGAAGTGACCGCGGACCCAGAACTCGTCGTGCGTGACATCTTTGTAGCCCACGCACAAGGCACGGGTCTCATCCTGATGCACGATCGCAGTCAGCTGCTCCATCTCGAACCGCTGCATGTTCCAGCGGCGGATCTCGTGGATGTCGGCTATGACATGGTCGAGATCGTACTCGCTGGGATGGATGATGTAGTCACGCGGGGCCACGGCGTTCGCCCTCCAATCCGGCTCAGGTACGAATGTGCTTCCGCTTGGCCTTGCGGGCCTTGCTGTTGGCGGGCCGGGAGCCATGGTTGGCTTTTTTGAGGGTGCGATGCGGCTTGGCCATCGGAAAACTCCGGAGTCGGGGTGGTCGGGAATGCGTCATGTGCGCAACGTACCGCGGTGTTGTACCACGCCACCGGACGCGGTTCCATCCTGATGCGCCACCGTCGAATCAGGCTCAGGTTCGTCGGTGTGAGGGGGCCGTTGTCCCGCCCGGTGGTGGAACGGCCGCACGTTCCGCGGCCAGCGACTCCCGCAGGCTCGCGCGGACGATTTCCACGAAGCTTGCCCCCAGGAATCCCAGCAGGCCACCCACCACGGCCGACGAGGCCCCGCCCAGCAGGGCTCCCGCCGGCGAACTGGCGGTGAGCCAGAGGAGCGAGAGCGTGCCCGCCGTGCCGCCGCAGGCCGCGCCGATCCCGGCTGAGATCGGTACCAGGCGGCCCAGGCTGGAATGACGTTGGAGGTGCGAGGGCACCGAGGCGGGCAGGGGAGACTGCGCCGGAGAGACATCGCGACGCAGGGCAAGATCGTGGTCGGTCGCCTCGCGGAGCCGCGTGCCGATGGCGTTGCCGGCCACGTGCATGGCCACGCTGGCCAGGATCACCGCGGCGGCCATCCAGCCGGCGACTCCCAGCCAGCCGATCGCCGCGCAGGCGATGGCCAGCACGACCGCCAACCAGGAATAGGTGACCAGACGCATGCGACGCACTCCTGCCGCTAGTCTAGACCTCATCAGCGGAGAAGCGTAGCGGCACGGTCAACGGTACTGCACCGCCGGGACGGCAGAAGTCTCGTCGCTACGGATTTTTCTCCTTCCACGACCTACGGCAGCGCATTCCCCAGAAGGTCGAAAAATCCTAATGCTCCTCGAGCTTCCGCCGATCCCGGCTCGGCCATGACTGCTTCGCAGGATGCGTTCGACCCGTGGCCACAAGTTTTTACTACCCCCAGCCGTTGCCAACTCGTGAGGGCCAAGTGTCAACGATTGGATGCTCCCAGTAGTAACTTGTGGAATCGATGCCTGGGCACCGGACAAGTTGAAAACTTGCTGCCACGGGGAGCAGCACGTTTGTGACGTAAGCGACTCACGCGAAGTCGTGTGTTTCGCGTGAGCGCCGCCTCAAAACTCCGCTTCGACCGCTTCCTGCTGATAGATCGGCAGCAGGCGGTAGTAGACCTCGAGCGTGAGGATGGCGAGGGCCGTGTGGGCGAGCCGACCGCCCGGGGCCGTGTCGCGGTCGTCGAAGAACCAGCTGCCCGACTCGTGGGCGATGCGTGACTGCTGCGACACGAGCTGGTCGCGGTTTTTCAGGTTCCACCGCGGCCAGACGGGGTGGTCGAACTGCACGAGCGCCTGCGAGAGATAAAAGTTTTGGTAGATGGCCTGCGGCGCGGGACCTGGCTTCGCCAGCACGGTGAGACCGCGGTTCAGTGCCTCCTGCTCCGGCCCCCAGCCGGTATACATCCTGCAGAGGAGCCCGATCGCCGACGTGCAGGGCTTGGCAGACGGGCTGCGGTAGCCGTAGGCCGCGCCAGCCTGGCTCTGCACGCGGTCGAGGAATCGACGCACCCCGTCGATCGTCGGCGAGGGGGCCTCGAGGCCGGCGAGCTGCGCACTTTTGAGCGCGGTCAGTTGCCAGGCGGTGACGGTGATGTCGCCGGATTGGCCGGGGAGGTAACGCCACCCGCCGCTGTGCATGTCCTGTGCGGTCTCGATAAACCGGATGGCGTCTCGCACCGGCGGCACGAGCATGTCGTCTTTCGTCATGCCGAGCGCTTCGGCCAACACCAGCGTCGTCACGCCGTGGCCATACATCGTCCCCTCGCAGAAATCGCCGCCGCGGGGCGTGCGCTGCATCCGGCTGAGCAGGTAGTAGATCCCGCGGGACACCGTCTCTTGGTACCGACCGTCGAGGTGGGTGTGCCCGGCACCGAGAAAGGGCAAGAGCGCGATTGCGGTGCTGGCCGTGGAACTCGTCAGCGTGCCCGGATCGCGGCAGGCGCCGTGGCAGCGACAGCCGCTCAAGTCGAATTGCCAGGAACCGTCGACGGCCTGATGCAGCGACAGCCACTCAAGGCCCCGCTCGACGGCCGCCTCGCTCGCGGCGTTCCCGCCGCGGCCACGGACCGCCGCAGCGCGGGCGGAGCCCGCGCGGGAGGCGAATGGTTTGCCATCGGGAGGGCCGCCGCTGGCAGCCCCTGAACGGGCGGCGGCCCGGCCACCCGCCGCGGCTGATCGCGGCGGGCCGCCGCGGGCGGAGACAGGCTGCGCGATCGGGCCTGCAGCCAGCGGCGCGGATGCCGCCGGATCGGATGGGGCTTCTTCGACCGCGGTCAAGTCTGCGAGTGGATCGATGACCGGCACGGGTTCAGCGACGGCAACGAGCGGGGGCTCTCCCGCCGCGGGCAATGCGGCGGCTTCAGGCTGGGCCGTGTCGGCCGCCGTGTCGCTGGCGGCGGCTTCGTTGGCCGCGCCGATCTCCATGGCAACAAGCGGGTCGCCAGCCTCGTCTTGTGTCTGCGGGCCGATGGAGAACACCAAAGGCCGGAGGCGGGGCTCGGTCTTTTTCTCGAATGCCAAGAGCGCCAGCAGGATGCCCACGAGCAGATGTGCCGCGATGCTCAGGTAGCCCGAGCGAATCGCCGGGCTCTTCACCGCCCGGTCGACCCATGGCGTGGCCACCGGCCCTGGCGGCGCGAGCGGCATCAATTCCATCGAGTCGGGTTCCATCGAGACGACCTCGTGGCAGACTTTTCCGATTAGAGAAAAGTTACCCTCGCGACGGGCCCAACATCCGCGCAGACGGCGATCCCCATCAGGCCCACGATCGTGTTATCGACTCGAGACGGTAGCCGGCTGAACACGGCTTCGCGCGGTGGAATACGGCTTCGCGAGCCTGGCGGGGCAGGGCGAGCAGGTTGGTGGACCTACTCCTTGAAATCCTCGTCGACGCTGCTCTGCCCGTAGATCGGCATGTGGCGGTAATAGACCTCGAGGATCATGGTGGCCAGCGACGTGCAGTAGATGCGGCCGCCGACCTCCGGACCGTGGCCGCCGTTTACGCCTTCGAACCAGCTGCCTTTTTCATGACCATCCTGCGCCTGGTTCTTCACCAGCATGTCACGCATGCGGTTGTTCCAGCTCAACCAGCGTTCTCCCTCCAGGTGGTGAAGCACCTGGGTGCCGTAGTAGTCGTAGTAGAGATCAGCGGTGGGCCCGGTCTTGGCAAGCCGATCGGCGCCGCGATTCAAGGCGGGATGGTCCTTCTTCCAACCGAGATACATCCGGCAGAGGAGCCCCACGGCATTGAGGGCCGGGCTGCTTCCGGGATCACGATAGCCATATGCAGAGCCGTCGTCGGACTGAACCGAATTGAGGAATGAAACGGCCCCCTTCACCGAGCGTGGATCGATCTGCAGGTAGGCCATATGGCCGCTCTTGAGCGCCATCAGGTTCCAGCCGAGGATCGACGTGTCGCCGGGTGACTTGGGGCCATACCCCCAGCCGCCACCAGCCGGATCCTGCGATGCCGACACGTTGGCGACCGCCAACTGGGCAGGCATCGCGAGCCGCTTGTCCTGCGTCATCGCATACGCCTCGGAGAGGCAGATGCCGGCCAAGCCCTGGACGTAGCTTCCTTCCCCTGCGCTGCCCTTGCCGTTGACCACCTTGGTCGCCAGTGCCGTGAGGGCGAATTCGAGCTGTTTCTTGTAGGGGCCGTCTTTGTGGGTGTAGCCGCGGCCCAGGAAGGGCAGAATGGCCATCGCTGTTGGCCCGGCGAGCGGATATTGCTTGGCGCCCTTTGCATCCGCATGTTTGCACTGACCCTGGCAGCTGGGGCAGTTCCTCAGGTCAAAACTCCAACTGCCGTCGGGCAGCTGATGCTGGATGAACCATTTGAGCGCGGCCTCGACGGCGGCCTCGCTCTGCGGGGTGCCACCACCACTCTGGACCAACTGCTGGCGTACTTTCGTGTCGGTGCGGCCGCCAAGCCCGCCGGCAGCCTTGCCGCCCACGGCACCGACGGCGGAAAGCAGGTCGCTGGCGGGAACGGCTTCGGAGCCGAAGTCGGTCAGTTCAACGGCGATCGGCGCGGCGTCGAGTTCGTCGGCGCTCGACACGACCTGCACCGTTTCCGTGGTGGTCGATTCAGGCATCACCACGGCGTCGGTGATTTCCTGCTCCGGGCCCGGATCCTCGGGCATTTCCTCCTCGAACTCCTCGAAGTTTTCTTCGACCTCCGGGGCACTGGCCGTGATCATCCGGGGCGCTTCGGGTTTCGGGACCTCGTTGACGACCAGCGCCATCGCGAGCAGCACGATGATGTGCACGAGCATGCTGACCGCCCAGGCCGGAGCCATCATGAGGGCGCCCGAACCGAGCGACCGCCGCGGGGCGGGGCTCTCGGCCGCAGCCGCCGCCGGGGGAGAAGCAGGGGCCGAAGCTGCCGCAGGCGCAACTGGCTTGGGAATCACCGGCGCGGGCTTCGCCGCAGCCGCCGGGGCGGGCTTGGCGGGAACTGGCTTGGCAGGAGGCTTGCCCTGCGTGGGATTGCCCGGATCAGGAGGGGATGTGCTGGCCATGGCTTTGATGTGTTTCGATCGCAGGAAAACGGCCGTCGTCGCGTGCGATACCGTTCATGGTGCCTCCTCATCCTATCGTGACGGCCGATGTGGCCGCAAACGCCAGACGGAAGAAAGGACAGCCAAACTGGTGGCCGCCGGGAATCCGGCAGGTTTCGGCAAAACCCCCGGTTCAGCCCCGGTCTCCCGCCTCTGGCTGGCGGCGCGGGCGGTCGAGGAGTACGATCCGCAGTCCCACGTCCCAGGAATTTCGGAAGGATTAGGTCTATGGCCAAGGGCAAAAAGAGACTCGAAGTGATCCACCTCGTCTGCTCGGAGACGGGCGACCAAAACTACACCCTGCGCCGCAAGTCGGGTGGTGAGAAGCTCAAGGTGAAGAAGTATTCACCGCGGCTGCGGAAGCACACGCTTCATAACGAGAAGAAGAAGTAGGAACGGGCGGACGTCACCCGCACTCCGCGAGCATCCGGGACAGCCGGGCGGAGCGGTCGGGGCAGGCTGTCTGCAGTTCGTGGATCTGATCGGCCCGCCGGCGGAGTGACCCCTCTGCTTGTTTGGCGTCGCCGTCGGTGACCAGCAATCGGCATTCGGCGCGACGCTCGAACCACCCCCGGCCCGGTCGCAGCACGAGTTCCACTTCGCAGGGCTCCCCAGGTGCTGCCCGCGGAGCATCCGCGAGCAGATCGAGGATCTCACGACCCAGCGATGTGTCGGCGGCGTCGTGTGGCAGCCCCCAGATCAGATTGCTTGCCTGGCGTTCCTCGAGGCCGCGGCGGCAGCGAGTGAGTCTTCCGCGACGGAGAAAGTAGGGGACGTTCACGCCATCCCGCCAACGGGGCGTGACCGACGTGTCGACCGGATGCCAGACGTGCAGCGACCAGGTGCGGTCGAGAATCGACTCCAGTCGCACTCCCGCGGCGCGGAGACGCAGGCCGAGATCGTCGTCCTCCTGTCCCCAGCCCACGAACCGTTCGTCGCAGCCGTTGACCGTCTCGAAGTCGCGCCGCCAGATGCCATAGTTGCAGCCCACGAGCCGCGGCTTCGACGGGTGGCGAACCGCCGCCTGCCACCACGCCTTCCGGAAGCGTTGTGCCAGCAGCCGCCGTTCTGAAGCGGGGGTAAGAGCGGTCAGGTCGGTCGTGGCGATGGTGGCTGGGTCGAGTTGCGCGCTTGTTTCCTCGGGGAGCCGAACGCAATAGCCGAGGAGAGCCCGGCCGGGGCGGCGACGTTCCAGATAGGCGGCCACGTGATCACGCGGCAGGATGCAGTCGCCGTCGAGGCAGAGCAGGTAGTCACTCTGCGTGAGGCGGGCGCCGGCGTTGCGCGTGCGGGCCAGGCGGAAGCCATCGTGGGGATGCGATGTGAGTCGCACGGGGAAGCTGGCCCGGGCGGCAAACTCGTGAACGAGGGCGGCCGTGCCGTCGGTCGAGCCATCGTCGCTGATGATCACCTCGAATCGACCATCGACGCCGGTCTGGGCCGCGATCGAGGCGAGCACAAGCGCGAGGTGGCGCGGCTTCTGATACGTGTTGACGATCAGGGCGATATCGCGGGCGGAATCGGCCACGGCCTGCGTGGCGGATGGAGCGTTCATACAGCCGTCGCCTTTCCGGCGGGCCGGTGTGGTGGCGCGAGGTCTGCCCGTGGTGATGCCCGCGCCACCACGGGCTCGAGCAGCGTTTCGAGTCTGGCTGAGGAGTCGCCGCTCGGGAGGATGTCCAAGGCGATCTCCAGGGCGAAGAGCGGGACGTCGCCCAACCGGTCGGCGCGGACCTTGACCAGATCCTTGAGCGTGGTCACGACCAGATCGGCATGCAGTCCTGTCGCCCAGTCGTGGATCGCATCGAGATCGGCGAGCGTGTAGGCATGGTGATCGGGAAAGGAGCGAAAGCCGACGAGGGTGGCGCCGAGGTTCGCGAGCGATGTGCGGAAGGCTGCCGGATTGCCGATCCCCGCGAAGGCGGCGATCCTGGCTGTGGCCAGCGACTCCAGCGGCTGCGTGTCGCCGCTTGCGGACCGCAATCGCACCGGTCGATGGGTGGCCTCCACCCAGACCGGAGGCAGGCCGCCCGGGCAGGCCCGCTCGAGCCGGCTGCGAATCTCGCTTCGCCGCCGGGCATCGACCGCTGTCGCCCGCGTCAACACGACGGCATGGGCGCGGGCGAGGCCGGAGAGCGGTTCCCTCAGCAACCCGCGGGGAAAGAGACGTCCGCCACCAAATGGATCGGTGGCATCGACGGCCACGATATCGAGATCGCGGGCCAGGCGGCGGTGCTGGAAGCCGTCGTCGAGCAACGCGATCTCCGCCCCCGCGGCCGCGGCCGTCTGGACGCCGGCGATGCGGTCGCGGTCGGCGACGTGCGGCACGGTCGGCAGCAGGATGGCCAGTTCGGCCGCCTCGTCGCTCCGTTCGCCGCGGGCAGCGCCGTAGCCACGGCTCACGATGGCGGGCTGGAGGCCGCGCGCTGCAAAAGCCCGCGCCAGCCAGGCCACCAGCGGCGTCTTGCCGGTGCCGCCGAGCGTGAGGTTGCCAACCGAAATGACCGGTATCGGCCCCTTGGCGGTCGGCAGCAGGTCGAGATCGTAGGCCGCATTTCGGCAGCTGATCACCAGGCCATAGGGGGCCGAGAGGCCGGCCAGAGCGACGCGGGCCAGTGTTGGCCCCATCCCGCGGGCCGTCCCGTCCACCAGACGCTTGAATGTCTCGGCGTCGGGGAGCAGGGTCATTGAGGAATCCTTTGCCGGCTGGGGTGCTGTCCGATGACGCGGCGAGGCCTACCTTAGGCGGCTTTTCCGACGGCCGTCAACGTTGAACAGCGGATCCTCAAACCTGCCGATATAATCCATATCATGGCCACGGCTTCACACTCCACCGCAGAGCCGCTCGCCGTCGGCGGGTGGAGCGACGACGGCGAGGCCGACTCCAAGTCGGAACGCTATCTCGCCAGGCGGCTTGCCGCTGCCACCGCCGACTACAAGGGGGTCGCCCTCACCACGTTTCTGCTCGGGGCCGGTGTGGCCGCTCTCGTCTGGGTGGCGTGCGGCGTGGTGCTCGAACACTGGCTCGTGGCGGGCGGCCTGCCCCGGTGGGCGCGGTGGATCTGGCTGCTGACGGGGCTCGCGGCGATCGTCGCGGCGGGCATCCGCTGGATTGTGCCGCTGGTGCGGTATCGCGTGAATCTTGTCTACGCGGCCCGCGTGATCGAGCGAGAGCATCCCGAACTCCACAACGATCTGGTCAACACCGTCCTCGTGAAGGCGCATCCCGAGGGAAACGCCGCCTCGGTCGTGAGGTCGCTCGAGCAACGCACCGCGAAGCGGCTCTCCGCCATGCCCGCGGAGGCCGTCATCGACCGCTCGTTAGCCGTGCGACTGGCCTATGCGCTGGCCCTGTTCGTCGGACTGGCGTGCGTCTATTCGCTCGCGGCGCCGAAGAGCATGCTTGCCACCGCGGCTCGTTTGCTGGCGCCGTGGGCGCGTGTGGCGGCGCCAACACGGGTGCGGCTCGAACCGCCTCTCCTGCGCTGGCGAATGCCAGGGGAAGCGCCCGCCGTCGCCCTGCCCGGCGCCGGCGGTGAAGCAGGCTCCGGCAGCGATGCGGCAGACACCAGAAGTATCAAGGTCGATGCCGGAGGCGCCACGCTCGTGCGAGGCCGGCAGCTCGTGGTGAGCAGTGTGATCCATGGCCTGCGGCACGATGAGCGGCCATTTGTCGCGGTCACACCGCTGCTCGACAGCGGGGCCGTCGATGGGGCGGCGATGCCGTGGCGCGCGGAGATGACACGGATCGGCGGCCAGTCAGGGGCTGGGCAGCGGTACGCGGCCGTGCTTCCCGACGCGGCCCGCGGGCTGGATCAATCGCTGGCGTTCACGATTCACGCCGGCGATGCACGGAGCGAGCCGGTCCGCGTGGCGTTGGTCGATTCGCCCACGCTGCTCGTGCGCGAGGTGCGGTATGAGTTTCCGGCCTATATGGGCCGCGAGAGCGAGACGGTGGCCTGGCAGGGTGACCTACGGGCGGTCGAGGGCACACGCGTCGTGATCATTGCCGAGAGCAACCAGCCGCTCGAGTCGGCCTGGATCGATTTCGAATGTGACGGCAGCCGCGACCTCAAGCTCAAGGTGGGGGCGAGCGATCTGGCGCGGGCGACCGGGTCGTTTGTGTTGCAGATGAATGCCGACCGGTCGGCAGCCGAACATGCTTCCTACCGGCTGCTCTTCCAGCCCCGCGGCACGGCGCTGGCCGGCCGCGAGCAGATGGAAGTGGAAAAACTCGAACACAGGATCGAGGTGTTGGCCGACCTGGCTCCGGAGATCTCGATCGAGGAACCGCGTGAGTCGCCGGCCCGCGTGCCGCCAGGGGCGCCGGTGACGGTGCGGGTGCGGGCGCTCGACCCCGATTTCGGTCTCGCGCGTGTCGGCATCGAGACCCGGGTGCAGGGCGGCGCGGCGCAGCCGGAGATCGTGCTGCCCCGCAGCGAGCGGAGAGGGGCTTTCAACGGTGTGCTGCAACTCGTGCCGGAGCGGCTCGGTGCCGGGGCTGGTAGCAAACTTGAATACCGTGGAGTGGCGGTAGACACGCGTCCCAGCCAACCGAACGTCGCGCATACTCCCTGGAAGCTGTTGCAGATAGATGCCTCCGCGCCGCCGCGGCCGCCGGAAAAATCGGCGCCGCGTGCGAATGATCGCAGGCAAGGGGACCGTGACGGTGATTCCGGAGACGCTGCCGACGATGGACAGGGGTCGCCGGATAACAGAGAGGGAGCGCCGGGCGAAGAAGCCTCGGGCGGCTCGCCTGAGGCAGCCGGTGAACAGAGTCCGAACGAGCGGAGCCAGCAGAACGGAGGGCGATCCGGCGGTTCGCAGCAGAAGAGTCCGCAGCAGAACGATCGGCAACCCAACAGCAGCCAGCAGGGGGAGCCGCAGCCGGGGCAGGAACGTGGCGCCGCTAGCGGCAGCCAGCAAGGAGGCAAGCAGCCGCAGGCGGGCGACAACAAACAGCGAGGCTCGTCGCAGGGGCAGGGCGGAGAATCAGGAGGGACCGGCGGGCCCGGAAAGGGCCGCGGTGCAGAGGGGAATGGGGGTAGCGGCAACCAGTCGGATGGCAAGCAGGGTGATGGCAAGCAGGGTGACGGCAAGCAGGGTGACGGCAAGCAGGGTGGAGATGGACAACAGAACGGCAAGACTTCCGCGGGCAAACAAGCCAGCGATGACCAGTCGGGGAAGGGGAATGCGGGAGGACGTGGTACGGCCGGGAAGTCGCAGAGCGGACAGAGCGAAGGCCAACAGAGCGAAGGCAAACAGGGCAACGGCCAGCAGGAGCCGCGATCTGCGGTGGCTGCCGACGGCACCAACGACGGCGAGGCGATGGAGAGGATTCTCGAGCATCGTCGGCAGGCTGGAGGTGAAGATTCCGGCGGGATGAAGCCGGGAAATACGACTGCCGGTGGAAACGAAGCGAACAAGACAGCCGCAGGCAAACAGGCTGGCAGCATGCCGAAGGGAGGAAGTAACGGGGAGAAAAACGGGGAGCAGCAATCGGGCGAACGGCAGGGAGACCCAAGCGACCAAACTCAACAGGGACAAGGTCAACAGGGACAAGGTCAACAGGGACAAGGTCA
>JBIIGJ010000057.1:0-22843 GCA_044236455.1 Pirellulales bacterium
TGGCATCCGCCGCGTGTTGGCGAGCAGCGGCCGGTTGAAGAGCGGCCCGTGCACGAGCAGGATGCCGGCGAGTGCGGATCGATCGACATGGGAAGAAACCGATGGATGGCAGCGCAGGGCCTCGGGCGTCGTCGCGGCGACGAGCGAATGGCAGTCTCCCGCACCGACGATCGCGTGCTGGAACGGGAAGAACCCCAGCGGATCGACTCCCGCCGCCAGGCCCCGGTGCTCGTGCCAGGCGACGGCGACATGGTAGCCGTCATGGGGCCGGGGAACGCCAGAGAGCGCGAGCCATTCCGCGTGGATGTCTGCGGCATTCACCTGACGGCCATCGTCGTCGAGCGCGTAGCCGACGAGCAGGGCAAAGCCGTCGGCGTCGCGGTGCACGCTCACCGGCGCCCTCGGGCCGACCACCCAGATGCAGGCGAAGGGGCCGTGCCGCGCCTCGTTGACCGACGTGCCGGGAAACTCGGCGAACAAGCGGCGGACGTTCGCCAGGAAACGTTCACGCCGGTCAGGATCCTCGTCGACGACGAGTGCGAGGTGGGCCATGGGGCGATGGTTTCCTGATCACGCTGCGCGGCGGCCGCATCCGAGCGCCTCTGCGGAGGAGGCGGCGAACCGGCAGCCGAGATCGGCCAGCCACGTCTCGTGCATGGAACGGTTTTTGTGGTAGTCGTTCGCCACGAGCGTGACATCCCGGCCGGCGTGGAGGCCCGCCACGGCGAAATGGAGCCGGTCGGTGACGATGCGGCGGTGTCGTGCCGCGAAGGCGAGGTATTCCGCGGGCGTTCGGGCCAGCCGGACGGGATCGCGGGACAGCAGCGGCTTGCGACCGCCGCGTTCCTGATCGCGGCGGAGATAGACGCCCAGTTCGTGGGTCGGTCTCGCTGGCTCGGGCCATGCAAGGCCCAGTGCCAGGTCGGGCGCAAGGATGCCGTCGGGACGTAGGGCGAGGCTCGCCCGTTCGCGGACGTACACCCGGTGGAACGGCCGGTCTTCCGGGGTTGTGAACGACTGCGGAAGGATCACGAGAGGCAGGCCCGTGGCGAGGGCGCGGCCGCGGAGTTCATGGTTGCCAGTGTACCGCGTCCCCATGTTGCCGCCGCCGCCGAAGACGAGCACGTCGAGGCCGTCGAGGTTGCGTGGCCCTTCATGGCACGACACCAGCGACCAGCGGAGGCCATACGTCGCGAAGAGCTGCGCCATCGCCAGTTCGATGAGATGGTCTCCCACGTTGCCCTCGGGCCGCACGTAACCGACCCGCTTGCCCACGAGCGGTTCACACACGTCTGCAAACATCGACGGACCGAACAGGCGGTGGCGTCTTGAAAACGCGGACCGCGGGGACGGCTGAGGCTTTGGATCGGCCACAGTCGGCGTCGATGTGGCCGCCGGGGTGGGGCGAGATCGCTGCGGAGCCCCGATCGCATCGGAGCCGCTCCGGGCCAGCAGACGACGCACTCCTGCGGCCGCGCCGCCCGAGAGGCCTGCGGCGAGCAGATCGTGGTAGAACTGTTCCACGATTCCATCGACTGCCGGCAGCGCGTCGATCGCCGCCACGAGGCCGCGGCCGTGGCCGAAACCCGCGAAGCTGCCGAGAACGCCGCAGGCGTCGAGTGCCAGCATCGTGCGGATGCATTTTTCACATCGTCCGCAGTTGAGATGGCCTGCGACGTTCTGCCAGCAGACGCGAAGGTTTCGCTGCACGAGCGGCTCGCTCGCGATGCGGCGGATTTTCTCGAGCCGCGTCACGGTCGGTGCCGTGTGTTCGATCGCGACGGCCGCCGAGCCGTGGAGATGGTCCATGCCTGCCCGCGATCCGACCTCGGGGTGCTCGAAGCCGAGACCATCTCCTGAGATCAACAGCCGTCCGACCTCTCCGGCCAGGAGGTGCGCGATGGCGGCCAGCGCGCCGCCGAATGCCCGCACCCACGGCGCCGCCCTCAGGAGCGGATGCCGCCGCAGGTTCGTGCGGAGGACGATGCCGCGATGGCCGGTTTCCGCGGCGATCGCACGGACCATCGCCGACACTTCCGCGGCCCGACGCCGCTGCCGGAGTTTCACGTCGTAGCCCACCACGTAGGCGAACTGGTCGATGCGGTGGCGGCTCTCGAAGTAGGTGTAAAACGCGTCCACTCCCCCCGTGAAGCAGAGCGCGGTGGCGGGTGAGGGCGCGGCGTGCCGCCGTTCGGGGACGGCGTGTGGTTGCGACGCATCGGGATACCAGAGTCCGCGCAACCCGTCGCTGAGTGGTCGCAGGTTCGCGGCCCACTCCTCGCAGGTGGTGCTCTCCAGGTGGAGCGGCCGGCCCGCATGCATCGCCGGCACGAGCAACGACGCGCCGAAGGCCTCCGGCGCGGCGACCAGCGTCGCGTCGTGCGACTCGAACCAGATGCTGCAGCCATCCACCGACGCGGTCACGCGGCTGCCGCCCCTCGAGCAGGAGACGTGCGGCCCCCTGACCGGGATTGCCGGTGCGTCAGCGCGAGAGCTTGAGTGAAAGGGCCACATGGCGCGGGCCGAGAGGTATGTTCAGGCCACGATGCGCCGGGCGGCGACGGCAGGCGAAACCGGGATCGAGACGATCTTTGCAGGCTCCTCGTCAGGCTTCACGAGTCCGTCGGCACAGAACGTCGGGCGATCGTCGAGCGATCGGAAGTAGTCGAGGTTCGGCGTGCCGGCGCCATTGCGGATGAAACTCGGGGCGTGGGGGTGCCAGAGGTGGACGGGGGCCGTCCGCAGCAGGATGGACCGCACCCGCAGATCAAGCCGTTCGAGCCGCTGCTGCAGGTCGCGGTCTTCGAGGCCCCAGCCGACGAACTGTTCGTCGAACCCGTTGATGCGATCGTAGTCGGTGCGCCACAGCGCGATATTGTTGCCCGAGAGCCGCGGCCGCATCGACATGCGGAGCCATTGGTAGGCCTTGGCACGCAGACCCTTGAGGCACATACGAAGCCGCTCCGATCGCGGCACCAGCCCCGTGAAGTCGCCACGGCGGACACGCTCCGGGGTGATTCGCTCCGATGTGGCCGCGTCGAGCCGCATGCAGTCGCCGCCCACGATCCAGCCCAGCCGCCGCTCCTCGAGGTGGATGCGGAGGTGGTCCCGCGGCAGGATGCAGTCTCCGTCGGTGAAGAGAAGATAGGGGGCCGACGACGCGGCCACACCTTCGTTGCGGCAACGTGCGAGACGGAACCCGTGATGGTCATGGGTGGTGAACGTCAGCGGAAAGTCCATGCATCGCGAGAGGTTGACGAGCATGGGGATCGTCTCGTCACGGGAGCCGTCGTCGGTGACGACGACCTCGAACCGGCCGGCGACGCCCTGCTGTGCCTCCAACGATGCCAGGCAGCGACGGAGGTGTCCGGGCCGTTCGAACGTCGAGATGATGACCGCGATGTCCATGTCGCCCCGTATCTGCGTGCGTGCCTGTCGGTATCGGTGTCAGGCGAAGTCACAGGGAGATCGACCCGGGGCCGGAGAGGAATCAAACGGGGGCCGATCCCAGAAGGGGGGCAGAAGGGCGAGCCGGGGGGCGATCTTTCCGGCTGGGCGGTTTAGGGCGACGTCGGTGCTGTTTTACCGGCGTGATTTCGTGGTCGTCGCCGTTGTTGGGGAACCGCCGAGCGACGCGAATGCCGCCGCGATGCGGATCGCGGCATCGTCGTTGCGGATCGTGCCCGTAGCCTGTGCAGCCGTCGCCGAGAGCGTGGCATCGAGGGGAGGGGCGAGGTTCACGCGGAAGGTTTCGTCGGCCTCCGCGATCCGGTCACTGATGACGACGACACTCACCTTGCGCCGCGTCTGTCCGGGGGCAAAGGTCACCCGACCGCCGCCGGCGACATAGTCGCGGCCGGCCGTCGCCGTGCCGTTGACGGTGCCCCAGCGGACCGTGACGGCCGCCGCGGAGGGAGCCGAGAGGGTGAGCGTGAAGGTCATGAGTCGGCGGCCGACATTTCCTTCCGCGATCGTCGCCGACGCAATGCTGACCACGGGCAGCGGCGGCGCGATCGACTTCCAGAGCGAGCCGTCGGCCGCGGCCACGACGGCGTTGTAGCGGTAAGCCGCCGCCAGCGGTTCGTCCATGCGATGCAGTTTGGCAAAGTCGCCCCAAGCGGCTGCGCCCGCGGAGCCTGTGAACTGGAAGTCGAGGTAGAGGGCCATGCCCGCGGCGTCCAGGCCGCGGAGGTAGTCGCGGTAGATGTCGCCCATCCGCGGGTCATTGGTCGCCGCGTAGAAGGCATCCTGGTAGGGAGCGTTGCGGCCGTCGAGGTGCGGGCCGCCCTCGTAGGCGACCACTTGGATCGGCCGCCCGAGTCGCTGCTGCCATTCCTCGGCAAGCTTTTTATGGTTGCCGACCCAGGCAAACGAGGTGGCGAGGTTGGCTCTCGTGTCGGCTATCACCCGGTCGACCGTCGTGGCCGATGTGTAGGCCGCCCTCTGTGCGTCGGTCGGCGTGATGTAGGGCGCGATGGCGATCGCGTCGAAGGATCCATCCATGCTCTCGATGATCCGGTTCGTCACCCAGTCGACGGCCGCCCAGCCGGCGGCGATGCGGACCAGGCGGTTCGTCTGGCCGGTGAATACGTTGGACCAGATGTCGAGGTCGCGCTTCGCCTCGCGGCCGGCGACCTGCCAGTTGTCGAGCCCGGCGTTCGCGGGCAGCGCAGCCTGTTCCTCCACCCAGTGCGAGGCCTCGAACCCCCAGCCGAAGTTCCAGATCTCGTTCGACCATTCGACGTAGGCTGTGCGGCCGGGCTCCAGATGGTCGCGAACGTAGGTCGCGAAGTTCCGCACGAATTCGTCGTCGGCCATGTGCGGCATGTTGAACCACGGATCGGCGTCGAGATCGTTCGCGAGCTGCACCATGTATTCGACCGACATGCCGTTGACCATTGGTTCGCTCGGCGTGCCGCCCGGTCCCGAGCCCTGGCGGATGTCGAGGGCGTCGCGGCGATCGCTCCACGTGCGGATGCCGGACGAGTTGGTCTCCTGCATCGCCATGAAGCGGATCGTGTGGAATGGAGCGAGCCGCTGGAGGAAGAGCGGATGGAACGGCGAGAAGGATTCGCCCGGCTGCCACTGCCGCCCTGCAAAGTGCTGGCCCTGCCAGTCGGGCATCCAGACGTTGAAGTTCCGAACCGGATCGGTGGGGCTCGTGGCTTCGATCTGCAGGAAGATCCCATTGTCGCTGGGAGTCACCTGGAGGTCGGCGTAGTTCCGGCCGGTGGCTGTCTTTCCGCTGGCGATCGTCCTGGCATCGAACCCGAAGACCACCGTCCCGGTTCCGTCCCACTCCGCCCGATACACGCCTCCGGCATAGCCGCCGCCGAGTCCGCGAAACATGAGTGTGCCGGCCATCTGCTGCATCGTCTGGCCGGCGGCGTTCGTCCATGTGGCAAGCGACGTGGGATTGCCCCTCGAATCGAGGGCCAGCAGGGGAGCATCGGCGGGATCCCACGAGGTGTTCCATGTGGCGGTGTTGAACGCCTGTGAAATCCAGGGGCGCGAGGCCTGAAACGCGTCGGTGAAGGTCCACGCGGGAGACCAGTCGACGACGTTCTCCAGATTCATCCCCACGGCCATGTGGCTGTCGGCGGCCATCAGGTGCCTTGGTTCGCAGGCTTCGAATGAGAGGCGTTCAGACCGTGGCGGTCGTTGTCGTTGGCGGCGGCTCATCATTGTCTTCCTCCGGACGGCTGGTTTGATTCCCGGACCCCTGGGATCTCTGGAGAAGCAAGCCTCGTGCCACCCAAGAAAACATTGTTTCCGCGGGGGCCAGGGCACGCTGGCCCTGTGAGCGGCCGTGCAAAACTGCGTCGCGCGATGCTTTTTGCAGCAACGCGGCGGCGGTGGAAAACCATCAAAACAAAAAAACGGGCGGTGCCACGAAGGCACCGCCCGTCAGTTGTTTGTGCGACATGATGCCGCCAAGACGCTGGGATCGAGCTGGGGTCAGCTCACCATGGCCTTCAGGTTCTTGAGGGCACGCACGCGAACCTTCACGCTGGCCGGCTTTGCGGGCCGATCCTGCAGTTCGCCGGTGAAGGGATTCTTGACGCCCTTCTGCGCCGGACGGGCCGGCACCTTGCGGCGCTCGATCTTCACCAGGCCGGGGATCGAAAACACCCCGATGCCCTGGCCCTTCAGGGCCTTTTGGATTTCATCCGTGAGAGCCTCCATCACCGCGACCACGTCCTTCTTCTGCAGACCGGTCGTCTCGGAGATGCTCCGCATGATTTCGGTCTTCGTCAGGGGCTTGCTTCCAGACTTCTTTGCCATCACCAATACCTCCAAAAGATTCAAGAAAAATTGTGTGCGGTAGTTCCCCACCGCGAACCGGAGCCCGGCAACGAGTGCCGAAAGCGAGGCCGATTAGAGACTCTGGGATTGAAAATGCAACCCAAAAATATCGGTTCAGCCCCGGGAAAGTGTCGTTTTGCTTGATTTGGCACGAAAAAAAGTCTGTTTTTGCGATCTTTTTCAGTGCCGGGGTCGATTTCCCTGCCGAATTCGCGGCCTGTGATACGATGCCTGCAGAGATGCGTCGGGCCCGCGCCGCTGGTCCGGAGCGGCCTCCTCGGCCGGTTGACGGTGGGTCGTCGGGGCGGCCTGGACCCGGCGGATGGTTGCGTCGCGCGACGGTGTTTTGCTGAGTGGGTGACGCTGGTTCGGTGTTGGTTCGTTGATGGTGAGACGTTCGATTTCTGGGGCCGCCTGTATGCACCCGAAAAAGTTGAGCGGGTTTTGGTCGGCGATCGCATGCCCGTGGGGCGTTGCCTTGCTGGTCGGCGGTGGCCTCCTGCTGGGATGGTGTGGGAGCGGGTGGCGCGAGGGGAAGGCCGAAGACGCAGACGAAACCGCAGACGCATCCGGCGACGCCACCGACGTGGATCAAGCGGATGAAGAAGACGGCGAAGGAGGCATCGGCTTTCCCAGCGACCGGCTGCGCGAGCGGCAACTGGACCGCGGGCGGCGGCTCGTCGCCGACCAACGATGGAGCGATGCCGCCACGCTGTTCGACGAGATTCTTGCCTCGGACCGCGATTGTTTCTTCCGTGCGAATAGGCAGCAGCGCACCTGGCAGAGCATCAAGTCCGAGACGAATCGACTGATCGGTTCGCTCGAGAAGCCGGGCCGTGATGCCTACGAGCTCCAGTTCCGGGCGCGGGCCGATCGTATGCTCGAGCAGGCTGTCGCCGCGGACGACACCGCGGGGATCGTGGCCGTCGCCAGGCGATGGTTTCATACGCCGGCGGGTTACCGTGCGACGTTGCTGGCCGCGATCGAGGCGCTCGAGGCGAATCAGCCGCTGGCGGCGGCGGCCTGGCTGGATCGGCTGGCGGCGGTCGATCGTGCCGCTGCCTTCGAGCCCACGTTGTCGATCATGCGTGCCATCGCCTGGCTGCGGGCGGGCGATGCCACGGCAGCAGCCGCGATTCTGGAGCAGACACGCGTCAGCGGCAGGAATGGAGTACGCATCGCCGGCAAGGATGTGACGATTTCGTTTCCCGCCGGCGGTGGTCTGGCCTGGCTCACGGCGCTTGTCGGTGAGCCAAAGCGCAGGCCGGGCAGCCTTGGCGGGAACGGGGCTGGCGGCGATTGGGCGATGCACCGCGGTGATCCCGCCCGCAACGGTATCGCGGTCGCGTCGTGTCCGCTCCTGGCGGCACGGTATCGCGTGCCGCTCGCGCGACACCCTGAGGAATCACGGCTTCTCGACGCCCAGCGGCGTCTCCTTACCGATCGGGAGACCGCTGTCCTGCCGGCCGGCACGCCGCTGGCGGTCGACGGCACGATTCTGGTGCACACGACGATGGGGCTGTTGGCGGTGGACTTCGAGACCGGCAAGCGGGTCTGGATGCAGACCGGCGGCGCGGCGCCGCTCAATGCCTCGGCGGCCGGGGCTGACGGCGTCGGGGACGGGGCCGATGCCGAGGCGGGCGGTTCGTTCAGCAGCGTGTTCGAGGACGCCACCAGCGGCACGATGGCCAGTGACGGTCGCCTTGTGTTCGTGGTCGAGAGCCATCCGGATGCGGTCTCGCCGCAGCAGGCCGGGGGGATGAACTTTCGGCCGGCCGCGGGCGGCCGCGGGCTGACGGCCGGCGGCTGGAAAGGGGGCAACACACTCTCCGCCTACGACGTCGCCGATCGCGGGGCCCTCCGCTGGCGGCTTCCCGGCCGCGGTGCCGGCGACGAGGGCGGCCAAGCTGCCGCCGGTGCGGCCTGGTATCTCGGTGCGCCGTTGCCGGTGGGCGATCAACTCTTCGTGCTCGTCGAGGAGAAGGGAGAGATCCGGCTCGACGTGCTCGATGCCGATACCGGTCGAGTGGCGTGGTCGCAGCCCTTCGCCGAGGTCGACGAGAGGCGGGCGGTCGACAATCGTGAGAGCCATGACCGACGGATCGCCGGCCTCTCGCCCGCGCTTGCCGAAGGAGTGCTCGTTTGCCCGACCGGTGCCGGTGCCGTGGTCGCCGTCGACCTCGCGACCCGCACGCTGCTGTGGGCGCACGAGTATCCGCAGCCACGGCAGGCAGGCATGGCGGGGCTTCCCGCCGGCAATCGCGTGCCTCGTGCTGTCGTCAATGGAGGATTTGGGGGCGAGGTTGGGCGGGAGCCGCGGGCGGGACGCTGGCTCGACTCCACGCCGACGCTGGCCGGTGGCCGCGTGCTGCTGACGTCGGGAGAATCACCGGAGTTGCACTGCCTTGACCTGCGGCGGGGCACGACGGTCTGGCGGCTGCCCCGCAAGGATCGGCTCTACGTCGCGGGAGTCGTCGACGGCCGGGCCATCGTCGTAGGCCGACGGGGTGTGGAGGCCGTTGACCTCGCGAATGGCCGGGTGCTGTGGCAGCGTCCGCTGGGAACAGATCATGGCAGCACCAGCGGCCGCGGTTTGCTCACGGCGAACCGGTTCTTTCTGCCGCTCGACACTCCGGAGGTGCTGGAGATCGATCTGGCCGACGGCCGCATCGTCAGCCGTTCATCGGCCCGTGGCAATGCGGTGCCCGGCAACCTGCTGGCCTACCGTGGTGAGGTGATCTCGCAGGGAGCCGACTCGCTCGACGTGTTCCATCAAACGGCCGCCCTGGAACTTCGGATTGAAACGGCGCTCAAGAACAATGCCGAGGATGCATGGGCGATCCTGTGGCGCGGTCAGCTCGATCTCGACCGGGGCGCCATCGCCAGCGGCATCGCCGGAGTGCGGGCGGCCCATGCGCTGCAGCCGACCCGCGTGCCCGCCACTGTCTTGGCCGGGGCGCTGTTGTTCGCACTGCAACGCGATTTCGCACAGGCGTCGCCGCTGTGGCGCGAGGCCGTGGCCTTGAGCGGTTCGGCCCCGGCCGCGATCGTGGCGCTGCGGGCCACCGTCGACGGCTTTCTCCGGACCGGCGATCTGCCGCAGGCGTGGGAGGCTCTTCAGCAGTTGCTGGCGCAGACCGGGGCTGCCACGGCGGCGCTGACGCTCGAGCAGGGCATGGAGCCCGAGGCCAACGCCACCGCGGCCGGGCTGATTGCCGATGGTTCCGATCCGCAGCTGACCGTCTCTCCCGCACGGTGGATCCGGGGCCGGCTCGCCGAATTGTTTGCCAAGGCGACGCCGCCGCTACGGGCGGAACTCGAGGCTTTCGCGGCGCAGGAGTTCGCCGCGGCCGGCGCGGCGGCCGAGCCAATGCCGCGGCTTCGGGAGTTCATCGACCGGTTCGGACGTCATGAACGTGCCCTCGAGGCCCGGCGGCAGCTGTCCGAGGCGTTGACCGAGGCGATCGAGGCCGGGCCATCCGGCGACGAGCGCCGGGGACTGGTTATCGAACGTGACTTCGTGTTGCTTGACCTCGCCCGCGTCGGCAGCCCTGCCGATCGTGACCACGCCGTTGCGGTGCTCGCCGGGATTCGAAGTGACATTCGCGGCGGGAGTGGTGGAGAGTCTGAGCCGTGGCCTATCGGCAGGGTCGTCCAGCGGCGGGGCGCGGGGGCTCGGAACGCCGGCCCAGGGCAGGGAGACGCGGATGAGCTGCGGTTCGTGCGGTCGCGGTTGATGAACATCCCGGTGGCAAGCAGCCCCGATTCGTTCCTGCCCGGCCTCGAGCTGGCATTCGATCTGCATCAACAGTCGGGCATCATCGCCACCGATGGGTACGGCAGGCCGATCGGCGATCCCTTCGGCATTAAGTCGCGGTCTGAGATCGCCCGGCTGATGCCGATGTTTCAGTCGGGCGGCATGGACGAGGCATCGGTCGTCGGGCGGGTTGCGTTCATCCGCGCCGGCGCGAATGTCGCAGCGTTCGAGATGGCGGGGCTCGATGGGGCGGGGCAGGGAGGCGGCAGGAACCGTCCGCTCTGGATGCTCGCGGACAAAACCGACCCAGCCGGTGAATCGCGGGCAGCCGGGTTTGTCATGAATATCGGCGCGGCGAAGGTGGCGCGGCATGGCAACGTCGCCCTGGGCGCAAGGGTTTCCGAGCCGCGGAATCCAGACGATTTCGGCCGCCGCGGCGGCTCGCTGGCAGGGGTCGCGCGGTGCACGGGCGTGGCGGTTCTGGTCGACCGTTCGCTGAAGGTCTACGACCCCCTCACCGGACGCCTGCTCTGGGAACACCAGCGGCTGCCCCCGGCGAGCGAACTGATCGGCGATGATGAATGGATCTGCGTCTGCCCGGCCGACGGCCGCGGCGCAGTCGTGCTCTCGATGGGCGATGGCAGAGTGGTGCGGACGCTCGATCTGCCGGGCAGCGAACGGCGGTTGCTCACCAGCGGCCGCCACATCCTGGCGATGCAGTCGAGCGACGAATCCATTGATCAGCCTGCGGGAGCGAACAGCTCCGGCGCGGCCGACAGGGGCTGGGCACGCCGGGTGCGGCTCGACATCATCGATCCCGTGGATGGCCAGCGCCGGCCGCTGGGCACCTACCCAGGTGAGTCTCGCGCCTCGGCCGCGGGCGACGGGCGGCTGGCGGTGGTGGAGCCATCAGGCGACCTAAGCCTGCTCGACATCGATGCCGCGCGGGTGGTGTTTCGCACGCGGCTGCCCGACATGCCTGCGGGGCTCGAGCACCTGCAGGTGCTCGACTGGATGGACCGGTATCTTGTGCTCGTTGGTCGCGCCGAAACGGCCGAGGAGCAGCGGCAGCTCGAGCGGATCGGCGGCATCGCGCCGCTCCCAGGCATGCCGGGCAGGCACATGCCGCATCTCGTCACCGGCTCGCTGTGGGCCGTCGATCGCTCCAGCGGCGACATGCTCTGGCCGGTGCCGGCGACGATCCTCAGGCACTCGCTGCAGGCACAATGTGGCTCGCAATTGCCGGTGTTGCTCTGCGCTCGCACGATCCAGTCTCCCCGTGAGCCCGACCGCCAACTGCTCAGCGTGCTCTGTATCGACAAACGGACGGGGCAGGCCGTCTATGTCGACGATCGCTTCAACGGCCGGTCGGCCATGCGGCCGGATATGATGGTGAGCGGCTGCGACATCAGCGGCGACCCCGCCACGCACACGATCGCCCTCTCGCAGCCAAGATGGAAGTCCCCCGACCTGCAGTTGGAGTTTACCGGTGGCCCGACGGCGCCCCGCCCGCCGTTCCAGGCCTCGGCGGCGCAGCCGTCGACCCCGGTCGATCCGCTGGTCGAAATCGAATATTGGATCAAGAAGGCACTGACGATCCCGCTCCCGTTCTGATTCCCCCGCCGGACCACGGCTCTCCCGCATGCCACGAACCATCCGTACGCTTGCCGTCATCCTCGCGACGCTGACCGTCGTCACGCCGCGTGTCTTGCCGGCGGCAGCGCCGTCGGAAGAGAAGGTCGAACTCGTCATCTCCAAGGGGCTCGACTGGCTGGTTCGCGAGCAGTCGCGGCGGGGCAGTTGGGCGGCGAACGAAGGCCGCTACCCGACGGCCATGACGGCCTTGGCGGGCACGGCGCTCCTGATGGAGGGCTCGACCACCACGCAGGGAAAATACGCCGAGCCGATCCGTCAGGCGGTCGACTATCTCGTGAGCCGCTCCCGGCCCAATGGCCTGATCGGAGATCCGAAGGGAGACGATCGCTACACCTACGGGCACGGCTTCTCGATGCTCTTCCTCTCGCAGGTGCTTGGCGAGGAGGAGGACGAGCGCCGCCGCGAGGAACTGGTGCGGGTGCTCGACAAGGCGGTGGAGTTTTCCGGCCGCGCGCAGACCTCCGACGGCGGCTGGGGCTACGTGAGCGCGAAAGACGGCAACAATTTCGACGAGGGCTCCACGACGATCACGCAGGTACAGGGGCTGCGCGGCTGTCGCAATGCCGGCATCGCCGTGCCACGTGAGATCATCGACAAGGCGATCGCCTACATCCACAAGTGCACGATGCCCGACGGGGGCGTGCAGTACAGCTCCAAGGGGGGCGGCGGCCGCCCAGCCATCTCCGCCGCCGCCATCGCCTGCCTGTTCAACGCCGGCGAATACGACGACACCCACGTGCCGAGGATGCTCGACTACGCGGAGAAGCACCTGGGCAACATCGCCAACAACGGCTTCGGCCATTGGCACTACGCCCACTTTTACTACGCGCAGGTGATGTATCGCGAGGGCGGGAAGAAGTGGGACGCCTACCGGAAGCAGATCGAGGAACGGCTCGTGTCGGAGGCGCAGAACGACCGCGACGGCCTCTCCTGGCCGCAGGGTTACATCGGCCCAGTTTACACGACGGCCACGAACCTCACCATTCTGCAGCTTGACCGGGGCACGCTCCCCATTTACCAACGCTGAAACGATTCATCACGGCCGACAGGTTTTCATCCCGCAGACACTCCCACAGGTTCCGACCGGAGAGCCCCCATGACGCAGACGTCCCTCGACCCTTCCGCCATCGACCGCCTGCACGAGGCGCACGATCGCATCCTCGCCCAGCTGTCGCGGGTGATCGTCGGCCAGAGCCAGGTGATCGAGGAGTTGCTGATCTGCCTGTTCAGCCGTGGCCACTGTCTGCTCGAGGGCGTGCCGGGCCTTGCCAAGACGCTCCTCGTCAGCACGCTGGCCAAGAGCCTCGACCTCTCCTTCAGCCGCATCCAGTTCACCCCCGACCTGATGCCGGCCGACATCATCGGCACCGACGTGCTCGAGGAAGACAAGGCGACTGGGACGCGGCAGTTGCGGTTTCTTGAAGGGCCGCTGTTCGCCAACGTGGTGCTCGCCGACGAGATCAATCGCACGCCCCCGAAGACGCAGGCGGCGCTCCTGGAGGCGATGCAGGAGCGGCAGGTGAGCGTCGGTCGCGTGCGGCATCGGCTGGTCGATCCCTTCTTCGTGCTCGCCACGCAGAACCCCATCGAACAGGAAGGCACCTATCCGCTGCCGGAGGCGCAGCAGGATCGCTTCATGTTCAAGGTGTTCGTGCGGTATCCGACGTTCCAGGAGGAATTCGAGATCGCCCGGCGGACCACGGGCCTGCCGCCGGAGGATGCGCAGCCGGTATTGTCGGCGGCCGACATCATCGGCCTGCAGCAGGCGGTGCGTGGAGTGCCCGTGAGCGACCACCTCGTGCGGTATGCGTTGGCGATCGTCCGGCAGACGCGGGCGGGCGAGAAGGGCACGCCCGACTTCGTGAGCGACCAACTCTCCTGGGGCGCGGGGCCGCGGGCCGTGCAGTTTCTGATCATCGGCGCCAAGGCCCGTGCGCTGCTGCAGGGCCGCAGCCACGTGGCGGTGGAAGACATCCAGGCCCTCGCCAGCCCGGTGCTGCGGCATCGGATCGTCGTCGGCTTCGCGGCCGAGAGCGAGGGGGTGACGCCCGACGGCATCATTCAGCGGATCATCGAGACGACCCCGGCCAGAGAGGACGAGCTCACCCGTGACGCCCGGTTCCAGACGATATTTGCATCCTGAGGCGATTGCCCGCATCGCGCGGCTGGAGCTGCGCGCCCGGGCCGTCGTCGAGGGTGTGCTCGCCGGCCTCCACAAGAGCCCCTACAAGGGGCAATCGGTGGAGTTTCTCCAGCACCGCGAGTATGTCCGCGGTGACGACCTGCGGCGCGTCGATTGGAAGGTCTGGGGCCGTCAAGACCGCCTCTACGTGAAGGAGTTCGAGGAGGAGACGAACCTGCGGGTGACGCTCCTCGTGGACGGTTCGGCCAGCATGAACTACGCCTCAGGGCCGCTTGGGAAATACGACTACGCCGCCACGCTGGCCGCCAGCCTCGCCTGGCTGGCGCTCTCGCACGGTGATGCCGTGGGCTGCTGCGTGTTCGACGACAAGGTCAGGGCAAGCGTGCCGCCGCGGACGAAGCGTTCGCACCTCGCCAGCGTGGTGGAGGTGCTCGAAACGCCGCGGGCCGGCCGTTCCACCGCCTTTCTGCCGGTGCTCCGCTCGCTCGCCGAAACGCTGCCGAGGCGCGGCATGGTGATGGTGATTTCCGATCTGCTCGGCGACCGTGACGGTGTGTTTCAGGGCATGCAGCTCCTGCGGAAACGCGGGCACGACCTCGTGCTGCTGCATGTGATGGACGACGACGAGCTCGACTTCCCCTTCGAGGGACCGACGCGGTTTGAGGGGCTGGAGCTTCCCGACTCGGTCGCCTGCAATCCGCGGAGCCTGCGGGCGGGCTACCTGGCAGCGGTGGAGGCGTTTCTCGCCGACGTGCGCACCCGGGCCGCGGCCGTGCGGTGTGACTACTCCCTCGTTCGCACAGGCGAGCCGGTCGACGCGGCGCTCGTCAAGTTCCTCTCACGCCGCGCCAGCGTGGCCGTCTAGGAGGGGAACACCGTCGTGCCGACATTCGATTTTCTGCCGCTGCTCTGGTGGGGCCTGCCATTGGCCGCGGCCCCGATCGTCATCCACCTGATCAACCTCCTGCGGCATCGCAAGGTGCCGTGGGCGGCGATGGAATTCCTGCTGGCCAGTCAGCGGAAGTACCGCACGCGGGTGCTGCTGAAGCAGATTCTGCTGCTGCTCCTGCGGGTGGCCGCCGTGCTGGGGATCGTGCTGGCCCTGGCACAGCCGCGGTGGAAGACGGCGCTGGGTCGCATGTTGGGCGGCGCGCGGACCGCCCACGTCGTGCTGCTTGACGACAGTTATTCGATGGGCGACCTGTCGGCGGACGGCCGCATCGGAGACGCGAGCTGCTTCGACCGCGGCCGACTGGTCGTGGAGCGGATCTGTGCTGAGCTGGCGGCTGCACCGGGGCAGCAGGAGGTCGCGGTTGGCCGCTTTTCGGCGCTGGACGAGAAACGGCTCAACAGAGAGCGGCGCGCACCGGATGGACCGCAGCCTGCCCAGGAAGGATTCGATATCGGTCTGCAGACCGTGACGCCGCGGCTGGTGCAGGAGGTCCGCGACGAACTCGCAGCCCGGACTCCCTCCGCGACCGCTTCCGGGCCGCATGCGGCGGTGGCAGCGGCGGCGGGTTTGATCGGCGGCGGCACCGGCGCGGCCAACGTGATCTGGCTGGTCAGCGACTTCCGCGCCAAGGACTGGAAGACCGCCGACGAGACGGCCGGCCTGTTGCGGCAGCTGTCCGACGCCGGCTGTGAATTGCGGCTGGTCGATTGCGCCGCCGACTGGGGCGATGGCCGGCAGCCCGGCAACCTGACGGTGGAACGGCTGGAGATGGCCGGAGGCGTGCCCGCCACTGGCGTGCTCGTGCCACTGGAGGTGGCGGTCCGCAACAACTCCGACCGGCCGGTCCGCGACGTGGCGGTCGAACTGCGCGAGGATGCCCTCGGCCGACCCGGCGTGCGGATCGCGGAGATCCCCGCTGGCGGCGTGGGCACGCAGCGTTTTGACGCGAGGTTCACGAAATCGGGGCCGCATCTGGTCGAAGCAAGGATCGCCCCCGATGCGGTGGCCACCGACAACCTGCGGACCATGGCGATCGACGTGGTTGATCGGGTGGATGTGCTGCTCATCGACGGCGACCCCACGGGCGGGGCAAGAGCCGGCGACGCCTTTTACGTGGCCACGGCCCTGGCCCCGGGCGCGGGTGCGCCCACCGGCCTCAGGCCGCGGATCGAGCCGCCGCGGAGCCTGGCCACGCTCGACCTGGCGTCGTTTGCCTGCATCTGGCTGCTCGACGTGGAGCGGCTCGACAAGCCCGAGGTCGCCGCGCTCGAGGCGTTTGCGCGGGCCGGCGGAGGCGTGGTCTTTTTCACCGGTCCGCGCACGAAGGCCGAGGTCGTCAACCGTTCGCTCCATCGCGGCGGCGAAGGGCTGTTCCCGGTGCCGCTGGCGGGGCCGGTCGACCTGCTGGCCGACACCGCCGCGGGGGCCGCTGCCGCGCCGGATGTCGTCGTCGAGGAGCACCCGGTCGTGAGCGTTCTCTCAGGCCAACGCAACCCGCTGCTGGATGCGGTGCGGATCGAGCGGTCGATGGCGGTCGAGCGAGGCTTCGAGCCTGCGGCCTCGAGCGGTTTGCGGAGGCTGCTCTCGCTGCGGACCGGCGGACCGCTCGTGGTCGAACGGCCGTTTGGCGACGGCATGGTCGTGGCGGTGCTCTCGACGGCGGCGCCCACGTGGAACAACTGGGCCCGCGGCAATCCCAGCTGGGTGGTGGTGATGCTGGAGCTGGAGAGCCATCTGGCCCGCAGCCGCCGTCGCGCCGAGTCGCTGGAGGTCGGTGATCCCGTGGCCGTGCGGCTCGACGCGACCGTCGACGAGATCGAGGTCGATCTGGTGGTGCCACCGGACGGCGTCGTCGTGCACCAGACGGCGGTGGCGTCTGCCGCGGGGGTGCTCGAGGCCACGCTTTCCGAGACGGCTGCTCCCGGCGGCTATGCGGCCCGCTGGCGGCGGCTCGACGGCTCCGAACGCGAACGGCTCTTCGCCGTGAACGTGGCGGCCGGGGAAGGCCAACTGGAACGCATCGGCCGCGAGCGGCTCGACCGCACGCTCACCGGCGTGACCTTCAAATATGACAGGGCAGAGTCGCTGCAGCCCGACACGACCACGCTGGCGGGCGTGCCGCTGGTCAAGCCGCTCCTGCACCTGCTCGCGGCGGTTTTGATCGTCGAACAACTGGTGGCGTTTTCGGCCAGCTACCATGCCGCCCGTAGAAAATCCGCCGCCTGACCGGCCGGTGCCCGTCTCTCATGAACCCATTTCCTTTTGCCGTGTTTCCGCCGCCGGGCTCGCTGCCAGGTCTGCTCGCTTCCTCCGAGCGGGTGCAGCACCGCATCACCAGCGGGCTGATCGACGGTTTTTCCCAATGGTGGCAGATGCCGGCGCTCGTGCTGGCGCTGGCGGCGATCGGGCTCTTCGTGCTCTGGATGTACCGCCGTGACGCGGCCGAATTGCCACGCGGCGTGGGAATCCTTCTCGCGGCCCTGCGGCTGGGGGCGATCGCGGCGGTCGCGGCCGCCTACCTCGACTTCGAACGGACGGCGGAGCACGAGATCGTGTTTCCGTCGCGGGTGGCCGTGCTCGTCGACTCCAGCGCCAGCATGACGCTCCGCGACGAGCCCGCCGACGCAGCGCCAGCCGAGCCCGCTGAAGCAAAGCAGTCCGAGGCAGCCGGTGAACAAACGGCCGGCACGCGGTCGCACCGCGCCGTGGAGGTGCTTCGCGAAGGCGGGCTTCTCGCGGCGCTCAGCCCCCGGCACGAGGTGTCGGTGTGGCGGTTCGACGCCGACGCCGAACCGCTGGCGGTGCTGCCGCTTGCGGCCGCTGCGACAGCCGCCGATACGGTCGGAGAACCACCTGCCGCGGCGGCGGCGGAGCCGTCCGTGCCGCCGCCCGCCAGCACATGGTCCGATCGGCTCACGGCCCGCGGCTATGAAACGCGATTGGGTGAAGCGCTTGCGCGGGTGCTCGATCAGGAGCCGCCCGGCGTGCTTGCCGGTGTGATCGTGCTGACCGACGGCGCCAACAACGCCGGCGTTGATCCCGCGGCGGCGGTGGCGGCGCTGGGCAAAGCGGGCGTGCCCGTGCACGCAGTCGGCATCGGCTCCGACCGCCTGCCGACGAATGTGCGTGTCGCCGACGTGCTCGTGCCGGCCCGCGTGTTTCCTGGCGACCGGTTTGCCGTGACGGCCTACCTGCAGGCCCAAGGATTGGCAGGCCAGACGGTCCGCGTGGAACTCGCCGAAGTGTCGGCCGGCGATGCCACAGGGGGTGATCCGCAGGCCGCCGCGGCATCGGGCCGCGTGATCGACACCGCCGAGGCCGTCTTGGGAGCCGGTGGCGAACTCGTCGCCGTGCGGTTCGACGTGCCGGGCCTGGCGACGCCGGGCCGACGTGATCTGGCCGTGCGGGTGATTCCTCCCGCCGCCGACCGCACGCCGGCCGACGACCGGCAGGTGGCCGAGGTCGAAGTGGTTGACCGGGTCACGCAGGTGCTACTCCTGGCTGGTGGCCCGAGTCGTGAATACCAGTTCATGCGGAACGTGCTCGAACGCGACAAGAGCGTGGCGGTCGACGTCGTCCTGGGCACTGCCGGCAAGGGCGGCTCGCAGGACGCCCGCCGGATCCTGCCGGCCTTTCCGCCCACGGCCGAGGAACTGGCGGAGTACGACGTGGTCGTGGCCTTCGACTACGACTGGCGGCTGCTCGATGCGGCGGCGCAGGGCCGACTCGAACGCTGGGTGTCGCGGGAGTCGGGCGGCCTCGTCTTCGTGGCCGGTTCGATTTTCATGGACGCGTGGATCGCCGACTCCCAAACCACGGTGATCCGCAACCTCCATCCGGTGGAGCTGCGGCGGAGCGGCCGCTTGACGGGCGACGATTCAACCGGGCTCCAGGCGCCGATGCCGCTCATCTTTTCCCGCGACGGCCTCGACGCCGAGTTTCTCTGGCTGGCCTCCAGCCGCATCGCCAGCCAGACGGTCTGGAGCGAGTTCAAGGGAGTGTTTTCCTGTTTCGATTCGGCGGGCCCCAAGCCGGGCGCCACGGTCTACGCGCGGGCCGCCCGTCCCGGTGCGGCGGGAATGCCGGAATCCAACCCTATCTACTTCGCCGGCCAGTTCTACGGTTCGGGCAACGTTTTCTTCCTCGGCAGTGGCGAGATGTGGCGGCTACGATCGCTCGATGACAGCCTGCACGAACGGTTCACCACGCAGTTGGTTCGCCACGTGTCGCAGGGGCGGCTCCTCCGCGGATCGCGGCGGGCCCGGTTGCTCGTGGACCGGGACCGGTTTGCCGTGGGATCCAACGTGGTGGTCCGCCTTGTCATGCCCGAAGGCGAGGCGGCGGTGCCTGCCGAATGTCGGGTGGTGGGGCCGGATGGCGCGGTACTGCGGGTGCCGCTGACAGCCGAGCGCGATCGGGCCGGGGTGCTGCAGGGCACGTTCGTGGCTGCGCGCGACGGCTCGTGGCGGATCGACGTGGATCTGCCCGGCGGAAGCGGGGAGAAGGTGTCGCGACGGATCCAGGCGAGGCTGCCGGATCGCGAACTGGAACGACCACGGCTGGATCGCGCCGTCCTCGAGCAACTCGCCGCGCTCTCCGGGGGCACGGCCCGTTTTCTCGCGGCCCAGCCCTGGACGCCCGCCGACGCCCAAACGTTGGCTGCGGGCATCCAGGATCGGTCTCGCCGAGAATACGAAACGGGCTCGCCCGACGGGGCGTTCAAGCACCGCCTCAACGGCATCCTGCTGGCACTGGGCACCGGCCTGCTGTGCTGCGAATGGATCCTGCGGCGGCTGGTGAAGCTCGCGTAAGCATCAGATCAGACTCTCCACACCGCGTTTCCATCATCGGACAAAACCACCCCGAGGCCCCGCAGTGACGCTTGTCATCGATCCACCGTCGCCAGTCCACGCCTCCACGGCCGTGTCGCCGGAGAGCGTCGACGTGGCGGCTTTGAAGGGGTTGCTCGCGACGCTCCGCCGGCAGGCCCGCGGCTGGATCTGGGTGGAGTCGCTGGCGTGGCTCGGCCTTGCGGCGGCGGCGTTCTTCTGGGGATCGCTCGCGTTCGACTGGTGCGTGGAGCCGCCGCGGTTGGTGCGGGCGGGTCTGCTGGCCGCCGCGGCCGCCGGGTTGGCAATGCTCCTGTATCGAAAGCTCGTGGGGCGACTGGCCGCGGATCTGGGCGATGCGAGCCTCGCAGTCGTCGTGGAACGCGCTCATCCGTCATTCCGCGATAGTCTCTCGACCGCGATCGAACTGGCGGCCAGTCCCGCTGCCGACGTCAATCCCGCACTGCTGGCACGCACTGCTGCCGAGGCGAAGGCCCACCTTGGGCTGGTGCGGCCGGAGCGGATCTTTCGTCGACGCCAGTTGGCGATGCTCGCCTTCGCAGCGGTCGCCTCCGTGGCGACCATCGCCGCCGTGGCACTGGTCCGACCCGCCGTCGCCGGCCTGTGGGTGCGCCGGATGCCGCTGCTCGGCGACGAGCCCTGGCCGCGGCGCGTGCGGCTGGCGATCGAGGAGTTTCCCGGTGGCGTGCGGAAGGTGGCGCGGGGCAGCGACGTCGACGTGGTCGTACGAGTTCAGGCGGCCGATCGTCTGCCGGAGGTGGTCGATCTGCGGTGGCGGGCGGCCACCGCAGGTGGGCCGGGCGTCCAGTCGGCCAGTGGGCTGCGTGGCAATTGGCGGGCCGACCGGATGGGATCGCGGGGCGGCGTCACGGCCGACGGCCAGTCTTTTGGACATGTGCTCAAGGCGGTCAATGACAGTCTCGACCTGGAGGTCCGCGGCGGCGACGCCCGTCTGCGGAATCTGCGGCTGGAGGTGCTTGAGCCGCCGGCGCTGGAAAAACTTCTGATCACGGCGACGCCGCCCGCGTATCTGGGTAACGGACCGCGGGAATCGCCCGCGGCGAGGATCGTGCAGATCCCGCGTGGATCGGCGGTGGAGATCGCCTGCACGGCGACGAAGCCGCTCTCGGCCGCAACCATGGTGGCGGTCGCGGGCAGTGCGGCGGGCGGGGCCGGAGCGTCTTCTGAGGAGGTGTTGGCCACGCTGTCGGGCATCGATCCGGTCGCCGGTTCCACGCCGCAGACGGCAGCGGCCCGCACCATCGTCGGCCGGATCGCGGCGCTCGACGCTGATCGCACCGTCATCGTGCGGTTCACCGACACCGACGGCCTGGTGAATCGCGAGCCGGTGACGTTTCTGCTCTCGGCGTTGCCGGACGAGCCACCCCAGGTGGCCATGCGTCTGCGGGGGATTTCGACCGCGGTCACGCCGCGGGCCCGGGTGCCGCTGGTGGGCACCATCTCCGACGATCATGGGCTGGCAGGGGCGACCGTGCGGTTGAGGATGGCCGATGCCGCGGAGACAACGCTGCCGGTGGCCCGCGTGCGTGCCGGTGATGCCGTCGTGGAGATGCCTGCCGACGCGGCCGAGGTGGTGCTGCTCGAACCGCTCGGTCTCGTCGTCGGCCGCAAGCTGGAACTGGCGATCACCGCCACCGATGCCTGCACGCTCGGCGGCGAGCCCAACTCCGGTACGAGCGACGTCTGGTCGCTCGATGTGGTGGCCCCCGAGGCGCTCGTGGCCATGCTCGAAGCCCGCGAGATCATTCTCCGGCGGCGGTACGAGAGCTGCGTCGCCGATCTCACGCAGGCGCGGGACCGGTTTGCGGCGCCGGCCCGTGAAGGCGAGACAGAGGGCGAGGGGGAAGGCAAGGGCGGGGGGGGACGTGTCGACGAGGCCGCCGGACTGGGCGAGGCCACTTCCCGCGCTTCCGGCGAGACCAAGGAACTCGCTGAAGCCTTCCGCGGCATTCGCTTGGAGTTCGACAACAACCAGCTGATCACTCCGGAACTGGAGGCCCGGCTCATCGCCCAGATCGCCGATCCGCTCTCCTCGATCGCCGCGCAGGAACTTCCCGCGTTGGCGGCCGCCTGCCGGAGCGGGACGAGCCGAACGGAGCTCGTGCGGCGGGCCGACCTTGTGCTGGCCCGGATGCGGGCGGTGCTCGATAAGATGATGGAACTGGAGTCGTTCAACGAAGTGGTGGAACTCCTGCGGGGCATGATCCGCACGCAGGAGCAGATTCGCACCGAAACGCTCGAGCAGCAGAAGCGGCGGGCCCGGGAGGCGCTGGAGCGACCATGAAAACCATCTCCCGAATCAGTGTGTTTCAATGCCGGTGTCCGCGGGTGCTGACAGGCCACGTTGGTTCGCCGGCTGCGGCATGCTCGTCGCCGGCGGATCGTGAGGTCCGCCGGGCGGGCTCCCCGAACACGCTCCGTTCGCTGGGCGGCTCGGCGATCGCGACGGGGATGATGGTGCGCCTGCTCCGCCGAGGCGCCCAAATGCTCACTTCGGTGTTCGGGGAGCCCGCCCTCGTCGTTCGGCAGGGGCGGTGGCACGCCGCGGTCTGCGTTCTCCTGTTGGTGGGCGTGTGGGGCGGGGCTGCATGCGCTGCGGAGGAGCCGGCTGCGAAATCGGCCGGTGGCAGCCTGGCCACCCGGGAGCAGGAACTCGCGCAGCAGTTTCGCGATCTCGAGAAGACATTCCTGCGGCTTGCCGATCTGCTGGCCCCCAGCGATCCGCGGCGGGCCGCGCTCCTGCGGAGCGTGTTCGAGCAGGCGCGGGAGGCGGATATGGGCAGCCGCCTCGACACGATCGTGCAGCTGCTCGAGAAGGGGCAGCTTCTCAAGGCCGGCACGAGCCAGGCTGGCGCACTCGACAAGCTCCGCGAACTGCTCACGCTTCTGGAATCGGGGGATGCCGACAAACGGTTGGCCAGCGAGAAGGAGGAGGTGCGGCAGTTTCTGGGACGCCTCTCGAAGCTGATCGCCCGCCAACGCGACGTCGAGGGTTCGACCGAGGCGGGGGCACGAGAGGCCCAGCTCGCCGACCGGCAGTCGGCCCTCGCCGAGGAGACCCGCGGACTTGCGGCTGACATCGGCAATTTCGCCAAGCGGATGGAGCCCAAGGAAGACGCTGGCAAGGAGTCGGGCAAGGAGTCGGGCAAGGAGTCAGG
>JBIIGJ010000082.1:0-15984 GCA_044236455.1 Pirellulales bacterium
GAGTCTGGGAAAGAGTCTGGGAAAGAGTCTGGGAAAGAGTCTGGGAAAGAGTCTGGGAAAGAGTCTGGCGAGGGGGAGCAGCAGGAACAGGCTGAGGACGCCGCTGAAGCGCCGCCGCAGGAGGAGCCTGAAGCGGGCGATCAGGAAAAGCAGGATGGCGACGATGAGGCGTCGCGGGCCCGCCGCACGAAGAAGCGGCTCGGTGCCGCCGAACAGCGAATGCGGAAGGCGCAGGAGAAACTCGACGAGGCCAAGCGTCGCGATGCGCGACAGGAACAGGAAAAAGCGATCGAGGAGTTGGAGACCGCCCGGGCGGAGCTGGAGGAAATCCTCCGGCAGATGCGGGAGCAGGAGGTGGAGCGGTTGCTCGTGCAGCTGGAGACGAGGCTGCGGGCGATGCTGCGGGCCGAGCGCGCCGTGCTCGCCGGTGCGGAGAAACTTGCCGCGGAACAGCCGCAGGCCGATCGGGAGCGACAGTTGGAGGCGGTGCGGCTGTCACGCGAGCAGAACGCCATCGGGTTCGACGCAGCCAAGGCCCTGACACTGGTGCGGGATGATGGTTCCGCCGTGGCGATTCCGGAGGCGCTCGAACAGGTTCGCGACGATGCGGCCCAGGCGGCGGCGAGGCTGGCCCGAGGCGACGTGGGCGGCACGACCCGAGGCATCCTGCAGGACCTCGTCACGAGTCTCGAGGAGATGCTCTCGGCATTGGAAAAGGCGCAGCGGGAGCAGCAGGCGCGGCAGCAGGGGAACCAGGGGGGGCGTCCTGCGGAGCCCGGCGAACAGCCGTTGGTCGACAAGCTGGCCGAGTTGAAGATGATCCGTTCGCTGCAGATGCGGGTGAACTCCCGCACGAAGCGTTTTTCCAAGCTGCTGGCCGATGGAACGGAGCAGGCGGAGGAGCCTGAGCTGCTCGACGCGCTCGAGCGGCTCGCGGAACGCCAACGCAAGATCGAGCGGGCGGCACACGACATTGTCACTGGCCGCACGGAGTGAAGCCCTGCGGAGGGCTTTTGGCGGGCGTGGCGGCGTCTCCCGCCCCTTTGTTCGCCGGGCCGTTCCGGTGCGGATATGATTATTCAGTATGATTGAACGCGTTCGTACCGCCGGCACGCCGACAGACTTCGGAGGCCAGATCCGCATGGAGCCGCGCCAGATTCTCGTTGCGCTCGTGGCCCTGGTGGCGGTGGCCGGCCAGGTCGCGACGGCCGCCCCGACACGGGAGCCGGGAGCCGCCGCCTCTGACCGCGATCTGGAGCGGCCCGCGTCGTGGTCGATTCCGTCTCCCGCCGACGTGCGCCGTCGGCTGATCGCCTGGCTCGATGCGATGTCCGCAGCCGGCAAGCTGCCCGAGGCCGACGGCATCGCGATCAGGCAGACATGGCCCGAACAGGAACCGGCCGATTCCGTGGCGGACCTGCTCGATCGCGTGATGGACTCGTTTTCCCGGGTCGATGCCCGGTGTGCGGCGTTGCGGCGGAGCGTGGCGGATGGCCGCGCCGCGACCGAGCCGGCTCCTGCCGACGTGGCTTGGCTGGCCGATCCCGCCACCGATGCATTTCAGCGTGATGCTGTCCGGCTATGGCTGGGGCGAGAACGGGTCCGCCGCGACCGTTTTGACGAGGGGCTCGTCCTGCTGGCCGATCTCGACCCGGCCACCGCCATCGACCCCGCCTCGCTCCTCTTCCACCGTGCCGCCTGCCAGCACTGGCTGCTCGAGTCGGATGTCGCCGTCGAGTCGCTCGACCGACTGCTGGAACGTTCCGGTGAGATCCCCGTGCGGTATGAGCGGGTGGCCAAGCTTTTGCGGGCCGACATCGCCGCGCTCGAGGATGAATCGCTCGACCACATCGCGAGGCGGATGCGCGACATCACCCGCCGACTCGATCTGGGCCGGGCCGGCCCGAAGACGCTGGCCGTGCAGGATGGCGTGATCGATTCGCTCGACAAGATGATCAAGTCGATCGAGCAGCAACAGCAGCAGCAGCAACAACAGAGCCAAGGGGCGGGTGGCGCCGGCGGTGGTCGCAGCGGCAACGGCACGCCGATGGATGACAGTCGGATTGCGGGCGGCAAGGGGCCCGGCGAGGTTACCAAACGGGACATCGGCGATTCCGACGGCTGGGGCAAGCTGCCGCCCCACAAGCGCGAAGAGGCGCTGCAGCAGATCGGCAGGGAGTTTCCGGCGCATTACCGCGAGGCGATCGAACAGTATTTCAAACGGCTGGCCTCCGGCGAGGAGAAGCGGTAGTGCGGAGCACGTTGGCGGTCACGCTCTTCTGGGCGGTCATGGTCTGCTGGACGGTTGGGGGCTCGGCGCTGGCCGCGGAAACGCCGTCGCCTTCGCCGGTGCTTGTGAACGTCGAGCAGGGGGATGGCGCCGTGACCGCCGGCCGGCTCGAACGGATCGATGCCGCCGGCGTGCATGTTGTCGAAACAGCGGCAGGCAACGCGACGCTGCCCGCCGATCGCGTGCGGGCGGTGCGGCGCACCGATGGCGGGAAAGACGGCCCGCACAGGCTCGTGCTCACGCTGGTCGACGGTTCGACACTCTCGGGAGACGACTTTGCCTGGGATGGAAAACAGCCGGCGGTGCTGCTGCGACCGGAGGGGCGGATCGAACTGCCGGCCGGCCGGGTGCGGTCGCTTGCCTGGCACCAGGAAGCCCCTGCGGCTGGAGTGACACCGCCGTGGCAGGGAGCGATTCCCGAGGGCACGGAGAGCGACCTCGTCGTGGTCGGAACCAACGAGAGCTATGAGTTCGTGGAGTGCGCCATCACCGGCGTGTCGGCCGACACGGTCACCGTGGTGCTCGACGAGGAGACGATTCCCGTCAAGCGTTCGAAGGTGATCGGCCTGCGGTGGCTCCAGGGCGAACCGGCCGCCGAGGCGGATGCCGGCGGCCGGGCGATTGTCAGCGTGTCGGGGGGCGGGGTGCGGGCTAGCCGGGTGGAGTGGTCGGCCGACGCCCTGGTCATCGATGGAGAGATCCGCCTGCCGTCCGCCATGTTTTCCAGCGTCGACTATGCCGCGGGCCGGCTCGTGAGCCTCGCCGGTCTGACTCCCGAAAAGGTTGAAGTGGAGCCATGGTTTGGCGGACTGACTGCTGGATCGGAACGCACGTCCGGTCTGGCCTCATTTTTTGCACCGCGGACGATCAATGCAGTCGATGGGGCTGCTGCCGCGCCGGGTATCCTCATGCGGCCGCGGACCGTTGCCGTCTGGCGGCTGCCGCCAGACAGCCGCCGGTTTCGCGCGGTGGTCGCCTCTGCTGCCGGCGCACAGGCCGCCGATGCGGCGATGGTGGTCGTGGTCGCCGATGACCGCGAACTGTTTCGGCGGCAGATCGACGCCGGGGCGGGCTCGGCCGGCGGAGCTTCGGAGCGGGGCGGCGAGGGCATTCCGATCGACATCGATCTGACGTCGGCGCGGCGTCTGACCGTGAGGGTCGAATTCGTGCCCGGGGGCGGGATCGGCGGAGCGGTACGGTTCACCAGCCCGGTGATTGAACGCTAGACCTACGAGAAGGTATTTTCATGCAGCGGATGGATCAGCCACTGGCAGCCCGACCGATCGCCGCACGGGCTGACGCCGGTTGGCCGTCCGTCGTTGTGGCGGTCATCGTCGTGGCGATTATCGTGGCTGTGAGTGCCATGCCGGCCCACGCGGGAGAGGTGGCGCCGGCGGTGCTCGATGCCCAGCAGCGACGTATCGACGTCATGCAGCGGTCGTCGGCCGCGGCGGTCGCGATTTTTGCTGGAGAGGCCGGGGGCGGTTCGGGCGTGCTCATCAGCCCCGATGGCTATGCGCTGACCAACTTTCACGTCGTGCAGCCGGCCGGCGTGGCGATGAAGTGCGGGCTCGCCGACGGTCGGCTCTACGACGCGGTGCTCGTGGGCCTCGATCCGACCGGCGACGTGGCGCTCGTGAAGCTCCTGGGACGTGATGACTTCCCCTATGCCGAACTGGCCGACAGTGACGAGGTCGAAGTCGGCGACTTCTGCTTCGCCGCTGGCAATCCGTTCCTGCTGGCGACCGACTTTCAGCCGTCGATCAGCGCCGGCATCGTGTCGGGCACGAGACGCTACCAGTTTCCGGCAGGCACGATCCTCGAGTATGCCGATTGCCTGCAGGTCGATGCGGCGATCAATCCGGGCAACTCCGGGGGCGGACTGTTCGATGCCCGCGGCAGGATCATCGGCGTCAACGGCAGGGCGTCGTTCGAGAAACGTGGCCGTGTCAACGTGGGCGTGGGCTACGCCATCTCTGCCAACCAGTTGCGGAACTTCCTCGGCCTGCTCAAGGGAGGGCGTCTCGTCGATCACGCCACGCTCGGGGCGACGGTGGCCACCAGCGCCGACGGTCGCGTGGTCGTGTCCGACATTCTCGATTCGTCCGATGCCTGGAAGCGCGGGTTGCGCTACGACGACGAGATCGTGGCATTGGCGGGCCGCAACGTCCGCACCGTCAATGCGTTCAAGAACGTGCTGGGCACGCTGCCGGCCGGCTGGCGGGTGCCGCTGGTGTATCGCCGCGGCGGTCGCCGCGAGGAGATTCTCGTGCGGTTGGCGGGCGTGCATGCGTCTGCGGAACTGGCGAACATCGTCGAGGGAAAGTCGCAGAAGCCGGGAGGCCAGCCGCCGGCTCCGCCCCATGGACCGGATGCGCCGAAGGAAGGTCCAGCCCCTCGCGAAGGCGGTCGACCGGCGGTGCCTGATGACACGCCGCGGGCAGTGCCGCTGCCCAGTGCGGTGCGGCCTTACTACGAGGCCAGACGCGGCTTCACCAACCACCACTTCAATACGGTGGAACGTGACCGCGTGGCGCGGATGATCGCCTCGGACGGACTGCACGCGGCCGCGGGAGGCCGCTGGGTCTTGAAGGGCCGGCTGGCCACGGGCGAGGACTTCCGGATCGAGCTCTCCGACGAGGAGGGGGTGATCGACCTTCCCACCGGGACGACCCGGGTCGATGCCACGGGCGAGTTGGATGTTAATCCGAGTCCGCCGGGCAGCGGGGGCATGCTGGCGGCGTTGCTGTTGTGGAGACGGCTCCTGGTGAACGGACCGCAGACGCTGGGCCGCACGAGCTACTGGGGCACGGTGCCGCTCGATCCCCAAGCGTGGGGCGAGGCGGAAGGGCCGCGGCTGGTCGACATGCTCGACACATCCGTCGCGGGCGTCGAGGCCCGCTTCACCGTGGGCGACGATGGCACCGTGGCCGGCATCGAACTCTGGACGGCGCCCGATGCCGATCCGTGTGAGGTCCGTTTCGCCGCCGCTCCGGCGGATCGTCGGCAGGATCTCCCGAAGGGGATGCCAGCCGCGATCGAGGTGCGGCACGGCAACGATCTCTTCGGCATCTTTCGTGTGCAGGAGGCGGTGTTGGAGGTGGCAGGAGAGAAGGACGGCCACGACGCTCCGGAGGCAGGTGCCGAGGCAGTGCCGGGAGGTGGCACATGATCCGACGTGCCTTGATGGCGGTGGTGATCTTTCTGTTGGTCGATGGCGGTTGGCCGGCCGGTGGTGGCAGCCGGGCATGCGGTGCCTTGCCACAGGAGACGATCGCCGGCGCCGCGAGGAAGGTGGTCAAGATCCACGGTGCCGGCGGGGTGCGCGGGCTCGAGGCCTATCAGACGGGCATTCTCGTCTCACCCGCGGGGCATATCGTCACCGTGATGAGCACTGTGCTCGATGCGGACGAACTCGATTGCGTGCTCGACGATGGCCGGCGGTATCGGGCCACGATGGTCGGCGTGGATCCGCGCCGCGAACTCGCCGTGCTCTCGATCGAGGGGGAGGAACTGCCGGCGTTCACGCTTGCCGCCAGTGATCCAGTACCGGTCGGGACGAGGATCTTCGCGCTCTCCAACCTGTTCGGCGTCGCGGTGGGGGACGAGCGGGTCAGCGCCCAGCACGGTGTGGTGTCGGCCCTCGTGCCGCTCGAGGCCCGCCGGGGCAGCTACGAAGTGCCCTATCGTGGCAAGGTCTACATCCTCGACTGCACGACCAACAATCCGGGGGCCCCCGGGGGCGCGGTGGTCGATTGGCGCGGCCGCCTGATCGGCATGCTCGGCAAGGAGTTGCGGGCGTCTGGCAGCGGCATCTGGCTCAACTACGCCATCCCCGCGGAATCATTGGCGACCGGCTATGCCGAGATCATCGCCGGCACCGCTGCCCCGGACGCGGCCGGGCCGGGGAACGAACCCGCGGGCGCAGGCTTCGATCCTGCGTCGCTCGGAGTGGTGCTGGTGCCCGACCTGCTCGACCGCACGCCCCCCTTCATCGAGACGGTCGCCGCCGACTCGCCGGCGGCGCGGGCCGGTCTGCGGGCCGACGATCTCGTGATCGCCGTGGGAGGCCGGGCGGTGGTTTCGCGGGCGGCGGTGCAGCAGGCACTCTCGGCGCTGGCCGATGGGGATGCGGTGCGGTTGTCGGTTGTTCGCAGCGGTGCGATCGTGGAATGCGATCTTGGACCGCGGCCCGCGGCGGGGAGGAAGCGATGAGCCACCGGCTTGCATGGCGGGCCCTGTGCCTGTTCCTGGTGCCGCTGACGCTGGTCTCCGCCGCCACCACGGAGGACCTGCCGTTCGAGGAGGAGGCTGCCATCCGCGCCGCGGTGGAGCGGGTGGCGCCGTCGGTGGTGCGTATCGAAACGGCCGGCGTTTCGGCGGAAGCTCTTGCGGCTGCGGCGGAGGCGAGTCCCGCCAGCGGCCCGTCCACCGGTATCGTGGTGGAGGAGGGGGGCTGGGTGCTCGCCACGTCGTTTGCCGTGCCGCAGGATGCCGTTGAGGCGATCGTGGTGCTGCCCACTCCGGCTGCGGCGGGCGGCCAGCGGCGGGTGGCGCGGGTCGTGGGACGCGATCTCGCCCGCGGGCTCGTGCTGTTGCGGATCGACGATGCTGCCGTGCCGGCCGTGTCGGAATGGGTGCCGCGGGCCGAACTGGCGGTGGGCCAGTGGACGATCGCGGTGGGCCGCGCGTGGGATCTGGAAGCTCCCAGCGTCGCCGTCGGCATCTTGTCGGCCACGAACCGGTCGTGGGGCCGCTCGGTGCAGACCGATGCCTCGATCTCGCCGGCCAACTACGGCGGTCCGCTCATCGACATCAAAGGCCGCGTCATTGGGGTGCTCGCGCCGCTGCCGGCCGACACTGCGGGCATGAACCTGGGAACGGAACTCTACGACTCAGGCATCGGCTTCGCGGTGCCTTTCGCGGACATGCTCCGCGTGCTGCCGCGGCTCAAGAACGGCGAGACGCTGGCCCCCGGCGTGTTGGGCATCGGCTACAGTGCGCGGGATCCGTTTACAGGGGAGGCCCGGATCGCCACCTGTCGGCCTGGCTCCCCGGCGGCAAAGGCCGGGCTGCGGGCGGGCGACCTGATCGTGGCCGCGGACGGCCGGCCCGTCACACGCATTGCGGAACTCCGCCACGTGCTCGCGCCGCACTACGCTGGCGACACGGTCTCACTCACCGTGGAACGCTCAGCCGCTGGCACGCCTCGGCGTGAAGCCGAGGCAACGGAGGGCGAAGCGAAGCAGCAACCGGCGGCTACGCCGGCCCGTATCGAGGTCCAGGTCGAATTGGCCAAGTCGCTGCCGCCGTGGCGGAGGCCGATGCTGGGCATCGTGCCCGCACGTTCGGCCGCGCGGGATGCCCGGCCGGGGCCGGTGAAGGTGGCGTGGGTCTGGACCGGCAGTCCTGCCGCGAAGGCCGGCATCATGGCTGGCGATCAGATCGAGGCGGTCGTGCCGCCGGCAGCGGAAGGCGACACGGCCGGCGCAGGCGATGCCGTGTCGATCGAATCGCCAGCCGCACTCGCCGGCATCGTCGCGGGTACGGAGATGGGCCAGTCGCTCGGGCTTGTCGTGTCGCGGGACGGCAAGCGGCAGACGATTCCGGTCGCGTTGGCCGCGATGCCGGCCGATCTGCCCGCGGATCTTGCGGATCAGTTGCCGGCCTTCGCATTGCAGCAGGCCGGCCCCGGCGTGGCAGCCGGTGATGCGGTGACGGTCGAACGACTCGAGGCCGCGGAAGTGGCGAAGCCGCCGCTGGCGGTACTGCCGAAGGCAGCGCCGCAGGAACCGCTGGGCGTGATCATCTATCTCGACGTGCCGCGGGGCCCCGTCGAGGAGGCGCAGGCCGCGGAATGGAAGGCAGCCGCGGCCCGGCATGGCGTGGCCGTGATCCTGCCCGGATCGTCCGACCCGCAGCGGTGGGGCCGCGAGGATATCGGTGGCATCAAGCGGGCGCTGGCGACCCTCGCCACGAAACGGGCGATCGACCCGGCACGGATCGCGGTTGCCGGCCGCGGGGCAGGGGGCGCGTTTGCATGGCTGGTGGCCGAGTCGCTCGGGCCGACCGTGCGGGGCGTGGCGATCATCGACTCGACGCTCCCGCGACAGGCCACGGTCGAACCCGCCGAGCCAGGCCGGTCGCGGTGGGTGCTGTTCGGCGGTGCTGCGCCGGCAGTCGGTGCGGCGCCGCTGTCGCCCCGCGCGGAGGCCGATCGCCGGCGGCTGGAGGAGGCTGGATTTGCCGCGGGGACGCTGCCTGTGGGGCAGGGGGGCGGCCCGCCTGCTGCGGCGCTGGCCGCGTGGGTCGAGGCGTTGGGCTTGCTGTGACGCCGCCTTCCGATGATCGCCCGCTCATTGGCGGCGGCATCCGCGTCGTGTTTGCCGACGCTGATCTGATCGTGGTCGAGAAGCCGGCGGGCATGCCGAGCGTGCCGGCGCGGACGCCGCTCGATCCGCCCTGTGTCGCGTCGCACCTGCGTGCCGCCTTCGGCGACCTCGAGGCGGTGCACCGGCTCGACCGCGACACGTCGGGCCTGCTTGTGCTGTCTCGATCATCCGCGGCGCGGACCGCGCTGGGCCGGGCATTCGAGATGCGCTTGGTTCAGAAGCGGTACGAGGCGGTTGTGCACGGCGGACCGACCGATGAAGAGGGGATCGTGCACCTGCCGCTGGCGTCGGATCCGCAGCGGCCCCCTCGTTCCCGCGTCGATCCGATCCTTGGACGGCCCGCGACGACACGGTGGCGGCTGCTCGCGACAGCTCCCGTGGCCGGTCAGCAGCGGTCGCGGTTGGAGCTGGAGCCGGTCACGGGCCGATCCCATCAGCTCCGCGTGCATCTGGCCTGGCTCGGCATGCCGATCGTGGGTGACCGTCTCTATGGGCCCGTGCACGCAGCGATGAACGGGGCACTGGCCACCGGGCTCGGTCTCCATGCCACCTGGCTTGCGTTTCCGCATCCCCGCGATGGCCGGCTGGTCGAGGTCAGGTCGCAGCCGCCGGGTTGGTTCGCCGAATGGGGCCAATGAGCGATGTCATGGTGAAGGTGTCGGCTCATGATGCCTGAGTCGGCTTCATGGCCGAGGTTTGCACCCGCTGCCAATACCGAGAGAATCTGCCGAGATCGCTCGCGACGGAGCGATCGCAGAACCGCGGCCAAGAGAGAAACGTCACCGGCAGCGGTGGCGCAGTGCCGGCCTCCCCCGCCTGAATCGCGGCGGCAGCGCGGCGATTGCGCGGGCAGGGCGTCTCCGTGAGCACGAGGCCATCGCAGCCGTGGGCCAGCGCTCGCTCCGGCAGGATTACGCGGGGATCGCCGAGCAGCACCTCGACATGCGGCACATCGGCCAGACAGGCGAAGAGAAAGAGCAGCCGGTTGAGCGAAGGGCGTTCTTGCGCAATCCACTCGGGATCGATCACGAAGAGCCGCGGTGCCTCCGGATAGGCCAGCACCGCTGGGCTCGTGTCGGCGGCCGAGTCGAGCGTGAGCCACACAAGTGGCTGATGGATCGCAGCGGCTTGCCCTGCCGCGGCGGCTGGCTGCGGCCTGATCCGCAGCGGTTCCCGCGGAGTCGGTCCGTCTGCGGCAAAGCAGCGGGCCGCGAGTGCCTCATACGAGACATCGAGAGGGCAGGAGTCGCGGAGCCCGCATGGCAGGCAGTGCACCGCGCTTGTGAACCGTTCCAAATTCTCGCGGTTGAACAGATAGGGCTTGGCCGAGAAGGTGCCGGCCACCCATTGCCACGAGAGATGATTGCTGGCCGGATCGCCATCGAGCAGGTGGGAGAGAAACCAGTCGGCTCCCGCCTGCCACCGCACGCCGCGGACGTGCACGAGCCAGGACGCAAGCCACATCCGCTCGTGGTTGTGAAGCCAGCCGGTGCGGTGGAGTTTCTGCACAAAGTCATCGATGCACTGCAGACCGGTCTGTGCCGCGAGCACATCTGGTGGAACCTGCTCGAGCGGTGGCACGCGGGAGACTTGAGCAGGAAATTCGAGCGGCTCTCGAATGCGGTCTCCCACGGCCGCATACACCTGCTGCCAGTAGTCGCGCCAGCCGAGTTCCGAGATCAGTGTGGCGGCGTTCTCTGGCCGCTGCGCACGGGCCAAGGCGGCGTCGCGGACCTCGGCCAGCGAGAGCACGCCATGCCGTAGCCAGGGGGATAGCCGTGTGACAGCACCCGCCACGTGGTTTCTCGTGCCGGCGTAGGCCTCCGGATCAATCGCGGCCAGCCGCTCAAGGGCCGCGGCACGGCCGCCTTCCGCCCAGAGTCTGGCGGTGGTGTCGGTCCCGGTCCCGGCCGTGCCGGCACACCCCGGGAAGTGGCGGGCAAGTGCTGCGGCGCGATCGTTTAATGGAAGGCTAAAGAGTCCGCTGAGATCGAGCATGGATCCACTCCGGCTACTGAGGGGGAACTTCGTCGGCGATCGCTTTCCCATTCTTGTCGACCATGCGTCCCTGCGCCTTTCGTGTGCAGTCAGGTGCGCGAAAACCGTGCGACCCGCGAGTGATTCCTTGTTGCTTGTCTGCGGATGAAAAAATCTCGTGCGCAGGAATATTCCAGCGGATGTCTGAAAAAGCCCTGAAAAACTTGCTTTTTTGTCGTCCGCAACGGCTGGCCAACGGGTCGCCAGGAACCCTGTCGTCAGTCTTTGGCACGCCACTTGCAATGCTAGCACGCAGTAATCACACGGTGCCCAGGGTGTGGCCTGGCGCCCGGTGCGGTCGGTGCTGCGGAGGCGCGTCCTCGCCGGATTTTTCATTCCTTCTGGAGTCGCATGATGCGGTCAGTTCTTTCTTCCCTTCGTGGGGATGTTCTCAATGGTTTTCGATGGCTCGCCGGCGGTTGCGGGCTTTCTTCTCGGGCGGGCTTTGCAGGCCAGGTCGGTGCAAGATCGGCGGGGCGAAGCCTTGTGACGGCGGTGGCGGGTTTCGCCATCGTGATGTGTACGGTGACGTTATTGTCGCGGACCGCGCTGCCTGCCGATGAGGCTGTTGCCGAGCCGGCTGCCGCTGCGGCCGCCGATCCCGGAGTGACCGCTACCGGCTACAAGCCAAACCTCATGTCGGTCGAGCAGATGGTGGAAAAGCTCTGGACCGGGGCTGATACCGTCTGGGTGCTGCTCTGCAGCATGCTTGTGTTCTTCATGAATCTCGGCTTCGGCTGCGTCGAGACAGGCTTCGCTCGATCAAAGAACTGCGTCAACATCCTGTCGAAGAATTTCATCGTCTTCGCGGCGACGTCGGTCGCCTTCTGGCTCCTCGGCTGGGACCTGATGTTCGGTGCCGGTGACGGCGGCTGGATCGGGCAATCAGGCACTTGGATGGTGGGCGGCTTCGACCCGAAGTATGACAACAGCCCGCTGATGGGCGACAAGTACCAGGGTGTTTACGGTTCGATCAGTTGGACGCACGTGCCGCTCTACGCGAAGTTTTTCTTCCAGTTGGTGTTTGCGGGAACCGCGGCCACCATCGTGTCGGGTGCCGTTGCCGAGCGGATCAAGTACCACTCCTTCATCCTCTTCTCCTTCATCATGGCGATCGCGATCTATCCGGTCGTGGGCCACTGGATCTGGGGTTTTGGTTACCTGGCCAAGGAATGGAACTTCTGGGACTTTGCTGGCTGCTCGGTGGTGCATTCGGTGGGCGGCTGGGCAGCCCTGACCGGAGCCATCATCCTGGGCCCCCGCATCGGGAAGTATGGTGCCGACGGGAAAATCAACGCCATCCCGGGCCACAACATGACGGCCGCCTTCATCGGCTGCCTCGTGCTCTGGTTCGGCTGGTTCGGCTTCAATCCCGGCAGCACGATGGGCGTGGCTGGTGACGGTGGTGCCCTGGCCGCACAGGTGGCGGTGAACACCAACTCCGCCGCTGCGGCCGCGACGCTCACTGCCACGCTCACGGCATGGCTGCTGCTCGGCAAGCCCGACATCGGCATGACGCTCAACGGCTGTCTGGCGGGTCTCGTGGCGATCACCGCCAGTGCCGCCTACACCAACGTTCCCTGCTCACTGATCATCGGCGCCATCGCCGGAGTGATGGTGATCTTCGCCGTGATGTTCTTCGACAAGATTCACGTCGACGATCCGGTCGGTGCCACCAGCGTCCATCTCGTCTGTGGCATCTTCGGCACGCTGTGCGTGGGACTGTTCACCACGACGGACCTCTCCGGCACGGTGCTCAACACGCCGTTCGGAACGGCCGAGGCTGGCGGCCCGAACGCGGGCCTCTTCTTCGGCGGCGGCACGAAGCAGCTCATCGCCCAGTTGGTCGGCGTGCTGATGGTCGGGGCCTACGTGGTGCCGGTGTCGGCCCTGTTCTGGCTCTTGATCAAGGCCACCGTCGGCCTCCGCGTCTCGCCGCAGGAGGAGATCGAGGGACTCGATATCCACGAGCACGGCAACGAGGCCTACCACGGCTTCGTGATGGTGCGGAGCGAATAGCAACGATCCAGAAGGATGCCCCAACGGCTTGGGTGGGCACTCCGCCTAGCTCACCCAGGCCGGGGCATTCTGGCTTTCCGCCCGCCGGGCCATCCATGGCCCCGGCGGGCTTCGGCCGTCGGAGGCAAAGTCAAGGTTCGCCTCGACGGCCAGGCGGCCGGCATCCAGCCGTCCGGCAGTCTGTGCGGTGACCGCGGTTCGGATACCATGGGGGCCCCAGGCGGAGCCGATTCCATGAAACTCATCATCGCGATCATTCAGCCGAACAAGTTGGAGAGCGTGAAACAGGCGCTCTCCGAGGTCGAGGTCTTTCGACTCACCGTTCTCGACGTGCAGGGGTTCGGCCGGCAGCGGGGCCATGCGGAGACCTACCGCGGCCATGAAATCGCGGTGAACCTGCTCCGCAAGGTGCAGTTGCAGATCGCCGTGAACGACAATTTCGTGGAGCCGACGATCGCCGCGATCGTGAAGGGCGGCCGCTCGGGCGAGCGGGGCGAGATCGGCGATGGCAAGATCTTCGTGCTGCCAATGGACGAGTGTGTGCGGATTCGCACCGGCGAGCGAGGCGGCGAGGCCATCTAGCTCGCTGTGGCCGACCGGTAAAGCGTCGGTCGCCGACGATCCTGTGCTGCCCTACGCTGGCAACGCCGCCTGTTGCTGGACCGGGAGTCGGATCGTGATCGCGGTGCCCTTGCCCGGGGCGCTCTCCACGCGAATCCTCCCGCGGTGGGCGTCCACGATTTCCTTGCAGGCCGACAGTCCCAGGCCCGTGCCCCCCTTGCCGGTCTCGTCGGGGCCCGACTTCGTGGAGAACCGCGGCTCGAAGATCCGCCGCATCACGTCGGGCACCATGCCGCAGCCCGTGTCCCGGACCATCAGGTCGACCAGGCCGGAGGGGTCATCGTGCGACAGCCGCAGGATGAGCCGGCCGCCTCCCGCCATCGCCTGCCGGGCATTCACGAGCAGGTTCAAGAGCACCTGTTGGAGTTGCCCCGGATTGGCCGACACCTTCGGCACGGGGGCAAACTCCCGCTCCACTTGCACGCGGTATTTCATCAGTTCTCGTTCGAGCAACACGAGCACGTCTTCAATCAACAGGTGGAGATTTACTGGCTCGAACCGGGCGGAGCCTGACCGCGACATGCCGAGCACACTGGCGGTGATCTTCGCGGCCCGCGTGCCCGCCGAAAGGATGCGTTCGAGGGCCTTGTCGCGAGTCGGCTGGTCGCGATGCCGCAGGCCCAGTTTGGCGTAGTTGAGGATCGTCGTGAGGGCGTTGTTGAACTCGTGCGTGGTGGTGCCGAGAAGCTCTCCGAGGCCGGCCAGTTTCCGGGCCTCGAGTACCTGGCGGCGGAGGTCCGCGACCTCGGCGGCATGCCGCAGCCGCGCGATCTCCAGTTGGCGGTGCAGGGCGGTGGCCTCGTCGATGCGGTCGGAGGCAACCGCGTCGGCGGGAACCGGCGCGGCCTGCGGTGCCGCGGCCGCCGACGGTCGCTTGAACGGCTCAGAGGATTGGTCTGTCAGTTGCACGATCCCTCCCCGCCACTCCCACCGGCTTTCCGGCCCTCGCCGGCTGAAAAGTCCGATAGGGGTCGCCCCAGCCGCACACCCTCCCCGACAGGTATTGCCGAGGCAATCGGGGCTTTTTGCCCCATCTCTCAGCCCAACCTGTTTGCGGGCATACACTTGCGTGTCTTCGTGGCGTATCGACCTTCTGGCCTTACCGACGGTAGGATTCGGTTTGCCGCACCCTTTGGACGACTCGACCGTTCAACTTTCGGTTAGTCCATCAATCCTTCGCACATTCCCCCGCCATGCCCCGTCGGGCGGTCTAGGAGAGTTCCATGTCACTGGGACACGAGATCCCCGCTGCTCCCACAATCGCAGGTATTCGCCGTCGCGGCATGACGCTGGTCGAGTTGCTGGTGGTGATCGCCATCGTTGGCATGCTCGTGGGCCTGCTCCTGCCGGCGGTGCAATCGGCCCGTGAGGCAGGGCGGCGGATCGCCTGCAAGTCGAATCTCAAGCAGATCGGGATCGCCTTTCAGGTCTATATGGATCGCACGAAGTCGGCCAAGTTTCCGCTGGCGGCCCAGGTGCCGAGCCAGGAACCAACGTTCTATGTGAGCGGCAGCAGGCCGCTGTACCAGAGCATCGCAACAGCATTAGGGGCCTACACGGAAGACAACCGTGAAGTGTTCCGGTGCCCATCCGACACTGCCTACTTCCAGCGCGACCCAAACTCCCAGGTCGTGAAGGATGCGCAGACGGCGTTAGCCCTCATTCCCGACGACCAGAAGCCCAGCGAGTACCTGGGGGCGAACCTCAAGCTCGAAGGGACCAGTTACGAGTATCCCCAGCGACGGCTCACCATCACCGATGCTACGACTGGAAAGCTTCGCGGCAGGACCCGCGAGGAGGCGGGGCGTTCCCGTAATGGCCAGACCGCTTCGACCTCGAAACTCTGGGTGCTCTATGAATTCCAAGCGTTCCACGCAACCGGTTGGGCAGCACTTTTCAGCGACGGTGAAACGGATGCCAACGACACAGGCGACACGGGCTGGCAGGTACCAGAGGGTGCCCGTAACTTTCTCTACTTCGACGGCCACGTCGACAACTTGTAACGTTCTCCCAACACACCTGCCGTCCCAGAGCGAGAGATTTTCATGAGCACTGCATCGATGCGTTCCAGAGATTTTTCAGAGCTCGATGACGAGACCTCGTCGACGGGAAAGGCCGTTCGCTGGCTGCTCATCCTGCTCGCCGTGGCCTTCCTGGCGTTCTTGGTCGCCTGGCTGCTCGGCTATGTCCGCCTCACGACCGATCCCCGCATCGTCGAGATCCAGAAACTGCAGGCCGAAACACAGCAGAAGTTCATGGCCAACGGCGGCCCACAGACGCTCGATGAAGCCAAGGAAGCCGTGGCCGCCATGGGCCAGATTCGCGAAAAGATCGAGGCGTTGCCTGAAAACATGCGACGCGAGGCCGGCAGGCAGGGAGGCAACGTCCTCCGCAACACGATGCGGACTCGCATCAACGCCTACTTCGCGATGCCGCCAGAGCAGAGGCAGGCGGAACTCGACCGGCAGATCAAGCAGGAGGACCTGTTTCGGAAGGCGTGGGAGGCGTCTCGTCCCGCCGGTGGCAGGCAGGGTGGCCAGCCGGGAGGTGTCGCGGCCAACGGCGGAGCGGCCAACGGCGGAGCGGGCGGTGGCGGAGCGGGCGGTGGCGGACCGGGCGGCGGCG
>JBIIGJ010000136.1:0-8030 GCA_044236455.1 Pirellulales bacterium
ACCGGGCGGCGGTGGACCGCCTCGCAATGGCACCGAGGAAGACCGCAACCGCTGGCGAAAAAACATGATCGACAGCACCAGCCCAGAACAGCGGGCCAAGTATGTCGAATACCGACGGGCCATGGAGGCACGTCGCGAACAACTTGGTACGCCGTCGCCGTGGCAACGCTAGTACGCGTAGGTCGCGGGCAGTCAGTACCAGCTCCGGAGGACGACACGTACGCATGGACGACACCCTGGGCCTGCTCGAGGAAGCGTTGCAGTTGGCCGGCGAGGTCGGCTACCACGTCCGCGAGGAGCCGCTCGGCGATCTGCCCGGTGGGCCCTGTGTCGTCAGCGGCAGACGCACGATAATGTTGAATCTCCAAAGTCCGGCCGCCGACCGGCTTACGGTGCTCCTGGGGGTTTTGGCCGGCGATCCTGGTGTCGCGGACCAACCGGTCAGCCGCCTGCTCGCCAGGCGGCTCCGGACCGTTGCCAGTGGGTAGAACGCGGGTTCCCGGCTGACCGAGAACCGTCCCACCAAATCAGGAAATGCGAGGCGTGGCATTTTGCGGCCCCACCCATTACCTTTGCCGTCTCGGTGACCTGTGACGACGGGGTGGCGTGGGCAATCCTTGCTCCGCCGCGGTCAGCAGTCCCGATGCCATCGGCCGGTGTGCTGCCGTCCGCCAACGCTCCACAGCAAGGACTGACGCGTGTTCACGAATCGCCCGAATCCGTTCATGACGTATGCCGCTCTGTTGATCGTGTTGCTGGCTGGGGAGGCCAAGGCTGACGATGCGCCCGCCGCGGCACCGGACGCATCGGGCACGTCGAGCGAACGGCTGGCGGAGTCGGTGAAGGATGCCGTGAAGGGGGCCGTGAAGAACGCGATCGATGGAACCCTGCAGGACAAGGCAACGGAGGTGGTGACGAACGCGCTGACGACTCCTGCCGACGATGGCTCGAAAGAGACGAAAATTGTGTTGCGAATCTCGAAGGAGTTTGTCCGCCAGCACGCGCCCCCGGTCGTCGAGCACGTTGCCCCGGTGAATAAATGCTTGTTTGGATCGCGGGTCACCGGCACGGCTTTCACGAAAGGCCAGCCTGCGCTGACGATGGACACGGATCACAGCAAGCCCGTGTTCACGCTGCACTTCAAGGGCACGACGACCACGAAAACGGTGGCGTCGAAGCATCCCGTCAAGGCCTTCAACACCGGCGTCGCCGTGTTCGACGTGCATCGGGAGATCCGGTTCGACGGCATGCAGTTCAGCGAGGGGCCCGAATCGATCGAGGCCACGTATTCCTCCAGACTCGACGGCCTGGCGACTCCTCCCGGGATCCGCGGCCGCATCGTGCGGAAATTCGCCACGCCGCAGATCGAGGAGATGAAGCCCAAGGCGGATGCCATCGCGCTTGCCGACACCAAGGCCACCGTGCTCGAGGCCTTTGGCAAACACTCCGATGAGTTGGTGAGCGACCTCAACTCCCGGCTGCCGTGGAAGCAGACCGTGGCTCTGCTCATGCCGCAGGACACGCAGTGGAGCGGGCATTTCGCGAGCACGAAGGACTGGATCCTCGCCAGCCCGGGGCCGAAAGACGCGGGCATTCCGGAGCTGCCGGAGGAGGAGGCGAAGGTGCAGGCGCCGATCGAACTCTGGCTCCACGGCAAGCCTGGAGACGGGACCGCGGCCAAGGTGATCGCGATCTGGAGCGCCGTTCATTTTGGATTGGACAAGTTCCGCACGTCTGCAACGCAGCAGAGCGTGAAGCTCGAGGACATCAAGCCGGCCATGGTCGGCGAGTGGTGGGTGCTCCGAGTGGGCGACGATCTGGTCGAAGGAGTGATCGATCAGCTCCAGGAAGACGAAAAAGGAACGTAGAGAGTATTCGACATACGTCTTGGGTCCTAAGCCGCCGGGGGCGGTGACATGCTGCGTCCGCCGCCTCGCTGGCGGAGGGGCTCCGACTCGAGGGCAGGATAGCCCGAATCGCTCCGGCTTCCCCCGACCCCCGGCTCCTGAAACAGCCGGATACGCGTCAGCGGTAGAGCCCCTGCGCGGCGATGTATTGCTCGACCGCGCGGGGTGTGCGGTAGCGGATGCTTTTCCCAGCCGCCACGGCCGCCCGCAGGTCGCTGGCGCGGATGCCGATCGCCGGCAGCCTCACCCGCTCGGCGATCACGCGATCGAGCCGATCACGCCCGAGCAGGGGTTCGAGTGCCGCTCGGGAGACCGTGCCGCTGAAGTCGTCGAGTGATTCCCGCTCAACGGCAACGATGCCAGCCAGTTCGAGGATGCGTTTGGGCTCCCGCCAGGTGGGCAGGCCGAGGAATGCATCCGGGCCGAGGATGAGCAGCAGTTCGTCGCCGGGATGCCGAGCCTTCAGTCGCTCGAGTGTGTCGACCGTGTAGCTCACGCCCCCACGGTCGAGCTCGTCACTCGAAACCGCAAAAGCGCCATGCCCGCCCGTCGCCAGGGCCAGCATCTCCATTCGATGCTGCCCTGAGGCGAGCTGCCGATGCTGTTTGTGGGGCTGGATGGCGGCCGGCACAAAGAGCACGCGGTCGAGGCCGGCCTGTTCGCGGCAGCATTCGGCGGCCAGCAGGTGGCCGATGTGCACCGGATCGAAGCTGCCTCCAAACACACCAATTCGCACGGTTGGTTCCTTTTGAGCTCGCGGGCTTCCTCAGCATGCCATCAGCACGGTCTAATCCACGGCATGTCCCACCAGCATACGAGCCAACGCAGCCTCTTCGAAAGCGGTCCTCAGTGGGCGGAGGACGACGCCCGCCAGGGCGTGATCGCCACGGTGGTGCTGCCGGATGGCATCGAAAAGCCGCTCGATTATCTGGTGCCAGAGCCGCTCGTGGGGGCGGTGGAGCCTGGCCGGCGGGTGCTCGTGCCGTTGGGCCGGGGCAACCGGGAGCGGCTCGCTTACTGCGTCGGGGTCCGCAGCGGAGAACTGCCGCAGACGCCGCTCAAGAGCGTGGCGGCCGTGGAGGACGACGCCCCGCTGCTCTCACGCCGGATGCTCGACCTCACGAAGTGGATGGCTGATCGCTGGATGGCCCGTTGGGGCGAGGTGCTGGAGGCCGTCCTGCCGGCGGGCGTTCGGCTCCGCAGGAAGGGCCGCGCCGTGCCCCTGCTGGTGGCGACGGGCGTGGAGCCAGCCCGCACGCTGACGCCGGCGCAGGCCCGCGTAGTCGCGGCGGCTGCAACACCGGCCACGGCCGACGCCTTGGCGCAGGCGGCCGGCGCCAGCCGCGCCGTCATCGCGAGGCTGCTCAAGACGGGCCTGCTCAGAGAGGAAGGCAGCGTCGATCGCCCGCATGGCAGACCGCCGGCCGATGCCGCCAGCCGGCCGCCCATCAGCCACGACAGGCCCACCACGCTCGCTCCCGCGCAGGCCGCCGCCCTGGAAGCGATCCTCGATCCACTCCGTGGTGGACGGCACGAGACGGTCGTGCTCTTTGGCGTGACGGGCAGCGGCAAGACCGAGGTCTATCTGCAGGCGGTCGAGGAGACGCTCTCCTACGGCAAGCAGGCGATCGTGCTCGTGCCTGAAATCAGCCTCACGCCGCAGACCTGCGACCGGTTCCGCGCCCGCTTCGGGAGCGTGGCGGTGTTGCACAGCCACCTGACGCCGGCCGAGCGGCACGCTCAGTGGCGCGAGATCGCCGCCGGCCACGTGGGCGTGATCGTGGGGGCCCGCAGCGCCATCTTCGCCCCCGCACCGCGGCTGGGACTGATCGTGATCGACGAGGAGCACGAGGCCACCTTCAAGCAGGCGACCGCGCCGCGGTATCACGCCCGCGACGTGGCGGAGTGGATCGCACGGGCGGAGGGCGTGCCGCTCGTGCTGGGGTCGGCGACGCCGGCGCTGGAGACATTCCAGCGGTGCCTCAAGGGGGAGTGGAAGATGTGTCGGCTGCCGGGCCGCGTGGGCGGATCGCAGCTGCCGCCGGTACTTTCCGTCGACCTCCGCGATCCAACCAGCCGCTCCCGCGGTGCGATCACGCCGCGGCTCGCCGCCGGCATCCGCTGGGCGCTCGATGCGGGCGGGCAGGTGATGCTCTTGCTCAACCGCCGCGGCTTCGCCACGGCCGTGCAGTGCAAGGCCTGCGGCCACACGATGCGGTGCCCGCAGTGCGACATCGCGCTCACGCTCCACCAGCCGGGTAGCCGCGGCATCTGCCATGGCTGTGGCCTGGTGACAAAGCTGCCGTCGTCGTGCCCGACCTGCTCGGCCCCGAACCTCGTGCCGAGGGGCACCGGCACGCAGCGGCTCGAAGACCAGATCCGCGGCACTTTTCCCGGCACCCGCGTGGCCCGCATGGACACCGACACGATGCGGTCGCGAGGCAGCCACGAACGCACCCTCGACGCCTTTCGCAATCGGGAGATCGACATCCTCGTCGGCACGCAGATGATCGCGAAGGGGCTCGACTTTCCGGCGGTGATGCTGGTGGGGGTCGTGAACGCCGATGCCAGCCTGCACCTCGCCGACTTCCGCGCCTCCGAGCGGACCTGCCAACTCGTCACGCAGGTGGGGGGCCGCAGCGGCCGCGGCCCGCTCGGCGGCCGGGTGGTCGTGCAGACGAGCACTCCCGAACATCCTGCCATCCGCGCGGCCGCCGCGCACGACTACGAAGCCTTCGTGCGGAGCGAACTGCCGATCCGCGAGGCGCTCCTCTATCCGCCGTTTGGCAGCATCGTGCGGTTCGTGGTCCGCAGCATCGACGAGCAGGCGGCGGCGAACTGGGCGGGCAATATCGTCGACCGGCTACACAAGGAGGTGGCCGCCATGCCGCCGGAGAGCGGGCAGATCCGCGTGCTCGGCCCCGCCCCCGCGCCGATCGCCCGGCTCCGCGACCGCTTCCGCTGGCACGTGCAGGTGCACGGGCCCGACGGAAGCCAACTCCGCGATCTCGTCCGCCACGCCACGGCATCGCTTCAGACGCCCGACAATGTCGCCTGGATCATCGACGTCGACCCGGTCGAGATGCTGTAGGTGCGGGTCAGTGTCACGGAACCGTTCGCAGTCGGATCGGTGCCAACGGGGGGCCGTACGTTCCAGACCGGAAAAAATCAGGTTGCGAAACGGCAGGCCCGGCCTGCGCCCGCGCGACAGCATCGAGGAATGCTGGAATCTCTGGCATCCCTCGGGCTCCAAGCGACCGCGAGCCAGATGCAGGAGGCTCTCAAGCGGATGCCCGAGGAAGGCACGGGGCTGGAGGAGCGTGAGCTCATCCGTCGGGGCTTACCACGAGCGCTGCTACGAGTGGCCGGCTAGGTTCCGGTTCCCTGTCGTGTTCGGCACGCTTGACTCTAGAAGTGTACGGCAATAAATCATCTGCCGATGGAATACCGTATTGATTGGAGGCTCACATGGCCAGCGGCTCACTGCACGACCTCGGGATCGATCGCCTCAGTATCGAGGAACGGATCCAAGTCGCTGAAGCAATCTGGAATAGCTTTATCCACGACGTGGAAGCCGCACCGATCCCCGATTGGCAGAGAGCGGAACTCGAGCGACGGCTCGCTGACAGCGTTGCGAATCCTGATGCCGTGCGGCCCTGGCATGATGTCGAGGTCGATGCCCTCACCCGAATAAAGCGTTGAGCGATAATCTGGGATAGAATCTGAAGGTCGGCACCGTTGACGAAAGAATTGCACGCCCGCATAACCAAGCCGAGTGAGCTTCCCAACCAGTCCTCGACGAACAGAAAGCAATCCATGACCGTCGACATCCCCGCCGATCTTGAACCATTCGTCCAGCGATTGATCGCTGAGCGTCGTTTTCTCACGGAGAGTGATGTCCTGTCCGAAGGGCTACGTCTCCTGCAGGCTCAGGAATCGTTGCGTGGCGCCGTGCGACAAGGATTCGCTCAACTCGATGAGGGCAGCGTTGTGCTTGCCGAAATGGTCTTCGCCAAGGCCGAGGAACGCATCGCGGCGGTCGAGCGGGCCCAACGGGCATGAGCGAGGCGATATTTTCCCAGGACGCCGAAGCAGACCTCCTCGATATCGCGGAGTTCATTGCACGCGACAACCCAATAGCTGCCCGCGAGTGGGTGGACGCGGTTCGGCAACGGTGCCACCTTCTCTCTCAGCACCCGCTGATGGGCGAATCGCGACCAGGTTTCGGGGTCGCCGGATGTCGCAGTATCTCAGTCGGGCTCTACGTGATCTTTTTTCGGCCGTCGGCATCGGGTGTCGAAATTGCCCGAATCCTTCACGGAAGCCGAGATCTCGGCCGGTAAAAAGCCCATACAAAAGCTGCGTCTGCTTTTCACTGTCTTCGGCTACCCTCCTCACAACGTCACAATGGCTTCCCCGCACACAGTCCTCACCGCGATTCTCGACCCGCTGGGCGAATGCATGACGCCCGAGAGTGCGCGCAGGGTGATCCACCTCCGAGCCTCCGCAGAGGCGAACATCCGCATGCATCTCCTCGCTGGCAAGTCAGCTCTGGGCACGCTGTCGGAGGAGGAACGCGAGGAATATGAGTCGTGTGTGTCGGCTGGCACGTTCATCGCGATCCTTCAGGCCAAGGCCCGCATCCGCAGCAGTTCGCGATCGATCTTGCCCGGCCCCTTGGAGGGCATCTCAGAGATGAAGTGGACCTCTGCGGGCACCATAAACTCAGCCAGCCGGCCGGCGACGAAGCTCCGCAGATCCTCCGAGCGGGCTTCCTCGCCCAGTTGCAGGATTACATACGCGTGTGGAACCTCGCCGCAGACAGGGTCGGGCACCCCGATCACGCATGATTCGCGAACTGCCGGGTGCTCGGAGAGCGCCGCCTCGACCTCGAGCGGCGCGATCTTGTTGGCTAGGCCATCCTTCATGCGGACGATCACGTCCTTCCTGCGGCCCACGAACCACAGATACCCATCCTCGTCGAATCGCGCAAGGTCGCCGGTGCGAATCCAGCCCTTCCGCAGGGTCTTCCGGGTCATGGCCGTTTCGTTCCAGTAGCCGTCCATGACCCCGGGCCCGCTCACCCACACGTTCCCGACCGCTCCGGTCGGCACGTCGGCGCCCTGCTCATCCACAACCGCCACATGCACTCCGTGCACTGGGGGGCCGATGGAGCCCGCCTTCTTGCGGCCGAAGGGAGGATTCATGGCATAGGGCCCCGTCTCCGTTGAGCCGCACTGCTCGGTGGCCGCCACACGCGGAGGCCCCGGTCCGCTCAGGTATAGTACAGCGGCCGCCACTGCCACAAGCATTCGACGCCCCGAGGAGAGCCCGCACACCGTGGCAGTCACGTCCACCGTCGAATCATCCGCTGATCCATCCGTGTCGGGTCGCCCGGCATGCGGCACGACCAGCCGCGAGGCCGCGATCCCGTTTACGCTCGCGGCGTTCCAGTTCATCGGGATCGTCGATTTCATGATCGTGATGCCCCTGGGGCCACAGCTGCGGGCCGACCTCGGCATCGACGCCCAGAAGTTCAGCTGGGTCGTTTCGGCCTACACGCTCGCAGCCGGGCTCGCCGGATTTCTGGCGGCGCCATGGCTCGACCGCGTGCCGCGCAAGACCGCCTATCTCGTGTTTGCGCTCGGCCTGCTCGCGGGCACGGCGGCGTGCGGACTGGCCACCACCTACCCGCTCGTGCTCGCCGCGCGGTGTGTGACCGGCGGCTTCGGCGGCGTTCTCGGCGGATTGGCTCTGACGATCGTGGCCGACGTGTTTCCCTCGGAGCGCCGCGGCCGCGCCACGGGCATCCTCATGCTGGCGTTTGCGGCAGCCTCGGTGGCGGGCGTGCCGCTCGGAATCGCGCTGGGGATGCGGCTCGGCTGGCAGGCGCCCTTCTTCGCCCTCACCCTGCTCGGGCTGCCGCTGGTCGGGCTGTCCGCGTGGTCGCTGCCGCCCTTGGCTGCGCATGTCGACGGCACGCGGCGGCATGCCGTGGCGCATCTGCTCGACGCGATCACCGTTCCCGCCAGTCGCCGCGCCTCGGCGCTGATCGCCCTGCTGATGGTGGGCGCGTTTGCCGTGATCCCCTTCATCAGCACCGCCCTCGTGGCCAACGCAGGC
>JBIIGJ010000171.1:0-5782 GCA_044236455.1 Pirellulales bacterium
GGCCAACGCAGGCCGGATGGTGACGGCGATGTCGCTGATCACGTCGAGCATCGAGCCGCGTCGCCGCGGCAGCTTCATGTCGACGAATTCATCCGTGCAGCATGTGGCCAGCGGCGTGGGGGCCACGCTCGGCGGGATGATCGTCGAGGGGGGCGTGGGCGAGCCGCTGCGGCATTTCGGGACGGTCGGCCTGCTCGCCGCGGGGGCGACCGTCGCGAGCCTGTGGCTTGCCGCCCGCATCCGCCCGGTAGCCTGAGTCGCCTCTCAAACGATCACTGCGGAAGCCTGGCGAATCGCTCGAAAGCGAGGCTCGCGAGCGCCACCGCCGGCATGACCCAGATCGTGGCCAGCCGCCAGCGCCGCGAGATGTTCGCAATCGATGCCAGCCACACCAGGCCGATTGCTACGGTGATGTCGAGCACCCACTGAAACGGCACCACGCCCGAAAGGCCATTCACCCACTCGACCACGGGTGCGACGCTCATCCGCACGGGATCGTCGTCTGGCACGCCGATGAAGCAGGCCGCAAACACCCGCAGGCCGAACGCCGCAAACGGAATCAGCCCGGCAACAAGTTCCACGCGGCGGGAAAGCTTTGGGAGCGGCGCTGCCCAGACGGCGGTCCAGAGCGTGGTGAACAGAAGCAGACGGAGCGTCTCCATGAAGCAGGAGTGTAGTCCTGTGCGTTCCGCAGGTTTAGGCTGCTTCGGTCCCCCGGCTGACGCCGGGGGCTTCTATGGGGACGCTCAGATCCGGCGGGGGCAGCCCCATGTGCCGCCGCCAGCAGCCCGAATTTTCCCGGCTTTCGCCTGGGAAACCGGCCGGGGTAGCATGGCGGGAGAAAGCGTTGCCCTATGGCGTACCGAACATTCAAGGACATCCTGGGCGAGACCAGCCTGGAGCGGAAATGCCGCTTCCTGTTCGGGCTCTGCCTGCTCGTGCTGATCACCGGCAGCTTCTGGTGGTATGGCAGCAGCACCGAGGAACTCGTCTACGCCACGACGCGGAGCACGGGCCGGCATCTCGTCGATGCCATCATGCTGCAATACCACTGGAAAACGCTCGAGCCGGAGCAGCAGTATGCCAGTGCGATCGAGTTCCTGAGCCGCACGCTGCAGAGCGAACAATACCAGAGCTGGCTCTTGAAGCCCGACGCGTCGCCGGAGGAGCGGGGCAAATACTCCCGGCTCGACGCCGCCGTGCTCACCTACTTCAAGGATCGGTCGCCTGACACCAAACCGACCGGCGGGCCACCGACCCGCTCCACCGAATACCGGGAGTTTCGCACCGCCGACAACGCGGAATACCACTACTACCAGCCGGTGCGGTGGCGGAGCAGCTGTGCCGGCTGCCACAAGTATCGCGGCGTGATCGGCGACACCACGGCTGGCCCTGATGCCGAGCCCGACGCCACCCCGCCTGCCGGCAGGCCGCGGGTGCTGCTGGCCGACAACGACCTGATGGCGGTGGTGAAGGTGGTGATGCCCGATTCGACCACCCGCAAGGCGATCAATTGGAACCGCGCGATCCTGGCCGCCACCGCGATCATGACCGTGTTTCTTGCCATGCTCGTCGCCTATGCGATCGTCCGCTACGTGATCGTCAAGCCGCTGGAGCATCTCCGCGACGTGGCCGACGAGGTGCGGCGGGGCAACGTTCAGGCCCGGGCCGAGATCCACACGGCCGACGAGTTCGAGGAGCTCGGGGTCGCCTTCAATCGCATGCTCCGCGGCCTCGTCGACTCCCAGGAGGATCTGCGCAAGGCCAACGGCAGCCTCGACGAGAAGGTCGATGAACTCGCGCAGGCAAACCTTCACCTCTACGAGATGAACCGACTGAAGGGCGATTTCCTCGCCACCATGAGCCACGAACTGCGCACGCCGCTCAATAGCATCATCGGGTTTTCCGACGTGCTCGGCTCGATCGAGTCGCTCGACGACCGGCAGAAACGCTACGTGCAGAACATCCGCTCCTCGGGCCGCATGCTCCTGGAGATGATCAACGACATTCTCGACCTCGCCAAGATCGAGGCGGGAAAGATGGAGGTTCGGCCGAGCTTGTTTCGCCTTCAATCGATCGTATCGGCCCAGTGCGACATGGTCAGGCCGTTGGCCGAGCGGAAGCGGATCGACATGGCGTTCGAGATCGGGCCTGGCCTCGACGAGATCGAACAGGATCCGGCGAAGGTGCAGCAGATTCTCGCCAACCTCCTGTCGAATGCCGTGAAATTCACCCCCGAGGGCGGGCGGATCGACGTTCGGGCCCGGCTTGCCGAAGAGGCCGGCGACTCCGATCTCGTGCTCGACGTCGTCGATACCGGCGTGGGCATTGCCGAGGAAGAGCAGCAGATGATTTTCGAAAAGTTCCGGCAGGGACGTGTCTTCCAGACGGGCGATGACGCGATGACGCGAGAATTCTCCGGCACGGGGCTAGGGCTTTCGATCGTCCGTGAACTCTGTCGGCTGCTCGGCGGCGACGTGTCGGTGGAGAGCCAACTCGGCCGCGGCAGCCGGTTTACCGTGCGGCTGCCGGTGCGGCTGTCGGCCCGAGGGCAGGGGGCCCCGACCGGAGTGAGCGAGGAACATGAGCAGGCCATGTTGGCGACATCGAGCCCTTCGCGGGATGTGGCGTAGGGCCGTGGCAGCCAGCGAGCGGCAGTCGGTGGCCAGCGGGCTTACGGCACGAGGAAAGGAACAGGGAAGGGAGTTGCATGGCGAAGGATCGTGACGCAGGCGAGGTGGTGTTGTTCACGGACGGGGCTTGCAGCGGCAATCCCGGCCCGGGTGGCTGGGCCTACATCCTGCGGCATCCACAGAGCGGCCGCGAGACGAGCGGCTCCGGCGCCGAGCCGGTATCGACGAACAATCGCATGGAGCTGACGGCCGTCGTGCAGGGACTGCTGCAACTGAAGCGGCCCACGGTGGTGGAGTTGGTGACCGACAGCGTCTATGTGGGCACTGGCCTGTCGGAGTGGATGCCGAAGTGGAAGCAGCAGGGCTGGAAGCGGAAGGAGAAGGGGAAGTTCGTGCCGGTGAAGAACGAGGACCTCTGGCGGGAACTCGACCGATTGGCGTCTTCCCACACGATCCGCTTCACCCACGTGGCCGGCCACTCCGGCCACGCTGAAAACGAGCAGTGCGACCGGATGGCGGTCGAGGCCTACAAGGAACTCCAGCGGAACGGGCGAGGGTAGACCGCGGCGGATAGACTGTCCTGAATGGATGCTTCGCCCGCTGCCAACACCCCAGCCTCCCCCTCGCCGTCTCAGGCCACGGGCGACCGACCGCGGAGCCTCGCCACGCCGCTGGAACGCCTGCCCGGCGTCGGCACCGCCCGCGCAGAGAAGCTCGTGCGTCTCGAACTGGTCACGGCGTCCGATGCCCTCATGCACTTCCCCCGGGAGTATCGTGACTTCAGCGGCGCGCACGCGGTGGCCGACTTCCGCGAAGGGGAACACGCCTCCATCGCCGGCGAGGTGACGAGCGTCGCCGCACGGACGACCGCCGGCGGCCGGCCGCTCCTGACCTTGCTCCTGGCCTGCAAGGACGGCAGCGTCCGCGCTGTCTGGTTCAACATGCCCTTCATGAACCGTCGCTTCGCAGCAGGCATGCGGGTGGTGATCGCGGGAGTGCCCAAGAGAAGCGGCACGATCTGGGAGTTCAACCATCCGGAGGTCCGCTGGCTTTCGAGCGGGGAGCAGGCCCACGCCTCCGACTGGCTGGCCATCTATCCGCTCGCCGAGGGTGTGCCGCAGGCGGTGGTCCGGGCGGCGGTGCAGGCGGCGCTCGACCATGCCGCCGAGCTGCCCACCGAGGCGTTTCCGCCGGACGTGCTTGCCGCCAAGACGCTGCTGCCGATCGGCACGGCCCTTCGCGAGATTCACTGCCCGTCGAGCCAGGGCATGATCGACGCGGCCCGGCGACGGTTCGTCTACCAGGAGCTGTTCATGCTGCAGCTGGCGCTGCGAATGCATCGCGAGCGGCAGCAGCGCCAGCATGCCGCACCGTCGATCGACGTCGACGCGCGGCTCGACAGCCGCATCCGGGCCCGGTTCCCGTTCCCGTTCACCCCCGCACAGCGGCGGGTCTGCGGGGAAATCGCCGCCGACATGCGTTGCCCGCGGCCGATGAACCGGCTGCTCCAGGGTGACGTCGGCAGCGGCAAAACGGCGGTGGCGATCTACGCAATGCTCGCCGTGGCCGCCACCACCGTGAAGCCAGCCGCGCAGGATTTGGCAGCGGGAGCGGAAGAATCGACGCCGGGCACGACGTCTGCGGAAAAACCGCTGCGGCACCAGGCCGCCATCATGGCGCCGACCGAGTTGCTCGCACGTCAGCACATGGCAACGCTCGAGCGGCTGCTCGCCGGCAGCGGCGTGGAGGTGCACCTGCTCGTGGGCGGGCAGCCGGCGAAAGAGCGGAAGCGGATCCTCGACCGCATGCAGTCGGGCGAGGCGGGGATCGTGGTGGGCACGCAGGCGCTGGTCTGTGGCGAGACGGCGAAATTCCGTCACCTGGGGCTCGTGGTGATCGACGAACAGCACCGGTTCGGCGTGCTCCAGCGGGCCACGCTGCAACAGGGGGGCACCGATCCGCACGTGTTGGTGATGACCGCCACGCCGATCCCGCGAACGATTGCCCACGCTGTCTATGGCGACCTCGATGTCTCGGTGCTCGACGAGCAGCCGCCGGGCCGCCAGCCGGTGCGAACCTACCGGGTCGGACCGGAACAGCTCGACCAATGGTGGGAGTTTTTCTGCAAGAAGCTGGCGGAGGGCCGCCAGGGCTACGTCGTCGTGCCGGCCGTCGAGGAATCGAAACGCGATCTCGCCAGCATCGCGAGCACGCTCGAAGCCCTGGCCAACGGCCCGCTGGAGGCGTTTCGGCTGGGCTTGGTCCACGGCCGCATGAAGCCGAAGGAAAAGGCGGCGATCATGGACAGCTTCAGGGCGGGGGAGATCGACGTGCTGGTGGCGACGAGCGTGATCGAGGTGGGGATCGACGTGCCGCAGGCGACGATCATGACGATCCTCGATGCCGATTCCTTCGGCCTGGCGCAGCTCCACCAGCTCCGCGGCCGCGTGGCACGCGGCGCCGCGCAGGGAATCTGCGGCGCCGTGACGGCGGCGGCTGATACGTCGATTCCCAGGCTCGACGCGTTCGTCGCGACGACCGACGGCTTCGCGCTGGCCGAGCAGGACCTGCTGCTCCGCGGGCCGGGCGAACTGGTGGGCACCCGGCAGAGCGGAGCCCCGCCGATGTATCTGGCCGACCTGCTCCGCGACTCGTCGGTGGTGGCGGAGGCCCGCCGCGACGCCCTGGAACTCTTCGCCCGCGATCCCTCCCTGTCGGCCCCGAGCTGGAGCCGCCTGCGCGAGCTCATTCTCAAGCGGTGGGGGGAACAGCTCGGCCTCGGCAAGGTGGGCTGATGCCGCCGGGCGACCGGCATGCTACGTTCATGCTCTGGGCCTTCGCCCTCACATCCGTCAGCCTCATGGAGACCGGTCCGTGTTTTGCTTTGCCTATGGCTACAAGTGCTATCTCGCCCCGCTCGTCGCCCTGCAGATCGCCCAGCAGGTATTGATCAATTCAGGCTTCGAGATCTTCGATCCGGTGCAGCCCGGCAAGATCACGACGGCGGGCAACCACTACGGCGCCGGCGTGATGGTGACGGTGGTTTCGATGGACAGCGATGGCGGCTCCGCCACCGTGATCAACGCCTTCACTGCGAACCAAGCGGCCATTGATTCGGCCCGCTCGATGGCCGACACGGTCCTTGTGGC
>JBIIGJ010000179.1:0-5349 GCA_044236455.1 Pirellulales bacterium
TAGCTCGACCGCAAGCATTTTTCCGGGAGCACTGAGCATGCGAGGACTCTGCAGCAACACGCGGCCGCTCGTCACCCGGCGCGACATGCTCACCCGTTCGGCTCTCGGGATCGGTGGCCTGGGCCTGGCAACTCTCCTGCAAGACGCCGGCTACGCCGGGGACGTGGCAATCGATCCGGCCGCCCCGCTGGCGGCTCGCTCCCCCCACTTCACTCCCCGGGCTCGGCGGGTGATCCAGATCTTCTGCGAGGGAGGGCCGTCGCAGGTCGATTCCTTCGATCCCAAGCCCGCGCTCCAGAAGTATCACGGCAAGTCGGCCGACGAGGCGATCAAGGACTACCAGAAGACGGCCGGAGACGTCGCCGCGGGCATGGGTCGGCTTTCGGGAAAACTCAGCGGCTCGCCATTCGCGTTCTCCCGGCATGGCGAATGCGGCATGGAGATCAGCGAGCTCTTTCCGCGGCTGGCCGAGCATGCCGACAAGCTCTGTGTCGTCCGCTCGATGCACACCAATAGTTCGGTGCACGAACTGGCCCAGGTCCGGATGAACACCGGCGACTTCGCCAGCATCCGCCCGAGCGTGGGTGCCTGGTCGGTGTATGGCCTGGGCACCGAGAACGCCAACCTCCCCGCCTTCGTGGCCCTCTCGCAGAACGGCTCGGCCGCGGGTGGCGATCGCCAGTGGGGCAACGCCTTCCTGCCGGCGTGGGCCAGCGGCACCGGCATTCCCACCCGCGACTTCGCCGTGGCGAAGATGATCGAGCACGTCCGCAGCGGCAGCATGTCGCTGCGGGAGCAGCGGCGGCAGCTCGACCTGATGCGATCGATGCACCAGCGATTTCTCGAGCGGAAGCCGGAGGCGGCGATCGTGGAGGGCCGCGTGCAGGCCTTCGAGACCGCCTTCCGCATGCAGGTCGACGCGAGCGACGCCTTCGACCTGGCCCGCGAGCCCAAGCGGCTGCGGGCCCGCTACGGCGACTCGTTCATGGGCAAGCAGTGCCTGCTGGCCCGGCGGCTCGTGGAAAGTGGCGTGCGATTCGTGCAGCTCTGGCATAACGGCTGGGACACACACGACAAAAATGACGAGCAGCACCGCAAGCTGGCCGAGGCCTGCGACGGCCCGGTGGCGACGCTCCTGGCCGACCTCTCCGAGCGGGGCATGCTCGATGACACGCTTGTGATTTGGGGGGGCGAGTTCGGCCGCACGCCCACCATCGACACCAGCGGCGATGTCTCGAAGAAGCAGGGCAAGGACTACGGCCGCGACCACAACGCCGGCGGCTTCACGATCTGGATGGCCGGCGGCGGCACGAAGGGGGGCACGGTCTACGGCACCACCGACGACTTCGGGGCCCTGGCCGTCGAAAACCCCGTGGACGTCCACGACCTCCACGCCACGATCCTGCACCTGCTCGGCTTCGATCACGAACGGCTCACGTTCCGCTACGCCGGCCGCGACTTCCGCCTCACCGACGTCCACGGCCACGTGGTTCGCGACCTGCTCACCTGACGGAGGCTCCGATGCGAACCTGGCTTCACGGCTGTGCGACGCGTCGCGGCCCGCTCGTCACGGCGGCCGCCGCCGGACTGATGCTGTTTGTCGGACGGTCATCGCCCGCAGCCGAGCCGCCCGCCGCCGATGCCGCGGGGGTCGCGTTCTTCGAGTCGAAGGTGCGACCGCTGCTCGTCGAGCGGTGCTACGACTGCCACGCAGCCGACACCGACCAGAAGGGGAGCCTGCAGCTCGACACCGCAGCCGGCATGAAAAAAGGGGGCGACACCGGTCCAGCCCTCGTGCCGGGCGATCCTGAGAAGTCGCTGTTCATCAAGGCCGTGCGGTATCACGACAAAAACTTCCAGATGCCCCCGGACGGCCGCCTCGCCGACGAGGAGATCGCCGTTCTGGAAGAGTGGGTGCGGATGGGCGCCCCCGATCCGCGGGACGGCCGGCCCGCCCTCACGCAGATCGAGGAGCTGCTCAGCCGGGCCGCCGACCACTGGGCCTTCCAGCCGCTCACCTCGTCGGGAGCCGCCTCGCTCGACGAGCTCGCCGGCACGGTCAATGCCCCCGAGGCCGACCGGCGGACGCTGATCCGCCGAGCCTTTCTCGATCTCGTGGGCGTGCCCCCGACGATGGCCGAGGTGGAGGCCTTCGTCGCCGACGCCTCTCCCGCCGCCTACGAGCAGCTCATTGACAGGCTGCTCGCCGACCCGCGGTATGGCGAACGCTGGGGCCGCCACTGGCTCGACGTCGCCCGCTATGCCGACAACGACGGCTGCAACGGCGGCCAGGACGGGCTCTACCCGTTCGCCTGGACCTACCGCGACTACGTGATCCGGAGCATCGCGGCCGACAAGCCGTTCGATCGGTTCATCCAGGAGCAGCTGGCGGCCGACCAGCTCGACACGAAGGACGACGTCGCGACGCTCGCCGGGCTCGGCTTCATCACCGTCGGCTGGCGAAAAGACTCCGCGTTCGACGACGACACGCTCGACAACGGCCTCGACACGATCGGCCGCGGGCTGCTCGGCCTCTCCGTCTCCTGCGCCCGCTGCCACGACCACAAGCTCGAACCGATCACCACGCGGGACTATTACGGCCTCTTCCAAACGTTGAAATACGGCCGGGAGCCGGCCGACACGCCCCCCTTGCCGCAGGTCGAAACCCCTGAAACCGGCGAGTTTCGGGCAAAGAACCTGGAGGTTCGGCAGCTGTTCGCACGGCTCTCGATCAAGGATGCGAGCGAGGCGATCCACACGATCCGCGGCCGGCTCGGCTCCTACCTCGTGCTCGCCGAGGAGGCAGGCTGGAAGAATCAATACGAGAACAACCAGGTGGGGAAGTGGTGCCGGGAACGCGGGCTGATTGCGGTGGTGCATGACAACGTCGTCCGCGCGAAGGCCTGGATCAAGGCCCATCCCGAGGTGTTCGGGCCTTATCTCGAGGCGATCAAGAAAGCGCCGCTCGATCCGGCTCCCGCGCTCCACCCGCTCGTGGCCGAGGCGTTTCGCGAGCCGGCCGACTCGCTGGCTGAGATCGGGCGGCGGTACGACGATCTCTTCGCGCGGGTGGACGGCCTGTGGCGGGCCGTGGCCGCGGTCGAGTTGGCGAAGCCCGTCGAGCTGACGCCCCGCGAGACCAACCTCTTCATCAACGAGTTCTTCCGCTTTTTCGACACCCTGCAACCGCCGTTCTTCCAGCGGCTGGCCGATCTCGAAGAGCGGCTCCCGGTGCCCGACCCCGACCTCGAATCGCTTCGCCGCGTGCTGATCGCGAAGGGCTCCGGGGTGGTGTTCGACGTCAAGAAAATTCGGGAAAGCCGGATCATCGTCGAAAACGCCCCGTGCTATGGCCCGTTCGGCCAGGTGAACAAGCTCGTCAGGGAGCATCCCGGGGCGCCGGCCCGGCCGATGATGTTCGCCGACGTCGAGCCGCCGGCCGGCGGCTTCGGCGCGGGCTATGTCTATGTGCGGGGCAAGAGCGACATCCGGGGCCCTGCCGCCCCACGGAGGTTCTTGACCGTGCTCGAGGGCGTCTGGCCGGAGCCCTTTCCCAAGGAGCGGAGCGGCCGGCTCGAGCTCGCCCAGGCGATCACGTCGCCGAAAAATCCACTCACGCCCCGCGTGTTTGTGAACCGGGTCTGGGGCTGGCATTTCGGCACGCCGCTGGTGGCGACCACGAGCGATTTCGGCTTTCAGGGGAGTGCCCCCACCAATCAGCCGCTGCTCGACCATCTCGCCGCCTGGTTCCTCGACCACGGGCAGAGCCTCAAGGCGCTCAATCGCTATGTGATGCTCTCGGCGGCCTATCGGCGGGCCGATTTTCCGGTGCGGTCCCTGGAGCTCGAGCCTTTCCGCGATTCGCTCCTGGCCGTGAGCGGACGGCTCGATCCCGTGGCCTTCGGCAAGCCGGTGAAGCTCGCCGACCCGGGCTCCACGAGCACCCGCCGCACCGTCTACGGCTTCGTGGACCGCAAGATGCTTCCGTCGCTCTACCGCACCTTCGACTTCCCGAGCCCGGCATTCACGGCCGGACAGCGGGCCCAGAGCACGCTCGCCCCGCGGGCGCTCATCCTCATGAACAGCCCGCTCGTCGTAGAGACGGCGAAGGCGCTCGCCAAGAGCCTCGCCGAGTTGCCCGATGCCACCACCCGGGTGAAGGAGCTCTATCGCCGTGTGCTGCAGCGGGATCCCGACGACCACGAGCTGCGGATGGCGCTCGAGTATCTCGACGGGTATCCCGCCGGCGATCGAGTCCGGCCCGAGAGCCACGACTGGGCCTACGGCTTCGGCGGCTTCGATCCGGCCACCAAGACGATCACCGACTTCACGTCGATCACGGCCTTCGATGGAAAGGCCTTCCGCGGCCAGGCGAAGATGCCCGATGGCAAGGCGGCGGCCGTGATGGTGGATGCCCTCGGGGGCGACGCCGGCCCGGGCCTGCAAGCCTCGAGCATCCGCCGCTGGGTGGCTCCGCTCGACGGCAAGGTCACCGTAATGGCCGAGCTCTCCCACGCCGACAACCAGACCGCCGGCGTGGTGGCCCGCATCGTGCTCGCGCGGCCTGACGCGGAGGCCCGGCTCCTCGGCGAATGGCAGGCCCACGGGAGCGCGGTCGAGACGGCGGTCGGCGAGACGGAGGTCCGCCGCGGCGACGTGCTCGACTTCGTGGTCACGAGCCAAACTGAGGCCGACGCCGGACCGTTCGAATGGTCGCCCACGATCCGGATGCCGGGCGTCGAGATGCCGGGCATGCCCGGTGTGGCCCGCCGCTGGGACGCCCGCACCGACTTCGCCGACCCCGCCAAGCCGCCGGTGCCCCTCACGGCCCTCGAGGAGCTTTGCCAGGCGGTCGTACTTTCGCCGGAATTCGCGGTGGTGGAGTAGCGGAAGCGAGCACCCGGGCGGCGGGCAGTTCGTCCTCTGTGACGGGGCCGTACGACTCTTTGCCTACACGATGCCTCTCGATGTCCTCCAGAAGCTCGCCAGTCGCGATGGTGGCGGGGTTCAATGGCGTGCCGGACTCTTCCGGCAATTCCGGCATCAATCAACTTGCCTGCAGGGCCTCGACGCTGTTGACGTGCACCAGAGCACAGGTCACGCTCCGATCGTCATCGGGGTAGTAGACGATCATCCTCGTCTTCATGACAAAAGCAGTCTCGGGATGACGGATCTCGTGTGTCTCGCCATTCGACATCCGGATCACGAAGGGCTCGAATGGCTCCCGGCGCATGTAGTCGCGAATCGTTTCGGCATTCATGGCAATCCTCACAGAGTCATGCATGAAACTGGACGTATGAACATCATACCGGTCGTGCGGCGGGGATGCAACTCCCCCGTCGGCGACAC
>JBIIGJ010000180.1:0-5346 GCA_044236455.1 Pirellulales bacterium
GTCGTCGATGAACTCGTCCGTCGTGGCCTGCTGACCCGGCAGGACATCGTCGAGGCCGACAAGCCGAAGACCCCGAACGCGGGCATCACCGTGATTGAGCACGCCGCCGATTCCGAGGCCGGCCGTGCCATCAGTGAACTCGAACGGCGGGAGCGCGAGTCCAATAAATAGGGACGGGAGCGATTTTCGGTCCGTCGGCCAAGCGTGCGCTGTAAGCGGAGCGCCTCCCGAATCCCGTCGCTTCCGCTCAGGGCTTTTATGCGGATGGGTTCTCAGGCCCACAGAAGTCTGATTGGGCTCCGTCCCGTCGCTTCCGCTCCGGGCTTTTGTTTGGGCGGGGCGCGACCGTTGATGCTCGCGCTACCGTAGGAATAAAAGCCCCGGGTGGAAACCCGGGGACGGGGATCGCGCGACCGTTGTCGACCATGAATCCGTGTCAGCGATTCGAGTCTGCCGCAGGCGTGGCCTCCCGCACGGACGTGCGGGCCGCTTCAGCGGCTGCGCGGGACGGGCCGTGGCCGATCTCCGGCTGCGTGAGGTGGCCCCAGTCGAGGGCCTGATCCTGACGGTAGTCCTTGTCGAGCGTGAGGGCCGTCACGGCCTTGGCCATCTCATAGCCCAGATAGAAGGCATGGCTCGGGTCGACATCGGTGCGGCCCGCTGCTTCCAACTGCTTGAAGAGCGCGAAGGGGTCGCGGGATTCCAGATGCAGCCCAGCGCCCACCAGGTGGATCACGCCGCGTTCTGCGAAGATCCGGAAGTTGGGGTCGCGGATCGCCCGGGCCAGGCTGTCGAGCACCTCCTGGCCGTGTTCCTGCGGTTTGCCGGACCGCAGCGTCACCAGCCGCGGCTCCACATGCTTGGGCAGCGTGCGGTTGGTGACGGCATGGTGGGCCAGTGCCCGCGCCAGCGCACACTCGCGGACGCTGTCCCGCGCCCAGTGGATCACCTGCGTGGTGAGCACGGATCGAATACCCGTCTCCTGGCAGAACCCGATCAAGAGCGTGTTCACCCCCGCGGAATCGACGTCGGTGAGTTCGCTCAAGTTGCCGACGCCCATCATCATTTCGGCGTGCGGAAACCGGCGCCGCACGTCGAGATACCGGCCCAGGCTCGCCGCGAACCCGAAGCCGATCGGTTCGAGCACCGGATCGAGACGCATCTTCACGCCGTCCTTGGTGAGCCGTTCGATCGTGTCAAAGAAGCCCTCGAGCGTGGCCGGTACGTCGGGTACCACCACCACCTCGCAGCCCCAGTCGGCCGCCGCCGCCACGTTGGTGGAGTTCACCGAGAGCACGAGGCTCGCACCGGCCCGCACGGCGGCCGCGATCTCCCGCGGGGCGAAGCTGTCGATCGACACGCGGAAGCCCTCGGCGACGAGCATCCGCACCGCGTCGGCGACCGCGGTCCATTCGCTGCCGGGATCGCAGCCGAGGTCGATGCGATCGGCGCCGGCGGCCCGCAGCCGGCGGGCCTCGTCGAGGATCGCGGCCAGCGGCATCCGCGGCGCATGGTTGATTTCGGCGAGGATCTCGATGTCGAAGCTGCCGTAGTCGGAGAGGTCGCGCGACTGCTGGCCGAAGAATTCGTCGAGCCGCCGCAGGTCTTCAGGGCCGCGTTCCACGGGGATCGCGGTGACGTCGCGAAACACGTCGAGCGAGCCGCGGCAGCCGCCGGGGATGATGATCCGCGTTGTCTCATCGGGCACCGCGAGCCGGCGGGCGATCCACTCGGTGGGCATGAGCGCCGCGACGGTGATCGGCAGCACCTGCACGGTGGGCTCGAAGCCAACCCGGGGCGCGAGCTGTGCAAGCACCTGCCGGAGCGAGTGCTCGGCAAGCCGGCCGGTGACAAAATGGATTGTTTCGGGTGGTGTAGCCATTGCCCCATCTATCGTACTCGGTGCCGGGACGTAGACTGTTTTGCATGATTCTCGAAGGACTTGTCACCACCACCGACGCGGCCGGAGCCATGCACCTGGCGGCCATGGGGCCTCAGATCGATGACTCCCAGCTGGACGCCGCCGGCGGCCGGATCGAGCGGCTGCTGCTCAAGCCCTTCGCATCGAGTCAGACCGGGGGCAATCTCCTCCGGCTGCCGGAGGGGGTGTTTCACGTCACCGACGACAGCCTGCTGCTGGCCCGCGTGGTGACCGGCACGCTCGCCGCGCCGCCGGCGAGCCGGCCCGCGATGGCCGTGCGGGGCTGGGTGCTCGACGATGCCTGTCGGGCCTATGAGTTCAAGGTCGTGGCGGCCGACACGTCGCAGGAGCGGCTGCGGCTGGAGGCCCGCGTGGTGGCGGTGCACGAGGTGCGGCCGTTCCTTGGGTTCAACCGGGCCCGGCATGCGGTGGTGGAGGGGGCGATCCTCGTGACCCGGCTGCACCTGCTCGGTGCCGAGGAAGTAAGCCGCCAGCTCCGCGAACTGGCGGTACTCGTCGAGAAGACCGGTGGCCCCCGCGAACACGAGGCGTTTCGGTTGCTCGAGGAGAAGGTCGCAGCCGGGTGACGCCGCGGCGGCAGAGACGCCGGCATCCACTCATCGGTCGGAGTCCCTCGGCTTCCGCCGGGGGCTTCTTGCCAAACGGTGCATCACGTCCCGAGAAAGCCCGGAGCGGAAGCGACGGGGCGGGCGTGGAGTGGAAATCGCACGTTCGTCGGAAAGCCCGGAGCGGAAGCGACGGGACTCCTTGTCCCGAAGTCACGGTCGCGGTCTACTTTTTGAATGTCGCCCCACACCTCATCGCAGAGCCGTTCGGCACGCGCCATCGACGTGCAAACGCCCGCGCGGCTGCATCTTGGCATGCTGTCGTTCGGGGTGCCCGGCATCCGGGCCTACGGCGGCGTCGGCGTGATGATCGACCGGCCGGGCGTGCAGCTCCGCATGACACGCGGGCAGCCAAAGCCGGGAGATCGTTTCCACGCCACGGGGCCGCTGGCAGACCGGGCGGTGGCGTTTGCCCGCTCGTGTGTGGAAGCCTGGCGGCTTGGTGACGACGTCGACTGCACGATTGAGGTGCTGCAGGTGCCCGACAGCCACGCCGGGCTGGGGAGCGGCACGCAGTTGGGCCTGGCCGTCGCGGCCGGCATGCGGCAGCTGTTTCATCCACCGGCAACACTCGCGGCTCCTGATGCGGTTGTACGGTTCGACACGAGCGAGGCCGTGGAACTGGCCCGGGCCGTGGGCCGCGGCCGCCGGTCGAGCGTCGGTGTCTATGGCTTCAGTGGCGGCGGGCTGATCGTTGAAGGAGGCCGGTTCGTGCCGGCCGACCGTGCCCGCGACGACGACGCCTCCCGGCCGTTCTCGCCCCTGCTGGCCCGCGTGCATCTGCCGGCGGCATGGCGGTGTGTCGTGTTCGGCATGCGGGACGCGGTTGGGTTGCACGGCGATGCCGAGAAGCAAGCGTTCGCCAGCCTTCCGCCGGTGCCGCTCGAGATCTCGGCAGAGCTGTCACGGATCGCGCTGATGGAGCTCTGGCCCGCGGCGGTCGAGGGGCGGTTCGCGGAGTTTTCCGACGCGCTCCTGCGGTATGGCCTCCTCGCGGGCAAACCCTTCGAACAGGCGTCGTCATGCCTGCCCTATGCTGAGATCACGGCCGATCTGATCGAAACCCTGCAGGCGATGGGACTGCGTGGCTGCGGTCAGAGCAGTTGGGGGCCGACGGTGATGGCCTGCTGCGAATCGGCGGAGGCTGCCGACTCGTTCGTCGAGCGGTTTGCAGCGACCGACTTCGCGCGGCAGTACGACACGCTGATCGCCCGGTTCGACGATCAGGGGGCCATCGTGCGTGAGATCGACGCCGATCAGGCCCGCGCGACAGGCAGGCCGTAGTCGGCGAGCAACTGCCGCAGCTTGGCAGCCAAGGGCGCTTCCAAGCTCACCAGCGGCAGGCGAACGTCGCCCGTGTCGCGGCCGATCATCGCCATCGCGGCCTTGATCGGGATCGGGTTGCTCGCCAGGCCGAGCAGATCGCGGCAGAGGGTGAACAGCTTTCCGTGGAGCTTGCGAGCCGCGGCGAGGTCGCCCCTATCGAAGGCATCGAGGAGGGCCTTCATGTCGGCCGGCACGAGATTGCCCACGACGGAGATCACGCCGCGGCCGCCGATCGCCAGGAGCGGGAGCGTCATGCTGTCGTCGCCCGAGAGCACGGTGAGGTCGGTGGCCGCAAGCACCTGCGACGCCTGATCCATCAAGCCGGTCGCCTCCTTGAGCATAGCGATGCCCGGCAGGGAGGCCAGCCGGATGATCGTCTCAGGCTCGATGTTGCGGCCGGTCCGCGCCGGGATGTTGTAGACGCAGATCGGGATGTCGACGCTCTCGGCGATCGCCTTGAAGTGTTCGTAGATGCCCTGCTGCGTGGGGCGGTTGTAGTAGGGGCCGACGACGAGCGCCGCATTAGCGCCGGCCTTCGCCGCATACTTCGTGAGCCGGATCGCCTCGGCGGTGGAGTTGCTGCCCGTGCCGGGCATGACGAGCAGGCGGCCGGCGGCGGCCTGGATGCTCTCGGTGATCACCCGCTCGTGCTCGTCGTGCGTGAGCGTCGGGGATTCGCCCGTCGTGCCCACCGGGCAGATGCAGGTCACGCCCGCCTTCGCCTGGAAGTCGACCTGTTCGTGAAGCCGCTTGGTGTCGATCGCCCCGTCGCGAAACGGGGTGACGATGGCAACGGACAGACCGGCAAACTTCTCGGCTCGCGTGGACATCGGCTGGAGTGCTCCGTGGGTTTCAAATTCGGGGGCTGGTTCGAGCCGCGACGGGCTGACAGTATCGCCAGATCGCGTGATCGGCCCCGAAAAATGACTCCGGGAAGATATGATTTTCAGCGGCAGGCGGCAAAGGGCCTGCGTGCCCCGGCAGAAACGTCGCTGGAATCGTCGTCGCAGGAAGAACACCATGGCTGGGAAAAGCCTCCCGAGCGGAGAGATGCAGTCTCGCCCCGAGGCCCCGCCGGGCTTCGGCCGTGAAGGTCTGCGGCTGCGTGCTGGTGCCGCGGCGGCGGCGGCGGTCGTGGCCGCAGCGGCCGGTCGACGAGAGGTGTGCGAACCGGGGCTTCCGCGGCTGGGCGTGGTGCTCGGCACCGGCTTGGGCTGCCTGGCCGATCGTCTCGACGATGCCTGGTCGATGCCCGCGCGTGATACCGGCTGGCTCGTGCCCTCGACCGCCACCGGGCATGCCGGCCGGGTGGTGTGGGGTTCGCTCGGTGGACGAGGTTCAAAGGACGACGAGTCGCCGCGATGTGAGGTGGTGATGCTGCAGGGCCGCGTGCATGGCTATGAGGGGCATGCCCCGGAGTTGCTCTCGCGGGGCGTGGAACTGCTCGCGGCGCTCGGCGCGACGACCGTGCTT
>JBIIGJ010000066.1:0-18918 GCA_044236455.1 Pirellulales bacterium
GTCCCGCGGGTGTGGCCGAACCACTCGATGTGGTAGCGATGCGCGAGATGGATGCCATGGGTATGGCACTCGGGCTCGAGCCACGCCGTCGTCCGGGCGAGTTCTTCAGGTCCCCTGCCCTGCGGCATGAAAAGCACACGGCTGCGGTCCACGCCCTCGGGCCGTGCCGCGGCGAGATCGTCGATCCACGCCAGGGCTTCCGTGAGATCCTCTGGGGAATCGATGACGAACTTGAGTTGGTAGTTGCCGCTGGCCATGAGCGCGAGGATCACGTCGTCGCGACGGCGATCATTTTCGTGGCGGGCCGCCCAGTTGCCGGGCGTGTCGGCCGGTGGCGCCGACGAAGCCAGCTTGGGGCTGATCGACACAAGGTCGGCGGGAGCGTCGAGAAAGACCGTGCCGGCCGTCTCGATCGTGATGTGCATGCCTTGTCCGCGGAGCGTGTGGCACAACTCGGCCACATCGCGGAGGAGCAACGGCTCGCCGCCGGTGATCACGGCATGGTGTCGGCCAAGCGCGGTCACCGCCGCCGCGACCTCGGCCACCGAGCGCTGGTCGCCCACGGGCTCCCACGACGTGAAGGGCGTGTCGCACCAGTGGCAGCGGAGGTTGCAGCCGCTGGTGCGCACGAACACGCTGGGCGTGCCGGCGAGCAGGCCTTCTCCTTGCAATGATGCGTAGATCTCGGCGATGCGCATGGGGTCTTGTCGCAGCTGGCGTCAGAGGGCCGCTCGCGGGTCGGTCGCGCCGACGGCGGCGAAGCCGGCCGCACGCAGGAGGCAGGAATCGCAGCGGCCGCAGGGACGGCCGCGGCTGTCGGGATCGTAGCAGCTGGTCGTGAGCCCGTAGTCGAGGTCGAGCGAGAGCCCCAGACGGATGATCTCCGCCTTCGAGAGCGTGGCCAGGGGCGCGACCAGTTCGATTGGCCGCCCCTCGACCCCCACCTTCGTTCCCAGCCGGGCGACTTCCTGAAACGCGGCGAGAAACTCCGGACGGCAGTCGGGGTAGCCGCTGTAGTCGATGGCGTTGACGCCCAGCACGATCGCTGCGGCACCGCGGGTTTCGGCCATCGCCAGCGCCAGGCTGAGAAACACCGTGTTCCTCGCCGGCACGTAGGTGACGGGAATGCCGTGTCCGATGTCGGCGTCAGACCGGTCCTTCGGCACCTCCGCAGTCGGATCGACCAGAGCACTGCCGCCAAACGCGGCCAGATCGATCGGCAGGACGACGTGATCTCTGATTCCCAGCACCTGCGCGACGGCTCTCGCCGACTCCAGTTCGCAGCGGTGCCGCTGGCCGTAGTCGATCGACAGCGCCGACAGCCGATAGCCTTCTCGGGCGGCCCAGGCGGCGGCAGTGGCGGAGTCGAGACCGCCAGAAAGCAGCACGACAGCCGATCCGGGGGCGGCGTCTTTCGGATGAGCTTTCGGAGACGAGGGATTCATGGCACACTTGCATCCATCATGAGCACATCAGTCACAACCGCCCCGCCGTCGCGCGACCAGCTGGAAGTTTTCCCCAACCAGTTTCCGGGCCGCGATTACAGCATCGAGATCGTCTGTCCGGAGTTCACGTCGGTCTGTCCGAAGACGGGGCAGCCCGATTTCGGCACGCTCACGTTTCGCTACGTGCCCGATGCCCTGATCGTCGAACTCAAGAGCCTCAAATTGTACCTGCAGGCATTCCGCAACGAAGGGATCTTCTACGAGAACGTCACCAACCGGATCCTCGACGATCTGGTGGCGGTCCTGAAGCCGCGGCGGATGACGCTCGTAGCCCACTTCACGCCCCGTGGCGGGATTTCGTCGCGGATCGTGGTCTCGCACCCCTCGGGCGAGCATCTGCCGCCGGCAGGGTGACCGATCCGTCACCGGCTTCAGGCAAGGCCGGCTCTTTCCTTTGCGATGGCTGGCAGGCAGAATCTGGGAGCGATCTTCCGCCGATGACCGGCGGGGGCACCCTCCGAGGCACCACCCGCCATGGCCCGTCCTGCGACGTCCTCCTCCCGCGTCCTGCTCTCCGCCCTCGCCGACGAGTCGGCCTTTCATCTCACGGCTGTCGAGCAGTTCACGGCGCTCGCGGCCATCGGCTTGGAGTATTACAGCCTGCGATTCATCGACGTCGGCAAGGGCGTGAAGAACGTCATGAAGCTGTCGCTGTCGGAGATCCAGAAACTGCGGCACCTCGAGGATCAATACGGCCTCAACGTGGCCTCGATCGCCTCGCCGATCGGCAAGGTCAAACTCGTCGACAAGCCCGACGGCACGAAGAATGCCTACGTGCCCTTCAAACAGTATCTCGCCAAGGATGTTGCCAAGGCCTGCGAACTGGCCCACGCCTTCGAGACCAAACTGATTCGTGGGTTCTCCTTCTATCCTCCCAAGGGGGCCAAGCCCGAGGAGTATCTGGAGGAGGCGGCAGACCGCATCGGCCAGATCGCCGAGGCCTGTCACCGCTCCGACCTTACGTTCGGGCTCGAGGTCGAGGCCAATCTCGTCGGCCAGACAGGCGACCTGCTCGCGGAGATTCACCGGAAGGTCAACCATCCGGGCCTCGTGCTCGTGTTCGACGCCGCCAATCTGATCGTGCAGGGGTTTTCGACCACGGAGGTGTACCGGCAGTGGGAGGCGATGAAGCCCGGACTCGGCTGGGTGCACATCAAGGACTACCGCAAGGTGTCGGGCAAGGCGCGCGGCAAGCATGTCGACGAGCACATGCTCGACAACTTCGTGCCAGCCGACCGGGGGGCGGGCGGCCACGAACGGATCCTCGCCGATCTCAAGACCATGCTCCCCTCGCTCTCCAAGAAGCTGGAACGCCGCGGTATTCCGGGCGTGTTTCTCGATCTGGAACCCCATGTGCGCGGTGGTGGCCAATTCGGCGGGACGAGCGGCCCCGACGGCATGGGGGTCGCCCTGCGGTCGCTCTGCCGGGTGCTCGACACGGCAAAAGTGGCCTACCACCTTCGCGACTTCGACGATTTGCTCGCGGCCCGCGGGCTTGCATGACGATTGGATGAAAATCCCGCGCGAGACGGTTTTTCAAACCCGAGCGAGCCGCTCATGAGCAATGCAACCGAGCCGGGCAGCTATTTCGTCGCCAACTATCCCCCCTTTGCGCGGTGGACCACGGCCGCCGTGCCGGAGGTTCTCACTGCCTTCGACGCCGCGCCTCGAGCCGGGGGAGCGTCGCCGCCCCTGGGCCTCTATCTCCACATTCCGTTCTGCCGGAAGCGGTGCAAGTTCTGCTACTTTCGCGTCTACACCGACGTGGCCGCCGCCGATGTGGAGCGGTATTCCCTGACGCTCGCCCGCGAGGCGGCGCTCGCCGCCGCGAAGCCCGCGGTCCACGGCCGTCCGCTCCGCTACGTCTACTTCGGCGGGGGCACGCCGTCGTTTCTCAGCGTGAAGCAGCTGGAACGGCTGGTCGCCGGCCTGCACGAGAGTTTCGGCTGGCAGCACGCGGAGGAGGTGACGTTTGAATGCGAGCCGGGCACGCTCTCCGAGCCGAAGGTGGCGGCGCTCAAGGCACTCGGCATGACCCGGATTTCCCTCGGCGTCGAGAACTTCGCCGACGACGTCCTCGAGGCGAACGGCCGTGCCCACCTCTCCGCCGAGATCCTGCGGGCCTGGGACTGGATCAAGGCCGCGGAATTCCCCAACACCAACGTCGACCTCATCGCCGGCATGGTGGGCGACACGTTCGATTCCTGGCAGCGGACCGTCGAGAAGACGCTCTCGCTCGAGCCAGACAGCATCACCATCTACCAGATGGAACTGCCCCTCAACACCGTGTTCGTGCGGGATGCGCGGGACGGGGGCGGGCAGACGCCGGTGGCCGACTGGCCGACGAAGCGGGCCTGGGTCGATTGGGCCTTCGATCGCTGCCTCGAACGCGGCTATTCCATTTCGAGCGGCTACACGCTCGTCCGCGATCCGGCCCGCGTGCACTTCCACTACCGCGACATGCTCTGGGAGGGAAGTGACCTGGTGGCGCTTGGCGTGGCCAGCTTCGGACACCTCTCCGGCGTTCACTACCAGAACGCGACCCACTGGGACGACTACCTTGCCGCGGTCGAGGCGGGGCAACTTCCGATCCACCGTGGGCTCGCGCCGACCCCGCGGGAAATGCTGATCCGCGAACTGGTGCTCGGGTTGAAGCGGGGGCGGCTCGATGCCGGCAGGCTGGCCCGCAAGTTCGGGGTCGACCCGCTTGTGGAATGGTCGGATCAATGGCAAACGCTCGAATCGGAGGGGTATCTCGAGCGGACCGCAGCCGGCCCCGTGCTGTCCCGCCGCGGGCTTTTGCAGGTCGATTCGCTTTTGCCCCGGTTTTTCGATGGCTGAGGTGGGCGTGGGCCCGCCCGGGGGTTAGTTTTCTTCCCCGTGTGCGGTTCTTCCAGGGCGTGTCCTGGCGTTCGGGCAACCCAGGCGGCACTAACCTGTTTTTTCCGACACTGCGAGGCCTTGCGTGCACGAAGTATCAGCGGCCGTGAATCGATCGGCTCCGGGGCGGGAATCCCTGCCGATGGCGGGGCGACCCGGGCGGGGATCGTCCGCCCCGCTGCGGTGTCCAGGCTCGAAGGCTGTCCGTGAGCGGCTTCGGGCGATGGCCTCCGATTTGGTCTCGCCATGGCGTTCGGAAGGCGTTCCGGCGGCGGCCCGTACGGCGGCCGGGCTGCGGAGCTTTGCCGAAACCCTCGTGCAACGGGCGTCGGCCGGCCCGGAGCATGTGGGCTGGACAATGGTCACGATCGTTTCGGAGTTCTGGCGGGATCGCCTTGCCGCTGCCCCCTCCGGCCGTCGGCTGCTGCTGTTGCCCGACTGCCCGGTGGCCGCCCACGGTGTGGACCAGGCGTCCCGCGGCGCGGATGCCGTGGCCGGCGATGCGGCGGTGCCGCGGGTCTGTGGCCCGAGCTGTGGCATCGCCACGATCTGGTCGGCGGCGCGGGACAGCGGCTGGGTGGTGGAGCCCGTGGGCCGGGCGGTCGCCGGGATCGGGTCACTGCTTACCGGACAGTATGACGGTGTGCTCGGCATCGCCCGGCTTGGTGATCTTGAAAAGGCTTTCGCGATGTTGCCGGCATTTTCCCTGCCCGTTGCGGCGGTGCCCTACGAGCCCCTGCCCGCCCCCGTGCACGCTGGGTGCGCTCAGGCGCTGGCAGCCTCCGCGATCGACGTGGAGTGGGTGCTTGGCCTCGTGGGAGTCGCCGGCGGCGACTCGGCTCCTGTCGGCGACTACCTGCCGCTGCTCCGCGAGGCTGCGGAGATGTTCTCGGCCGACCAGTTGGCAGCTCTGTCGGAGCGGCTGTGCCTCGGCCCGGTATTCGGCCAGAAGCCGGCGAGGGAGGTCAGCGTCATGCCCCTCGATGCGACCGCCTGCATGGCGACCGATTTTCTCACCCGGGGCGGCAAGTTTCTCAGGCCGTTCATCTGCCTGGCGGCGCATGACGCCCTGCGGGCCGATCTGGGGGACGCGGCCAAGGATTCGATTCGCGACTCGGCAAAAGCAGCTTCCGTCGCGATCGAAATCTTTCATAAGGCGTCGCTCGTCCACGATGACATCGAGGACCAGGACCTGATGCGGTACGGGCAGCCGACGCTCCATGTCGAGCACGGCACCCCCGCCGCCATCAACGTCGGTGACTATCTGCTCGGGCTCGGCTACCGCATCGTGGCGGGATTGCCCGGCATCGACGCTGCAACGCTGCGGGACCTGGTGGCGATTCTCGCCGATGCCCACGTGCGGCTGTCGCAGGGTCAGGGGGCCGAGTTGTGGTGGCGGGATGGCGGCGACAAGCGGCTGAAACCCCACGAGGCCCTGACGATCTACGGTCTGAAAACATCGCCGGCGTTCGAGGCGGCGGTGGCCATGGGGATTCGGCTGGCGGGAATCGAGCCTGCCAAGGCCGGAGAGATCGGGGCCTACTCGTTGCACGTCGGCACGGGCTTCCAGGTGCTCAATGACCTCAAGGACTGGAGCGGCGATCTGGAAAACAACCGACGTGCAGCCGGTGATCTCCTCGGTGGCCGCCCCACCGTGATGTGGGCCCTGGCGCTCGAGCGGCTGGCTGAGGACGACGCCGATCGGTTGCGGCGGCTGGCCCTTGCCGCCGGTCGTGCCGACGCGGATGAGGCGACTATCTCGGCCGCGGTTGCCGAGGTCAGGAAGCTCTATGCGAAGGCCGGCGTTTTCGAGCGGGCAGCGAATGTCGTGGCCGAGCAGCGGGCTCTGGCGGCTGCCGCTGCTGCGACCTGCCGCTGGCGGCGGCTACGGGACGTGCTGGAATTCCTGCTCGATCTGGCCGTGCCGGAATGTGCCGCGTCGCAGTTTTCACCCTGACGCTTGCGGCCGGCCACGGTTCCGGTTGAAAATCGGACTTCATCCGGAAACCACGGGGGTTGAACCCCGGTCTCCCGGTCTGGAGTTCGCCGGCGGCGCAGTGGTATGCGAGTTGAGCCCGACACCCGCGATCCCGTGGCACGCGCCGAGGCTCTCGTCCGGCTGTTTTGCAGCCCCGGGAACTTCGGCGCGATTCGCAGCGTGGCGCCGAGCCAGGTACCCGAGCCGGCCCGCACGCTGCTCGATCATCACAGTCACATGACAGTGGCAATGGAGCGGTTTCACGGGGGCGACGTGCGGCTGAGGGTCGTGGCGAGCGTGAATGATGGTTCCGGCAAGCCCACGCATCCTGCTTGGTATGCCCGGGAAATCCTCTTGGAAACCCAGGGTGGGAAGATCGTGCAGCACGGGATCGTGCGGATCGATCTGACAACGCTCAACGCCGCGGCCGCGCAGGCGATCCGGGAGGCGCGGCGGCCCCTCGGGCGAATTCTCATCGAGGCCGGAATGCTCCGCGAGGTGCATAGCGTGAGTCTGCTGGAAGTGGAGCCGGGGCCGCACCTCAATTCGCTCTTTCGGCTGCCTGATCGCGGTGCGGCAGCGGCAGACGCTCCGGTCTATGGACGCGTGGCCGATATCCAGCTCGACGGCAGGCCTGCCGTCGAGTTGCTGGAAATCGTGGCGCCAGCGACGTAGCCCGTTGCGTCCCGCCCTTCCCCAAGAAAAATTTTGGTCACTTCGGGGGTAATGCCCAAGGTCTTGCGCAGAAGGCGTTTGCGTCAAATGCGTCGATCTTGACTCAATGCGCAAGATGCCGCTAGAGTTGATGGCGTGGCAAGGATGGTAAGCCTGGCGGCTGCAAGGGAAACGGATTCCCTTCCACTGCCTTCTCTGGCTTTCGCCTTCCACCGCAGTGGGCATGTTCAGGCCGGATTTTGTGTCGATTAGGTTCGAGCCAAAACAGTGCCGGTGGATGACGCTGTGAAATGCGACGGATTGCGGGCGTTACGGCAACTAGGAAGCCTAGGGGTTTAGAGCTGACTCTCGGGATGAGTGAGGCCTCTGATCCCCGTTTTGACTAGCTGTACCACGGCTAGGGAGAGGGTGGTAAAGCAGATGCAGAAGACTGTGTACACAACCGGCGAAGCCGCCAAGATTTGCAAGGTGAGTCAGCAGACGATCATTCGTTGCTTCGACTCCGGACAGTTGAAGGGGTTCCGCGTTCCGGGCAGCCGGTTCCGCCGGATTCCTCGCGATCAGCTGTTTCTCTTCATGCGGGACAACGGCATCCCGACCGACGCGCTCGAAAGCGGTCGGCGGAAGATCCTCGTTGTCGACGACGATCAGGATCTCGTCGAACTGATCACCGATGTTTTGGAGCGGGACGGCCGCTTCGAGACTCGGAGCGTGAACAATGGTTTCGACGCCGGCATGATGGTCAAGGACTATCGTCCCGATCTGATCGTGCTGGACGTCATGCTGCCCGACATCAACGGCAAGGAAGTCTGCCAGCGGGTGCGGAGCGACTCGACAATGGACGAGGTGCGGATCATCTGCATCTCGGGCATGTGCGAGCCCGACAAGATCGAGGACTTGAAGGCCTCCGGGGCCAACGAGTTCCTGCAGAAGCCGTTCGAGGCGGAAGTGCTCGTCGACCGGATCTGCAGCCTGCTCGATATCGAGTCGGTGGCGGCTGGCTCCTGAGCCTGAGGCCTCTCTGACGTTTACGTTCAGCGTTTTTTCTTGGCGGCAGCGCCGGCGATAGCCCGGCGCTGCCGCCCTGTTTTGAACTCCGGTCTGGTGTGCAGGAAATGTGGCCCGCAGCGGAGCGGACTTGTGATGAACCGTCCTGAGCCTGATGCAGAGTCTGATACATCGCGGGCCGCGGAGGCTGCTGCTGCCGCGTGGCTCGTGCTCGATGCCGATGCCGTCCCTCCCGCGGTGGCCGGGATGAGTCGCGAACACTGCCTCTCCTTGGTCGGGGCTGTGCTGTCGTCGGCCGTCGGCCGAGGCCATCCCTACGGCCCGCCGCCCTCGCTCGCGGAAAGGCTGTCGCTCGTCGCCGGCCGCGTTCCGGCACTCGCTGCCTGGTTGGCGGCCGGGGTGAAGCCGCTCTCCGCGGCGGCACCGTGCCACGACGACGTTCAGCTCCTGTCACAGCTTGCCGCGGCCATCGTCATGCCTGGCGACGAGCGAACGCCCGCGGGGGCCGTTCGCGGCGGCCCCGTGGCCGAGGGCACCGTGCTTCGCGAGGCGGTGCAGGTGGCCCTGACGCACGCGCAGCTGCAGGAAAAATTTGCCTCTGCCGTGGCGGAGGCCCGGCTGGAGGCGATGCGGGAGCTGGCCTATGGTGCCGGGCACGAGATCAACAACCCGCTCGCCAACATCGCCACGCGGGCGCAGGCGCTCCTGCTGGACGAGGCTGATCCGGAACGCCGCCGCCGGCTGTCGACGATCGTGGATCAGTCGTTTCGTGCCCGTGACATGATCGGCGGGCTGATGCTCTTTGCGCGGCCGCCCAAGCCGCGGCGCGAGGCGGTGGACGTGGGGGGCATCGTCGCCGCCGTGATCGAAGCGGTGCGCGGACAAGCTGCCGCCCGCGGCGTGCGGCTCGAATACAGTCCGCTGCCGACACCGGTGGCTGTCTTCGTCGATGGCGTGCAGGTCGAGGAGGCGATACGGGTGGTGGTGGTCAACGCCCTCGAGGCGGTGGCTGCCGGTGGCAGGGTGGTGCTCGAGGTAGGACGCCGGTCACCGTCCGAGGAGGGGTGGTGCGAGGTTGCCGTCGCCGATGACGGACGCGGCATGTCGCTCGATGCGGCGAGGCGGGCGTTTGATCCGTTCTTCAGTGGCCGCGAAGCCGGGCGGGGGGCCGGGCTTGGTCTGCCGAAGGCCTGGAGACTCGTCGAATTGAGCGGTGGCACGGTGCTGCTCGAATCCCGGCCCGGCCAGGGCACGAGGGTATCGATCTTGCTGCCCGAGGCTTCCCCGGTCGATGGCCGGGCCACGCCGGCGGCGATGTGACGGGCCGCAAACCCGCCCCATCTTTCCTGGGCTTCCTGCTGATGCCGCCGAACCGCGGCGTGGGGCCTTGTTGGCTGGTGGCAGACGCTGTTTCGCGCTTGTCGATGTTCTCGCGGTTCTCTATTCTCCCCCAACGTGCTTGCCGGGTTCGCGGCGATGGATCGCCGCATCAAGCGTGCTGCAGGGATGGTTTCATGAGCTTCACCGGACCAAGAACGGACGCAGGCGGGGCCACGCTCGATATCGACGCTCCGACGGAGCGTGGCACTGCCGCACGAACGGCATCATCCACGGTGTACCAGGGGCCTGCGGCTGCGGCCCGCGGCGGCGCCGCGAAAAGCCCGCAGTGGGCAGCCTTCGAGCGCGTCGGCGCCGATCGGCAGGCGTTGGAATCGATCGATCAACGGGCGGTCGTCGGTGCGGTGGATGCCACGGCTTCCTGGCTGCTGGCACGGCAGGCAGCCGACGGCCACTGGCGCGGCCCGCTCGAGGGCGACACGATTCTGGAGAGCGAATACATCCTGCTCCTCGCCTGGGCAGGCAGGCTCGACAAGCCTGAGGTTGCCGGCGCCGTCAGACGCATCCTCAACCAACAGCTACCCGGCGGCGGTTGGGCCATCCACCCGGGCGGTCCGGTCGACGTCAGTGCCAGCGTCAAGGCGTATTTCGCACTCAAGCTCACGGGCCACGATCAGCAGAGCGAGCCGCTCTGCCGCGCCCGGGCCGCCATCGAGCAGGCCGGTGGGCCCTGGGCCGTCAATAGTTTTACGAAGTTCTATCTGGCGCTGCTGGGCCAAATGTCATACGCCGACTGTCCGGCCGTGCCGCCGGAGATGGTGCTGCTGCCCGACTGGTTCCCCGTCAATCTGCACCGGGTGTCAGCCTGGTCGCGGACGATGATCGTGCCCCTGTCTTTGATGTGGGCGTTCAAGCCGGTCCGACAGATTGCCGCCGAACAGGGCATCGGTGAATTGTTCACATCCCTGGCGGGGCGGCGTGGTCCCTCGCTCGTCGGAGGCAATGGCGGCTGGGCCCGGTTTTTTCGTGGCGTCGACCGTCTGATCAAGGCGTGCGACGGCGTGGGATTTCGTCCGCTGCGCAGCCGTGCCGTCGCCGCGTGCCGTCGCTGGATGCTGGAGCGGTTCGACGGCAGCGACGGTCTCGGCGCGATCTTCCCCCCGATCGTCTGGAGCATCGTCGCCCTGCGGGCCATGGGCTGTGAGGATGACTCTGCCGAGGTGCAGGAATGCTGGCGGCAACTGGAGCGTCTGATCGAACGCGAGCCTGATGGCACCACGCGGCTCGAGCCCTGTCGCTCTCCCGTCTGGGATACCGCGATCTCCCTGCGGGCTTTGTCAGACACCGTGGCTGCCGGGCGACGGTTGTGCGACGCGGGGCATGATGGCGACGCGGGCTGCTTGCCTGCGGGCGACGCTGCGGAGGCCGCGCTGTCGGCCGCCGTCGACTGGCTGCTCGACCGGGAGATCCGCGGGGCGGGTGACTGGACGCACGCCGCAGCCGCGGTGGTCCCCTCCGGCTGGTGCTTCCAGTATGCCAACCGGTTCTATCCCGATGTCGACGACACTGCGATGGTGTTGATCGCCCTGGCGACGTGGCGCGACTCTGTGCCGGCGTGTCGCGAATCCGGCTCTGCTTCGGCCCGCCGGTTCGCCCGCGTGCAATCGGCAATCGATCGTGCCGTGCCGTGGATGGAGTCGATGCAGAGTTCCGACGGTGGTTGGGGTGCCTTCGATCGGGACAACAATCTCGAGCTGCTCTGCAAGGTGCCGTTTGCCGATCACAACGCGATGATCGACCCCAGTTCGCCCGATCTGGCCGGCCGCGTGCTGGAGGCGTTTGGGAAGCTCGGCATGCGGGCCGGCCATCCCAGCATCGACCGCGCGATCGCGTATCTGCGACGCAGCCAGGAGGCAGACGGCAGCTGGTTCGGCCGCTGGGGCGTGAACTATGTCTACGGCACATGGCAGGCGATCGAGGGACTACGGGCGGTCGGGCTTTCGGCGGACCACGATGCCGTCTGCGCCGGGGCCGACTGGCTGGCCGCGCATCAGCAGCCGTGCGGTGGTTGGGGCGAGACCCCGGAGAGCTACGCGGATCGGTCGCTCGCAGGGTGCGGCACCCCGACCGCCTCGCAGACAGCCTGGGGCGTCGCCGGCCTCCTTGCCGCCGGCCGTCACGACGCACGGGAGACCCGTCGCGGCGTGCAGTGGCTGATCGCCAGGCAGCCGGCCGACGGTGCCTGGGAGGAGTCGGAGTTCACCGGCACCGGTTTCCCGAAGGTTTTCTACCTTCGCTACCACTATTACCGCATCTATTTCCCGCTCATGGCGCTGGCCCGGTTTTCACTGGCCGCAGCCAGCGGGCGGAGTGTCAGGGAGCGCGTCGCATGAGTGTGCCAGTTGGACAAATGATGGCGGTGCTGAAGCACGTGGCTGTGCAGCGGCTGCGGGGCAACGCCAAGTATCCGCTCGTGCTCATGCTCGAGCCACTCTTTCGCTGCAATCTGGCCTGTGGCGGCTGCGGCAAGATCCAGCATCCCACCGAGGTGCTGCGGTCGCATCTCACGCCCGAGCAGTGCTTCCATGCGGTCGATGAGTGTGGCGCACCGATCGTGTCGATCCCCGGCGGCGAGCCGCTGCTCCATCCGCAGATCGAGGAGATCGTGGCCGGCATCGTGGCCCGCAAGAAGTATCTCTATCTCTGTACCAACGCGATCAAGCTCGAGGAGATGCTGTCGCACTTCTCCCCTTCCCCCTATCTGGCCTTTTCGGTGCATCTCGACGGTCCCCGGGAGGAACACGACCACGCCGTCTGCCGCGAGGGCGTCTACGACATGGCCGTGTCGGCGATCCGCGCCGCCCGCAAGGCCGGCTTCCGCGTGACTACCAACTCCACGCTCTTTGCCTCCGCCGACCCGGCCCGGTATCGCAAGTTTTTCGACGAGGTGATGACGCTGGGGGTGGAGGGGATGATGATCTCCCCCGGCTATTCCTATGCGAAGGCGCCCGATCAGGAGCACTTTCTGCCGCGGGACCGGAGCCAGTCGCTTTTCCGCCGGATCCTCGCCGATGCGCCGCGGCGCTGGAAGTTCAACCAGTCGCCCGTGTTTTTGGAGTTCCTCAAGGGCGCGTGGGACCTGGAGTGCCGGCCGTGGGGCACGCCCACCTACAACCTGTTTGGCTGGCAGCGGCCCTGCTACCTGCTCGACGAGGGCTACACGAAGACCTATCGGGAGATGATGGAGCAGACCGACTGGGATGCCTACGGCCGCGCCAGTGGCAACGCCAAGTGCCAGGACTGCATGGTGCACTGCGGCTACGAACCGGCCGCCGTGGAGGCCACGTTCGGGTCGCTCCGCGGGCTCTTGGGCACGGCTCGGCTGATGCTGCTCGGCCCGCCGCGCGTGCGGCCGGCCGGCAACGAGTCACTCGCTCCCCAGCCCGCCCCGGGCATGCGGCTGCAGCCCAACGGGTTGCCTTCGCTGCCGATTCTCGACCGCGTGGCGTGACGCTACAGGCCGCGTTCGCGGGCCACTCTCGCGGCGTCGAGGGCCGCGCCGCGGGCTCCGGCGGTGTCGCCGTTGGGAATCACGTGGATGGGGATTCCCGCCTGCTCCTCCCGTTGCGTCGGCATGCCTGCGCGGATCTCCGCGACGAACCACGACCGGAAGTCGGCTGACGTCTCCACCGCCCCGCCGCCCACCATCAGGGCGTCGGGATCGAAGACGTTGATCATTTCGTCGAAGAACAGCCCCAAGGCCCGGGCCTGCACGCGGAAGATCTGGCGGCAGAGGTCGTCGCCCCGTTCCGCGAGCCCGCGCACCCGTTTCGCCGCATCTGCAATGTCTCCGAGTGCAAGTTCGTGGCCGGGCTGCCGTGCCAGGAAATGCGGCAAGAGCGTGCGGCGGATGGCCGTCAGCGAGCAGAGCGACTCCAGATCGCCCGTCCGCCCGCAGTTGCAGGTCGGCACGAGGCCCTCGATGCCCGGGATCTGGCTGAAGGGGATCAGCACATGCCCCAGTTCGCCGCCGAAGCCGTTTCGGCCAGTGATGACATCGCCCGCGGTGACCACGCCGCCGCCCAGCCCCGTGCCGATGATCGCGGAAACACTCGTTGCTTTGTTCTCAGACCCGAAGATGGCGACATGTCCCCAGAGGGCGGCTGCGTTACCGTCGTTGAGGTAGGTCACCGGCCGGCTGAGCCGCCGCTCGAGGCCTGCCCTGATGTCATAGCCCGCCCACTCGGCATGCACGAAGTTCGTCGAGCCGCGTTTGCTGAGCACGCCTGCGGCACTGGCGGGGCCGGGCGTATCGAGGCCGATGGCCACGACGTTTTCCACACGGATACCTGCCTGCTCGGCGGCTATGGCCAAGCCGTCGGCAATCTGGCCGAGGCAGATGTCGGGCCCCTCGACGCTTCGGGCCGGATGCTCGCACAGCCCTTCGATCAGGAACTGCCCCTGTTGATCAAGAAACGTGTAGTTGATCGCAGTGCCGCCCAGATCCACGCCGGCCACGACCTTCACCAATTTCGCTGCAGATGTCACGAGATGCTGCCTTTCCCTGCCACTATGATCGGGCCGGTGTCGTGCCGGCCAGTTCCCGCTTCACGCGGGAGAGAATTGACCGCAGGCCGCGCGACCGCAGGATTCCCAGCACGTCGGCGAGCCCCATCCGCTCAAGAATATCTTCTGGGAGTGTGGCCACCTCGGCGACAGGCCGGCCATTGACCGCATCGGCCAGAATAGCCACGAATCCCTTGACGGTTGGGGCCTCGGGGGCCACCTCGGCGATGAGCCGGGCGGTGCCGTCCGTTGCCTCCGGCCAGAGAAAGACGGGCGTCTGGCACTCGTGCACCCGACGATCTTCGGTCCCCTTGCGGGCCGCGTACTCGGCTGGCAGCGGCGGCAGGCCGGCGGCGAAGTCGAGCAGCAACTCCAGCTTCTCACGACCGTCCAAGTCGGCGAACTCGCCGATGATCGCGTTCAGCCGCTCGTTGACGCCGTTCATGCGGTTGGTTGGGAGAGAGCGGGGTGTCTCTTGGGAGAGCTCGTCAGGAGGCATGGGTTGCTGCCGGCGCGACGGCAGTCGTGGTGACGGCGCCGCCCGGGGCGGCACCCTTCACGATCGGCACCCCCACGCAGTTGCCCCACTCCAGCCACGAGCCGTCGTAGTTCTTCACGTTCCCGAAGCCGAGCAGGTACTTGAGCACGAACCAGGTCAGGCTCGACCGCTCGCCAATCCGGCAATAGGCGATCGTGGGAGAGCGACGCTTCATCTTCAGGTCGCGCAGGTAGAGTTTTTCCAGCTCCTTTGCCGTCTTGAACGTGCCGTCCTCGTTGCAGTTCATCGGCCACGGCACGTTGTTGGCGCCCGGGATATGGCCGCCGCGAACCGCGCCCTCGTTGGGATAGTCGGGCATGTGCGTCCGCTCGCCCCGATATTCCTCCGGCGACCGCACGTCGAGCAGCTGCTTGCCGGCCCGCTGGTGCTTCAGCACCTCGTCGCGGAGGGCCCGGATGGTGCCGTCCTGCTCCGCCGCCGTGTAGCGGGCGTGCGGGTAATTCACGCGGTCGTTCGACCAGGCCCGGCCGTCGAGCTCCCACCGCTTCCGGCCGCCGTTCATTACCCGGCAGTCCTTGTGGCCGTAGAGCTTGAATACCCAGAAGGCATAGCAGGCCCACCAGTTGTTCTTGTCGCCGTAGAATACGACCGTCGTGTCGTTGGAGATGCCGCGCTCGGCACAGAGCTTCTCGAAGGCCGCCCGGTCGATGTAGTCGCGCACCACCTGATTCTGGAGGTCGACCTGCCAGTCGATTTCGACGGCGCCGGGGATGTGGCCCTGCGTGTAGAGCGCGCGGTCCTCGTCCGATTCGACGATCCGCACCTTTGGGTCGGTGAGATGGTCTGCGACCCAGGCGGTGGAAACGAGGAGGTCGGGATGTGCGTAGTCGGGCATGGACGGATGCTCCTTCGCGGAAGGACACTTCAAAAACGGCTCTGAATGGTAGTCCATCGCCATCCGGCCTGCAACGAGGTGACGTGGCGCCGCGGATGCGGTGCGGACAGTTCGCCGGAGTCCGGCGCACGCCCTCGTTGAAGCGAGGCCGCTCCTGTAAGCTGACGGGAAGCGATGCCTCGTGCCGGGGCGTCGTCCCCTGCCCTGCGCACCTTCGACCGCCAGCCACTATCACGGAGCGAACCGCCTTCCGATGGGCCCAGCCTTCATCTTCCAGATCACCGATCTCACCAAGAAATTCGGCCAGCGCGAGCTGCTCAAAAACATCAATCTTGCCTTCTATCCCGGGGCGAAGATCGGCCTGCTGGGTCGCAACGGCGCCGGCAAGAGCACGCTCATGAAGATCATGGCCGGCATCGACAAGGAATACGACGGCGAGACCCGTCTGGCCGATGGCTACACCGTCGGCTACCTGCGGCAAGAGCCGCAGCTCGATCCCGAGAAGACCGTGTTCGAAAACGTGATGGACGCGGTGGATCATTCCCGTGCCGTGCTGCGCCGCTTCGAGGAGATCAATGCCCGGCTGGGCGAACCGCTCGACGACGCCGAGATGGAGAAACTGCTCGCCGAGCAGGCGACGGTGCAGGACGAGATCGACGTCAAGAATCTCTGGGACCTCGACCGGCAGGTGGAGATCGCGATGGACGCGATGAACCTGCCCCCCGCCGACTGGGCGGTGACGAACCTCTCCGGCGGCGAGCGACGCCGGGTGGCGCTCTGCAAGCTGCTGCTCGAGAAGCCCGACCTGCTCCTGCTCGACGAGCCCACCAATCACCTCGATGCCGAGAGCGTCGACTGGCTCGAGCGGCATCTCGCCGAATACACGGGCACCGTGGTGGCCGTGACGCACGACCGCTACTTCCTCGACAACGTCGCCAAGTGGATCCTCGAGGTCGACCACGGCCGGGGCATTCCCTTCGAGGGCAACTACACCTCGTGGTTGCAGCAGAAGAAGGCCCGTCTGGAACTTGAAGAGAAGCAGGCGAGCACCCGCCAGAAGACGCTCGACAAGGAACTCGAGTGGATTCGGATGTCGCCCAAGGCCCGGCAGGCCAAGAGCAAGGCTCGCGTGGCATCCTATGAAAAGCTGGCCGCGGAGCAGGCCGCGGTCCGTGATTCAGAGATCGAGATCTTCATTCCCGCCAGCCGCTCGCTCGGCGACCAGGTGATCGACGTCGAGAACATCTCCAAGGCGTTCGGCGACAAGCTACTCTTCGAGAATCTGTCGTTCCGGCTGCCGCCGGGCGGCATCGTGGGCATCATCGGCCCCAACGGTGCCGGTAAGACCACGCTCTTCCGTATGCTCGTCGGGCAGGAGAAGCCCGACAGTGGCACGGTCAAGGTGGGTGCCACGGTCGACATCGGTTATGTCGACCAGAACCGCGACGCCCTCGACGCCGACAAGACGGTGTTCGAGGAGATCTCGGGCGGCCACGACACGATCGAGCTAGGCAAGCGGACGGTCAACGCCCGCAGCTACGTCGCAAAATTCAACTTCATGGGGCCCGACCAGCAGAAAAAGGTTGGCACGCTCTCCGGCGGTGAACGCAACCGCGTGCACCTGGCGAAGTTGCTCCGCGGCGGTGCGAATCTGCTCCTGCTCGACGAGCCGACGAACGACCTCGACGTCGACACGCTCCGCTCGCTCGAGGAGGGAATTTCGAGCTTCGCCGGTTCGGTCGTGGTGATCACCCACGACCGGTGGTTTCTCGACCGACTGGCCACGCACATCATCGCCTTCGAGGGGGATGGCTACGTGCACGTCTGCGAGGGCAACTTCGAGGTCTACGAGCGGAGCCGCAAGGAGCGGATGGGCGTCGCAGCCGACGAACCGCACCGCTTCCGCCACAAGAAGCTCACGCATTGACTTTCGCGCGACAGGGCCATCCATGGCCCCTGCCGCTTACGCCCGTCGCGGGTAAAGCCGAGGTTTGCCCGGCCGGGCTCGGCTCGCGTACTGCGAGCCGTCGCTTCAGCCGATGGTGACCGTGTTTCACGCCAGCGAGTCAATGGGGCTGCGGACGGCGAGGCCTGGTTTGTTCATGACGTGCAGATAGATCATCGTCGTACTTACGTCCTTGTGCCCCAACAAGTCCTGGACGGTGCGGATGTCGGCACCGCCCTCGAGAAGGTGCGTGGCAAAACTATGCCGCAGGGAATGTGGGACCGCGTGTTTCGTAAGGCCAGCAAGGCGAACTGCCCGCTTGAAGGCGTCGCCGAAGAACCGCTCCGACACGTGATGGCGCCGAACATGTCCCGAGCGAGGATCGCGGGCCAATTGCAGCGACGGGAAGAGCCACTGCCAGCCAAACTCCCGACAGGCGTTTGGGTACTTGCGTTCCAGGGCATGTGGGAGGAAGACTCCGCCGATCCCGCTTTCCAGGTCATGTTCATGCAGCCGCCTGACGGTCTCCACATGGGAAGCGAGCATGCCCCTCGCCCGCCCTGGAAGCACGGTAATCCGGTCCTTGTCGCCCTTGCCGGACCGCACAACAACGTGACCTTCATCGATACAGACATCCTTGACCCGCAGGCGACGGCACTCTTGGTGTCGCAGGCCGCTGCCGTACATGAACGTGAACATGAGCGCGCGCGGACCTTGAAAATGCGGTAGCAGGCCATCGATTTCCCTGCGGCTGAGGACGACAGGCAGGCGGGGGCTCTTCGTGGCTCGGGCGACATCGAGAAATTCGAGCTCGCGGCCGAGCACGGTGCTGTAGAGGAAGAGCAGAGCGCACTTGGCTTGATTTTGCGTTCCAGCAGTCACGTGGCCGCGAACCGCGAGGGTGGTCAGAAAATCCTTGATCTCCGGCTCTCCCAACCGTTCAAGATCCGGTGATCCGCAGTGCTGGATAAACCGAATCAGCCAGCCCACATAAGCCCGTTCGGTCGGCAGTGCCTTGTGACGCAGTCGCAGCTCACGTCGCACCTGTTTGATGACAGCCGGCTCTGATGGATCGATGTGTCCAACAAGGTGGCGTTCGTCGCGGGTGCCTGGCGATCCAGGCGTTGCCCCGGCAACTTTCTCTTGTTCGGCGAGTCGGCTCAGAGTGATACGAATGTGTTGAAGGTGTGGCGCTTCTGCATTGAGGATGAGTGCTCTATAGGCATCGATTGCTTTGACAGCCTGCAGCCGCTGCCAGGCTGGCGTGCCGTGATCGCGGAGTGCCTGTAGAAACGGAACGACCCGGTTCTCGCTGACTGGCAGTTTGCCAGCGGGGTCGCCGCAACTCGAGGCATACCGGCGAATCCACCGTGGAAACCATTCCTTGTCGGTGACGGGCAGTTTCGTGCCAGGCAGGATTGCGCAAAAGTTGGCTACAGACATCGCAAGAATGCTCCTTATGGCCGGAGAAACCAGCCCGTCTTGCCACAGGTGGCATTTTGTACATTATTTCGACATCGTCAAGTGTGGTTTGCTAGTGTCGCCTCGCGTTGGGTAATCTTCGAGAACAGTTATGAACGTTGTGATAACCATTTATCTGTTTGGCAGAATCGGATAATTAGATTGTTA
>JBIIGJ010000181.1:0-5235 GCA_044236455.1 Pirellulales bacterium
ACCACCCGCATGCCAGGCTTCACGGCGAGGAACGACATCACCTCGGCGGGGAGGACGCTGGTATGGATGCTGGACGACATGCTCGTGAGTCTACCAGGGGTGTGGCCTTGGTGCCGGGGGCGACGCGCCGGGCGGGCTCCCCGAACACGCTCCGCTCGCGGACGACGCGCCGGGCGGGCTCCCCGAACACGCTCCGCTCGCTCGGCGGCTCGGCGACTGCGCTCAGGATGATGGTGGGCGATTGGCGCCGAGGCGCCTGATGCTCGCTTCGGTGTTCGGGGAGCCCGCCCTTCCGGAAGACTGCTTCGCAGGATGCGAAGCGCAGGACCAGCAAACTGCGTTTGCCAAGCAACTGGCTGAGGACGGGCATCCGCCCGTCAGGGCGACAGGATGCCGTGTTTCGCGTGAAGATAGTTACGATACCCGGATGGCCGACGCCGATCTCTACGACTACCAGCTGCCGCCGGAACTTATCGCGCAGGAATCCCTTGCCGATCGCGCCGCGGCTCGGCTGCTCGTGGTCGATCGTGCGACGGGGTCGCTCGAGCATCGGCACATCCGCGATCTGCCAGAGATCCTGCGGCCGGGTGATCTTGTCGTCGTCAACGACACCCGCGTCGTGCCGGCGCGGCTGATCGGTCGCCGCCTGAAGACCAGCGGCCGCTGGGAGGGGCTCTTCCTACGGGTCGACCGGGCAAGCGGCGCGTGGGAGCTTTTGGCCAACACCCGGGGCCGGCCGGAGATCGGTGAACGCGTGATGCTTGTCGATGCCAGTGGCGCCGACGCGATCGCGCTCACACTCGTCGGCCGCGCTGGCGGTGGGGCATGGCTTGCTGTGCCCGATGTCGTGGCGCCTGCGGCGACCGCAGAAGAGATCCTCAATCGGGTCGGGCGGGTGCCGCTCCCCGGCTACATTCGCGGCGGTGCGGAACAACCAGGCGATCGCGAGCGATACCAGACCGTGTTTGCGCGACAGAGCGGCTCGGCCGCGGCGCCCACGGCGGGGCTGCACTTCACCGAGTCGCTGCTCTCGGAGCTTGCCGCCCGCGGCATCGGCCGGGCAAGCGTCACCCTGCACGTGGGCCTCGACACCTTCCGGCCCATCTCAGTTGAGCGAATCGACGACCATCCGATGCACACCGAGTGGTGCGAATGTCCGCCGGAGACGGTCGCGGCCGTGCACGAGACGAAGGCGCGGGGCGGGCGGGTCGTCGCGGTGGGCACGACTGCCGCCCGCACGCTCGAAACGGCGGCCCGCGGCGGCACGCTCACGGCCTGGAGCGGGCCGACCGACCTCTTCATCAAGCCCGGATTCCAGTTCCACGCCGTCGACTGCCTGCTGACGAATTTCCACATGCCCCGCACGACGCTGATGGTGCTCGTGAGCACGTTCTCCTCCCGCGGGCTGATCGCGACTGCCTACGAGGAGGCGATCCGGCAGCGGTATCGCTTCCTGAGCTACGGCGACGCGATGCTGATACAGTAAGAGCGAGGAGCGGCCGGTGCTTTCGCCCGCTGCGCCGGCGGGGCGCATGCTCGCCGCCGGCGGACTTTGACGGCACGCACTCCACGGGCGTGGTGCGCCATCTCTGGCAGTCAAAGTTCACCGTCGTCTGCGCGTGCCCCCGACCGGCTCCGCTCCGTCTTCCCGCTTTCCGCTTTCCGCTTTACAACAAAGGCCCCACTCGCTTACCCCCGGAGCCCTGTCATGAGCCCGATTCCCCAGGAAGATGTTCTCGTCGTGCCGCGGTCGCTCCTCGAGCGGGCCGGGATTTTTCAGGGCTTCTGTGGCGACACGGCCAGCTACCTGCCGCTCCTGCTCGATCCGCGGCACACGTCGTGGCGGCCGCGGGCGAGCGTGGAGGAGGATCCGTCGTTCAAACAACTGATTCCCTACTGCGTGCTCTCGTGGCGGGCCGAGGATGGCACGCCCCGCTACTTCGCCTACACCCGCGGCGGCGGTCAGAGCGAGGCAAGGCTGCGGGCCAAGCGGTCGGTCGGCATCGGCGGCCACATCGCCAGCACCGACGGTGAGCATGGCGACGACGTGTCGTATGAGTCGGGCATGAAGCGGGAACTCGCCGAGGAGGTGGCCATCGGCGGCACCTGGACGTCGCGTTGCGTCGGCCTCATCAACGACGATGCCACGCCGGTGGGCAGCGTCCACTTGGGCATCGTGCACATCATGGAACTGGAGCGGCCCGAGGTCGCTTCCCGCGAGAGCGAACTGGTCGAGTGCGGGTTTGACACGCTCGAAAAGCTGCTGGCCGACCGCGAGCGGTTTGAGACCTGGTCGCAGATCGCCCTCGACGCGATCGCCGCCGGCGCGGTGTCGTAAGCCGCTTCTGCGGCCGGCTCGGCCGGCAGGGTATCCTTACCTTATGGCCGCCCCATCCGCGTCGATCTATCTCGATAACCATGCCACCACGCGGCTCGATCCGCGGGTGCTCGAAGCGATGCTGCCGTGGTTGACCGACCACTACGGCAACGCGGGCAGCGTCACGCACGAACTCGGCCGAGAGGCCCGGGCGGCGGTGGACGCGGCCCGTGAGACCTTCGCGGCCGCGATCGGCGGCACGGCCAGCGAGATCGTGTTCACCGGCGGCGCGACCGAGAGCAACAACCTGGCGCTGCTGGGATCAGCGCGCCGCTGGAAGAATCTTGCGAAAGCTGGAGACGGCGGCGGCCACATCGTCACCGTGGCGACCGAGCATGATGCCGTGCTCGATCCGATCGATCATCTGGAACGGCAGGGCGTGGCGGTGACGCGACTGGCAGTCGAGACGCAGGCCGCTCAAGGCATTTCCGGCAGCGGGATTCCGGGCCGCATTCGGCTGCATGCACTGGAAGCTGCGCTGCGGCCCGAGACGTTTCTCGTCTCGGTGATGCTCGCCAACAACGAGATCGGCGTGGTGCAAGACATCCCCGCGATCGCCGACCTCGTGCATGCCAACGGCAAGGGCACGCTCCTGCACGTCGACTGTGCCCAGGCGATCGGCCGGATGGTGTTTCATATAGAAGCCCTCGGCGCCGATCTCGCGAGTTTTTCCGCCCACAAGTTTCATGGTCCCAAGGGCATGGGGGCCCTCTGGCTCAGGCGGCGCGGCCGCGTGGTCCGCGTCGAGCCGCTCGTCTACGGCGGCGGCCAGGAGCGGGGCATGCGAAGCGGCACGCACGACGTGCCCGGCATCGTCGGCATGGCCGAGGCGGCGCGGCTGGCGGTGGCGGGCCTGCCGGAGGAAACGGTCCGCATGCGACAGCTGCGGGATCGGCTCTGGGGTAGGCTCGAGAGGGAAGTCGCGGGCATCACGCTCAACGGACCGTCGCTCGATGCGGCCGCGGCGGGCCAGCCCGTGCGTCTTGTGAACAATCTCAATGTCTGCGTGCCGGGGGTCGACGGCCAGACGCTCCTGGCCACACTGTCGGCCGAGGGTTTGGCGGTGAGTTCCGGCAGCGCCTGCTCGTCGGATCATCCGCGGCCGAGCCACGTGCTTCTGGCGCTCGGGCTCGGCGAGGATCAGGCCCGGGCCAGCCTGCGCTTTGGGCTGTCGCGGTTCACGACGCCCTCGGAGATCGATGCCGCGGCCGAGCGGATCGCCGCCGGCGTGGTCCGGCTGCGGGCGTTGTGACGGGGAACCGGCTTTGCCTTCCGGCCCTGACGGGATACAATTTCCCCAACGGCTCATGATTTCTCGAGCCGTATTTTTGCCACCCGTTTTGCAGGAGTTTTCACGCCATGTCGGTCATGCTCACGGAAAAAGCCGCCGGTGAAGTGAAGAAGATCATCGCCGAACAGAAACTCGACCCTGCCACGGTGCTCCGCGTCGGCGTGGCCGGTGGCGGCTGCAGCGGCTTTCAGTATTCGCTCGGGTTCGACACCGCCTGGGATCCCAAGGCCGATTCGAAGAGCGAGCAGCACGGTATTGCCGTCGTTGTCGACAAGAAGAGCGATCTCTTCCTCGACGGCACGACGCTCGACTTCCACGACAGCATCGAGAAGCGGGGCTTCACCTTCAACAACCCCAACGCCAAGAAGAGCTGCGGCTGCGGCAGTTCGTTCCAGGCCTGATCGCTCGCGGTTCGTCTTCCTGCCGTTTCTGGGTGTTCAGTCCAAGGAGGGTCGGTGGCCCTCGAGAAAATCCTCGAAGAGAGTCCGCGCATGGAGAAGGTGCATATCGTCGGCATCGGTGATGACGGTGTCGATGGCATGACCGCGCACGCGCGGCGGCTCGTCGAGGCGGCCGAGGTATTGCTCGGGCCTGAGTCGTGCGTGGCGATGCTGCCGGGGACCATAGCGGGCAAGCTCGCGACAGCGGCCAACCTCGAGGAACTCGTCGAGCGGATCGAGGCGGCCGGCGCGAAGAAGATCGTCGTGCTCGCCTCGGGCGACCCGCTCTTCTACGGCACGGCGAGGTATGTCTGCGCGAAGCTCGGCAAGGATCGCTTCGAGGTCGTGCCGCACGTCAGCAGCATGCAGTTGGCGTTCGCGCGTGTGAAGGAGTCGTGGGAGGAGGCGTTTCTCGCCAATCTTTCGGGACAGTCGATCGAGCGGGTGATCGACAAGATCCGCACGAGCGAGACAGTCGGTCTCTTCACCAGCGAGCAGTGGCCGCCGTCTGCCGTGGCGAAGACGCTGCTCGAAGAGGGCATCGGTTATTTCCAGGCTTATGTCTGCGAAAACCTCGGGTCGCCCGACGAGCGGGTGACGCAGGGCAGCCTGGCGGAGATTGCGAAGGAATCATTCAGCGGGCTCAACGTGATGATTCTCGTGCGGAAGGCCCGCGTGGCCGACAAGCCCGGGCAGATCGGCACGCGGCTCTTCGGCAATCCCGACGACTGCTTCCTGCAGTCGCGGCCGAAGCGTGGCCTGCTCACGCCGGCCGAGGTGCGATCGCTGGCCCTCTCCGAGTTGGGGCTGCGAACAGACAGTGTGATGTGGGACGTGGGCGCGGGCAGCGGTTCGGTTGGGCTCGAGGCGGCGCGGATCGCCCGCGACGGCAGCGTGCACGCCATCGAGATGGATCCCGACGACCACCATCTCATCATCGAAAACGCCCAGCGATTCGGCGTGACCAATCTGCATGCTGTGCTCGGCAAGGCGCCGGAAGCCTGGGCCAAGCTGCCCGATCCCGATGCGATCTACGTGGGCGGCAGCGGCCGCGACGTTTCCATGCTCGTCGAGGAGGCGTGGAAGCGGCTGAAGCGGGGCGGCCGGTTGGTGACCGCCTGCAACAG
>JBIIGJ010000014.1:0-51206 GCA_044236455.1 Pirellulales bacterium
CACAGCTCGGCTCGCTGGCGGACGTCTCACAACTCGAACACCCTTCACGAGCCTGCGCGAAGCTGACCGTGGTCATCTTCGTGCCGTCGTGTTTGTAGCTGGCAAGCCCGCAGTAGGCCGCGTCGGCGCGTTGGCCCGACGAAGCGATACTGACGAGTGCCAGCAGACAACAAAGCCACGTACTTTTCATGTCTGCTGCCTCTGTCGAGGCGGCTCCTGGAACTGGAAGGAGAGAAAGGGAACAAACCACTGGGTGGGCGGCGTGGCTGCCCACGACCGCACCTCTTTAAAGATCGACCACAAACTCGCCGCAAGTTGACAAGTCCCCGCAATCGGCGCTGTTTTTCTAGACCCCCAGGCGCGTTACAGTCGTTGCGTACGGCATGAACGTCACGTCTTGATTGGTATTTGAGGGCTATCCCGGTAGATTCATGCCGTTCCGGCCTTAGGGGCTTCCCATGCCAGACCAGCGACCGCAGATCGCGCCGCCGGGAGAACTCCCGTCCGACGCCCCCGTCCCCAAGGTGGTGGTCAGCCGCCTGAGCCTCTACCTGCGCGAACTGCAGCGGCTGGAGACGGCTGGGCAGCAGACGATTTCGTCCGGCCAATTGGGCACGCTGCTAGGCTTCAGCGATGCGCAGGTCCGCAAGGACCTGGGCTTCTTTGGGCAGTTTGGCTATCCCGGTGTCGGCTACCGCTGCGACGAACTGATCCGGGCAATGCGGGACATCCTCGGTACGAACCACCCGTGGCCGGTGGTGATGGTCGGCGTCGGCAATCTCGGCCAGGCACTGCTCGGCTATCGCGGCTTCGGCCGGCAGAACTTTTCGATCCACGCGGCCTTCGATGCAGATCCCGCGAAGGTCGGCCAGACGATTCAGGGAGTGCGCGTTCGCCATCTCGACGAACTGCCCGAGGTCATCAAAGCATCGGGCATCCGGCTGGGCATGATCGTCGTGCCTGCCGCGCATGCGCAGGCCGTCGCAGACCGGCTCGTGGCTGCCGGGATCGAGGGGATCGTGAACTTCGCCCCGGTCACGCTCAGCCTGCCGCCGCAGGTGCAGGTCGTGGCGGTTGACCTGGCAATCGAACTCGAGCAGCTCTCGTTTGCGGTGACGAACAAGCTTGCCAAGGCCGCCGGTGAATTGGCCCAGGCGCCTGCGCAGGGCGGCCCGCCTCCGGTGTGACCACGCCAGCAGTCGGAGATTGGAGCGGAAGTGGCGGCCTGAAATCCGGGTGCAGCGAGTAGGCCGCCCGGCGAGTATCGCCGCGGGTTCGAAGTTTGTAACATCGCTCGAGACACGACCACAGGGACTGTGCTGATGACGCTGATCAACTCGATGATGAATCACAGAGACGCACTCCTGCGGGCAGTGCCCACAGCCGCACTGTGGGCAGTATGCCTCGTGGCTGCGGCCCCGCGTCCGGCCGTCGGCGCCGAGCCGCATGGCCTGACGCTGCGGCAGGACAAGTCGGGCGTGACGATCGAGGTGAATGGCGGTCCATTCGCCGCGTATGTGATCGACGAGGGGAACAAGCCCTACCTCTGGCCCATCGTCGGGCCCACCGGCAAGCCGATGACGCGGGCCTATCCGATGCGTGACCTGCCGGAGGAGCCGGCGGTGCAGCGGGATCATCCGCACCACCGCGGGATTACGTTCGGCCACGAAAGCGTCGGCGGGGCCGACTGGAAATATCCGGAGACGTGGGATGGACTCACCGGTGCGGAAACCTACCGCGGCGGTGGCGACACCTGGCACGACCGACTCACGTTCGAGGAATCCAATGGGCAGGGCAAGATGACGGACAAGAACCGGGCCCGGCTGGCGACCGTCGGCCGGATCGTCCATCGGGAGTTCACGCGTGTGTCCGTCGACGGCGACCGGGCCGTGATCGAGGAGGTCTGCGACCATATGGATCCCGCAGGCCGTCCCTTTCTCGTGGAGCAGCGGCGGCTCACGTTCCAGGCGGCAGGCGACGTGCGGACGATCGACATCGACCAGGAGTTTTCATGCGTGGGGGCTGAAGGCACGACGGCCGCCGGCCCCGTGCGGTTTGACGATCGCAAGGATGCGGGCCTCTTCATCCGCGTGCCGACCACCATGGCCGTCGATTCCAATGCGGGTGGCCGGATCGTCAACAGCGATGGGCTCGTCGACAAGGACGCCTGGTCAAAGCCAGCCCGCTGGTGCGATTATCACGGCCCCGTCGCCGGCGAGCACCTGGGCATCGCGATCCTGAACCATCCCGCGAGCTTCCGCCATCCCACCCGGTGGCACGTCCGCACCTATGGACTCTTTGCCGCCAATCCGTTCGCCAGCAGGCAATACGATCCGGCGCTGCCCGACGGCACGACGACGCTCGCCCCTGGCGACGTGCTGCGGCTGCACCACCGCTTCCTGTTCCACAAGGGCGATGAGCGGACCGGTGCCGTCGAGGAGGCCTGGAAAACATACGCCGCGGAAACGCCCCGTCCCTTCAGCGGGGCCGCCGGCCCGGCCACGATTCCGATCGACGAGGGCGGTCCCGGCTGGCGGGATCTCACGGCCGACGACTTCGAGAACGTCAACGGAGAGCCCGGCACCTGGACCTGGCAGGGCAACTCCGTGCGGTGCACCGGGCAGCCGGTCGGCGTGATCCGCACGAGGCGGCCGGTTACCAATCTGGAGCTCTCGCTCGAGTGGCGTCACCTCACGAGCGGCGGCAATTCGGGCGTGTTTCTCTGGGCGCCGCCTGAGTCCCTCGAAAAACTGCCTCCCGGAAAACTGCCCCCTGGTGGCATCGAGGTGCAGATGCTCGACCACGGCTACACCGCGCAGTACGAAAAATCTTCTGGCAAGAAGGCGGACTGGTTCACGACCGACGGCGACGTCTTTCCGGTGGGCACGTCATCGATGAAGCCCTTTCCGCCGGTCGCTCCCGATGGGAAGCGGAGCTTTCCATCGGCGCGGCATTCCCGTGGTACGCCCGAGTGGAACCACTACTCCATCCGCGCCATCGACGGTGAGGTTCGGCTCTGGGTGAACGGGCACGAGGTCTCGGGTGGCAGCGGCTGCACCCCGGCGACCGGGTTTCTCTGCCTGGAGTCGGAGGGGGCTCCGGTCGAGTTTCGCCGGCTGCGGATCCGCGAGCTGCCCGGCGGCTCCGCACATGCCAAACCAACGCCTTGAGCCATGAGTTTGATGCGTTACGCGATCTGCAACGAGACCTTTGGTGAATGGCCGCTCGCGAAGGCCTGCGAGTGCGCGGCCTCGTGCGGCTATACCGGCCTGGAGATCGCGCCGTTCACGCTCGCACCGCTCGTCACCGACGTTTCCGCCTCCGCCCGCGCGGAGATCCGGCGGACGCTCGCCACGGCCGGGCTCGACTGCGTGGGGCTGCACTGGCTCCTGGCGAAGACGGAAGGGTTTCATGTCACGCACCCCGATCCCGCCGTGCGAGATCGGACGGTCGGCTATCTGGGCGACATCGCCAGGCTCTGCGCCGATCTGGGCGGCCGCGTGCTCGTGTTCGGATCGCCGAAACAGCGGAGCCTGCTGCCCGGCGTTTCGCACGAGCAGGCCACGCAGCACCTCCACGAGGTGTTTTCCCGGCTCGTGCCCGTGCTTGAATCCACTGGCACGGTCGTCGCGCTCGAGCCGCTCTCGCCGGTGGAGACCGACGTGCTCACCACGGCGGCGGAGACATGCCGACTGATCGAGCGAATCGGCTCGCCCCATGTGCGGCTGCACCTCGACGTGAAGGCGATGGCGAGCGAGCCATGCTCGATTCCGGAGATCATCCGCGAGAGCTGCCGGCATCTTGAACACTTCCATGCCAACGACGTGAACCTTCAGGGGCCGGGCTTTGGCGACGTCGACTTCGTGCCGATCTTCAAGGCGCTCGCCGAGGCTCGCTATCCGGGATGGGTCAGCGTGGAGGTGTTCGACTACACACCCGGCGCCGAACGGCTCGCCCGCGAGAGCATCGAATTCATGCGTCGGACGGCCGCCGGCTGACACGACGCTGCACACGATTCACCAGAGGGAAGAGACTGCAATGGGCACCATGACGGCGATTCGCGACACCCTGCTTTTGTGGCTGGTCGTTCTCCTGCTCGGGGCGGGCAGTGCAGTCGCTGCCGACACTGCCGCCGAGACGATCCGGCTCTGGCCGGGGGATGCACCCGGCGCGCTCGGGACCGCCGACCACGACATTCCAGTGATCGCCTGGTGGCCGGCAACCGGGGCCGAGCAGCCGACGGCGGCGATGGTGGTCTGCCCCGGTGGCGGCTACGGTGGGCTGGCCGACCACGAGGGGAGCGACTATGCCCGATGGCTCAATTCGCAGGGCATCTCCGCCTTCGTGCTCCGCTACCGGCTGGGCAGCACGGGGTATCGTCATCCGGTCATGCTCGGCGACGTTTCGCGAGCCATGCGGCTGGTGCGGGCCGAGCATGCGCGGCTGGGCATCGATCCGGCGCGGGTGGGCGTGATAGGCAGTTCGGCAGGCGGCCATCTCGCCGTCACGCTCCTCACCCATGGCGACGATGGCGATCCGGCCGCCACCGACGCCATCGACCGGCAGCCATCGCGGCCGACTCTGGGCGTGCTCTGCTATCCGGTCGTCAGCATGCTACCGACGAACACGCATGCCGGTTCGAGACGCAACCTACTCGGCGAGAATCCGTCCGAGGATCTCGCGCGGAATCTCTCCGGCGAACTGGCCGTGACTGAAAAAACGCCGCCAGTGTTTCTCTTGCATACCGTCGAGGACAAGGTCGTGAAACTGGCGGGCGTGCTCGACCTAGCCGCTGCCCTCGACCGGAACGGCCGGCCATTCGAACTGCACGTCTACGAAAAGGGGCCCCACGGCATCGGCCTCGGCGTTCGTCCCTACGATCCGGCGAAGCTCCACCCCTGGACGGTGGAATGCAGCCGCTGGCTGGTCGAACGCGGTTTCGCCGGCGAGTGAATTGGCCCGTGCGTGACTCGGGCACGAAACCCCTGTGGCTAACAGTTCGGCTTGGGCCTGTGCTAAAGTAGCCGCACTGCCCGATGGTGTAACGGTAGCACAAGGGATTTTGGTTCCCTTTGTCTAGGTTCGAATCCTAGTCGGGCAATTTCGATCCGGGCAATATCGCCGCCCGTTCCAGTGCCGCGACGGTGAATGCCAGCGGATAGAGTTCCTCGTCGTACCAGAGCTTTGCGAAGTAGAGCCCGATCGGCGAGGCTGGGAACTGCGTGCCTGCGGCGGTGTGTTCAAGCAGCCACGTCACGCCGGACGCGACGGCGTCGGTCGCACGGCTGCGGAGGTCGGCATCGCGCGACTCTGCGGCCACGCGAGCCAATGCTTCGACCGAGAGGGCCGTCTCCTCGATCGATGGCTTGAGCCCAGGCCCACCCCCCACGCCGCCATCGGCGGCCATGCAGGCCATGAGCCACTCCGCACCCCGCGGGTCGAGTGTGGCCAGCACCACCCGCGCCGTGCCGTAGGCCGGGTTTGCTTGGTCGGCGTGGTGCTCGTTGCCAAACCAGAGCGGACACCAGGAGCCGTCGGATGCCTGCGTGTTCTTGAGATACCGTCGAGCGGAGGCGAGCATGCGCTGCTGCGATGCAGCAGCGTGTGGGGTCAGGCCATCTGCCGCGTTTGCAAAAGGCGACCAGCACTCCGCGGCCCGCAGGGCATGCGCGGTGATGTCGGGACACGAGGTATCGAACGGCAGCCGCCCCCAGCCACGGCAGAACGTGGGGATTCCGCCGTCACGGTTGGCGAGGTTCGCCAGCCATGCGAGGCCCGCCGACGCGGCCCGCCGCACGTCGGCATCGGGCAGGCGATGATCCGCGGCTGCGAGGTGCATGAGCACCACCACCGCGCCGCTCGTATCGTCGGCGTCGGGAACGCCGCCGGGCAGGTCGGTCCATGCCCAGCCGCCCGCCGCGGCGCCGGTGTAGGGATGCACACGATTCCACTGCTGGCCAAGCAGCCAGTGACGGATCGCCTCTCGCTCCTGCAACCCGAGATGCTCCGCCAGCCGGCCGCCGGCGGCCAGCGCCGCCACCGATTGTGTCGTCACCCAGGTGGCGAGGTTTGTATCGATCGGCCATGAGCCGTCCGGCCGCTGTGACTGCGTGAGAAAAGCGACGCCTTTTCGGGCCACGGCATGATCGTGCAGCCCCATGCCCGCGAGACTCATCGTCACGAACGAGGTCAGCGGCGTTGCCTCGAGGTAGCCGCCGTTCCCGGGCTGGATGGCAGCGAGCGCGCGGAGCGTCGGCTCGCGGGCCGCGTCGCGGACCGCCTTGAGCACGCCCCACGCGGGCGCGGCTGCATGCCGCACCTGGCCGATGGCGATGAGCGCGGGAAGCGCGTAGCTCACCACCTGCATGTCGACCAGGCGAAACCATGCCTGTGGCAACGCCGCCAGTTCGAACGGCAGCTGCGGAATCACCCGCCATGTCTCGGGCTCCCGCGGATTGCCGAACCGGCCGCAGAGGGCGATGTGCGTGAGGATCGGCACGCTGAACGTGCGGTCGCGGCCGTAGATGGCCGCCAGCGCCGTGGCGATCGCGTCGGCCTCGAGGCTACCGGTCTGCCCGCGAATCCAGGTGGCGGCCCGCTCGATCGCGGCCGTCATGCCGTCGGCGGTGGTGCAGCCGTCGGCCACCGCACCGAGTGCCGCCCAACACAGGAGCGTCGTGGAGAGGTTGCCCTTGCTGGCGACGGTGTCGCCCCAGCTGCCGTCGGCCAGCTGCGTTGCCGCGAGCCATGCCGCGCCTGCGTCGATCCGCGCTGCATGGCCTTTGGCATCGACGAGCCGGAGGGCGTTGATGGCTGTCGCGGTGGAGAGGGCGCTGGACGAGAGTTGCCCGACCCAGTGTCCGGCCGCGTTTCTTCTGCCAAGCAACGCGGCCACGGCCTCGCGGCGTGCGGCGCGGAAGGCGTCGGATTCGAGGATGGAGGGGGAACCGTGGTGGGGCATCGTGTCACACGATAGCGGACGGGCGGGGTACGTGCCTGCTGGCAGCGGGCTCTGGGATGGGGAGCTTTGTTACGGCCACGCTTTTTTGTGTGCGGGGAGCTGGGATCGGCGAAGGTGGAGGAGACGAGGAGGATGTCCGACTTGTTGTGCGTACCATGCCGTCCAGGGTGGCAAGTCGGAAGCTCCGAGCGACGGAAGCTTCGCCGTCCCGGCGGCGCGTCGCCGTGGATGGCGGACCGAGACGTTTCGTCGGTCAGACGCTGCAATGGCCGAGGGCGACGAGTCCATAGAACGTGTACTCCGCGTCGGGCTCGTCGTCGGCCCACGAGCCGTGGAAGGCCCCCTCAGCCGTCCAGAGCGTGTCGATGAAGTCGAGCATGCTCTCGCGATGGTCCCGCCAGGGCACCTCGAGCGCGTCGAGCGCATGCAGCGCGACCGCGGTCGAGAGCAGGTCGGGAATCGGCGCATCGGGTGCGGCGGTGAAGCCACCAGCCGGATGACGCCGGGCCAGCAGCCACTCGCCAACACCGGGGGGCACCGGCCGTTCGAGGTTGCGGAGCGTGGCGATCGCGGCCGCTGTTGCGGTCGTCGAGCCTTCCGGCTGATCGCCCGAGTTCGACCAGCCGCCGTCCGCGGCGCGGAGCGCGCTTACGCACGCCGCGATCGCCTCAGCGGCAGGCCCGGTCTGGGTGAGCGGTTGCTTCAGATCGGCGCAGGCATTGACCGCCAGAAAGCAGCCGTAGGCGGTGCCGCGGGCGGCGCCGGCCCGCGAGTTGAAGCCGCCATCGGCCGCACGGTGTCTCTCCACGCCGGCGAGCAGGGCCGCGCGACGCTCCAGAGGAAAAGCATCGGCCGGCTGGGACGCCCACGCCCTCGCGAGACAGCAGCGGTGCACGAAATCGAGACTGCTGCCGTCGCCGAAGGTGTCGAGATAGTTCCTGGTCGACTTCGCCTGCTCGTTGCCGGCAGGCAGGGCATCGAGGGCTACGAGCGCATCGAGTGCGAACGAGGTGTAGTAGAGGTCGGGCCGGCCGCCGCGATTGCAGTAGCCGCCAGCCGGCGTCGCGAGCGACTGGAGGAACGACACCACCAGATCAGCTGCGTCCCCCAGCGTTCGCCGGGCGAGACGGGCCACCTGCAGCATCTGCAGTCGCTGGCTCATGCCGTGGCAGCCGGCTCAGCGGCCGTCTGCGGGCTGGTGCCGTGCTCGCGGGCCACCTTCGCCTCCTGCTCCCGGCAGTAGCCCTCGAAGGTGAGTTCGTTGAACATCTTCGCCAGCACCCGTCGCAGCAGACCCTTCAGCGTCGGGTCGGAGAGGCCCTCGAGGGCCCGCACTGCCTGCTCCTTGTAGCTCTCGAGCAACAGCGCCGCCTTCTCATCGGCCTTGGCCGTGCGGATCGCCTCCCGCAGACGGTCGGGCGTGGCGGCGGCATGGGGCTTTCCGGAGGTGATCGCGGCGAGTATCTCGCGGTCGTCGCCGCGAGACCGTTCGGCCGCGATCGCGAGCACCACGCTCGGCCGCGACTCGACATTGCTCACAAGCCCCGCGTCGTCGAGCATGTCCTCCAGGTCGTCCTTGATCTGGTAGGCGATCCCCACCGCCTCGCTGTAGGCCCGCAAGGCGTCGGAGACCTCGTCCGCCCGGCCCGCGCCGATGGCGGCCAGTTGCAGGGCCACGTCGAACGCCGGCGATGTCTTGAGTCGGAAGATCTCCAGCACCTGGCGGCTGGCCAACTGCGAGGGGCTGCGGCTCCAGGCGAGCTCGGCACCCTGCCCCTGGCAGAGCAGCCGCTGCGCGCCGGCCGCCTCGCGGACGGCGGCGCGGATGCGATCGGCATCGAGGCCCGATTCCGCCAGCAGTCGATAGCCCTCGCCGATCAAGAGGTCGCCCACGTTGAGCGCGATCGGCACCCCGTGCGCACCGCAGAGCGTCGGCTCGCCATACCGCTCGAGATCGCCGTCCTCGATGTCGTCGTGAACGAGCGATGCCTTGTGAAAACATTCCACCGCCACGGCGATCCGTTGGATGGCGTCGAGCGAGTGCGGATCGCGAGCCGTGTTCTCATCACTCGCGCCTGGGCGCAGCGCCTCGAACACAGCCGCCGCCAGGAAGGGTCGCCACCGTCGGCCGCCGACCGCCAGCCAGTCCCGGCCGATCTCCTCCGCATGGCCCACCGGCGGCCCCATCAGCCGATCGAGGGTCGGCCGTTCGAACCATGTCTTCACCGTGTCGTGCAGGCCGCCGAGATCGAGCCGTCGCGACCGGTCGGCCGCCTCGAGGTGGATGTAGTCCCAGACCCAGTCGACGTCGACCGTCGTGTCGATGCAGTCGTCCTGGAGCAGGGGCACGGCTACCGCCGGAATCGCCGCCGCCTGCACGTGCGAAAATGTTTTCTCGAGCACCGGCATGCAGCTCACACCGACGATGGCCTCGATCGTGCCGGTCTGCACCATCGCCATCACCAGCGCCGAGCCCTCGGCCACGAGCACCGCGTAGCCGAGCCGCTCGGCCTCCGCCTGGAAATCCTGGATGGAGCACAGGCCGCACTGCTTGCAGAGCAGGCCGAACTCGTCGAAGGGCGCGGGGCAGCGGTTCTCCACCCGCAGGCACTTGGGCATGAGCAGGAGCCGCCGCTCGAATGGCACTGCGGCCAGGGCGTCTCGCCACGACTCGTTGTTGACGGTGACAACTGCATAATCGAGATACGTCTCAGGCAGCCCCGCCTCGGCGAGTGCCGCGGTCGCCCGGCGGCGGAGTTCGTCCATGCCCAGCGGCGGCACGGCGAGGTCGCGGCTCATCCCGCGCCGCACGGCGTCGCGGAGGCCGTCGCGATCCGCCTTGGTCGGGGGGATCCCTGCCTGCGGCGGCCGCGACCTGATCACCGCCGGAGGCACGGGCGGCGGCAGGATCGCAAGCGCGATCGACGAGGGGTCGGCAGTGGACATCGCTGGCACCTCTTCGGGGAAAGACACAGTATGCCTTTTGGCAGCGTCTTCGTCAGGTCAATCACCTAGGCCCCCGCGGCCCCGGCGGCCCCGGTGGAATTCAAGCCGCCCGCCGCCGCCTCTTTTGCGGCCGCCGCCCGGGCCGCAGCCGCCTCCACCCGCCGTTGGATCTCCTCGGGCGAGGGCAGGGCGTCGAGCACCTCGCGGGGGATCTGTGCCGCGTCGGCGAGCTTCGTGAGGCACCTTCGCCGCTCGGCGAGCGCTTGGTCGGCACTCCGCTCCTTGGAGAATCTCGCCTTGGCGTCGGCGCTCCGCTCCCGGAGCTTGGCGTAGATGTCGCCGCCCAAGAGTGCCGAGATGTCAACCTTCATCTTCTCGCGGTGGACGTCGGCTTCCGCCACCGGGCCGCCATCGATCGGGCCGGCGTGATACTTGGGAAACATGATCGCCACTTCGGGGCAGACCCGGGAGCAGGCGGGGCAGTTGACCTTGCAGTTGGCAGGGTTCTCGACGCGGAGAGTCTGGTCGGCCGCCACGCCGTAGACATCGAACAGGCAGAAGCTCAGGCACTGCATGCAATTGGTGCACCGCGCCGTGTCTATCACCGGAAACCAAGGCTTCCAGGTCTCGACGGTGTTGGCGACCGGTCCGTTGGCGACGGCCGATGCTTCCGGCGGCCGGTTCATCCGCCGCTCGCCTCGGGCCGCCTCGACGACGGCGACGGTCTCTGCGACCGAGAGCCCTGTGACATCGCGCACCATCACCTCGCACCGTCCGCTCGCATCGCCCACCGCGGGCGGCCCGTCGGGAAAACAGCCAATCACGATCATCGCGCCGCCGGCCTGCAGGGCGGCCGTGCCCACTCCGGCTCGCGTGACGGCATAGCCGCGGTCGAGCAGTGCCGCGAAGATGCCGCCCCGGTCGGCGGCGGCCAGCGACGCGGCCCCCGTGCCCTCGTAGACGATCACCCGCGGCGGCAACAACGCTTCAGCGATCATGATCCCGTTCCTTCCGACGGCGCAGCGGGCACGCCGGCCAGTAAGGTCTCGGCGGAGTCGGTCCGCATGTTGAGGATCTCCACCCCCTGCTTGGGCAGCGGTGCGTCGGCGAGCACGAAGAGCCCCTGCACGGCGCGTGGCCAGCAGGCGAATATCTTGAGCGGACGATCGCCACGGGCCAGTTCCGCCAGATGCGGGTCGCGGCGGGCGGCCATCTCGCAGAGATCGGGCACCATCTCGAAGCCGCGGCCCGCCGCGGCCAGACCTTCGAGCACGGCATCTTTCACGGCGACCGGCACGACCTGCGCGTAGGCGCAGCGGCAATAGACGATGCGAGCGGCGTCGGCGGGTGTCTCGTCTGTCATGGGTGGACGTTTCCCGCGGCCGGATACGTGCCGAAATCGTTGAACCAATAATGCTTCGCGAATCGGTACATCCAGTGCTTTTCAGGGATCTCGCGGCCGGGCAGATCCTGGCTCGACCGCGGAGTCATCGCCAGCAGTTCCTGCCGGGCGGTGCCCCGCTGGGTCGTGTCATGAGCTCCGTGCCGGTCGGCGATCTCCAAAATCAGCCGCGGGTTCTCGAGCACCACGCAGCCGCGGCTGTGTTGGGCGGCCGCGTCACGCATGTCCTTCAGAAACGCCGACTGCGTCACTTGTTCGTAGAACGAGCCTGTGCCGACCTGTTCCACCGCCAACTGGATGATCGGGCAGGGCTCGATCCCACCCGACGGGCCGACGTGGTGCGTGAGGCCGATCGCCATCGGGCAGAGCGCATCCCCCTTGTCGTCGTAGTAGGCGTCGACGATCGCGATCGGGAGCCGGGCCCGCTGTTCCACCACGAACCGTCGCACGCGCACGAGCTGATCGGGCGTGAGTGCCAACTCCGGCGACGCCTCCGGGCCGACGGGGCGATAACCGTGAAACCAGGTGTAGTGCACGCCCATGTCGATGAGTCGACGGAGCCACGCCTCCGTGAGCAGCGTGTCGATGTTGGAGCGGCAAAGGCTCGTAGCCACGCCCGTGATCAGCCGCGCCTCGAGGCAGAGTTCGAGACCGCGGAGCGAGCGGTCGAGCACTTGGCGGCTGCCGCGGCGGATGTCGCTGGTCGCCGCATCACCCTCGATGCTCACCAGCGGCGTGGCGTTGCCCAGCGACTGCAGGCGGCGGGCGATCTCAGGCGTGATCAATTGGCCGTTGGTGAAGATCTGGAAATAGCAGTCGGGGTGGGCGGCCAGCAGGTCGAGCAACCGCGGGTGCAGAAACGGCTCACCCCCGAGCAGCCCGAAGAACACGTTGCCGTGCGCCTTCGCATCGCTGACGATCGCGTCGAGTTCCTCGAATGGCACCATCGTCCGCGGCGCCTGCACGTCGACCCAGCAACCCTGGCACTTGAGGTTGCAGGAGTTGATGACCGAGAGATGCAGAAAAGGCGGGAAGACGATCCCCCTCCGCCGCCTCGCCTTGAATTTCTCCACGGCGATAAGGCCCTTCACACCGAAATTCCAGCCGAATTTCCAGAGGCAGTTGGGCGCCACCGAAGACAGCATGTGGCTGGCCATCTGGGGCAGGATCATCGTTGACTCTTTCAGGGGACGGTAAATGGGGACGGGAGCGATTTTCGCTGCGAAAATCGCTCCCGTCCCCATTTATACCCGCGCGGGGATGCGGTGGGTGGGCACGGGACGACCGGGACGGAAATGTTCGAGGTGGAGGACCTTGTGGGGCAGGCCGGTCGCACAGAGCGATATCGCCGCCCGCACGGTCCGCTCGAGGTCTGCCGGGTCGGCCTCGGCTCGTAGGTTGACGAGCAAGCGTCCGATGTCGATCGGCTCGGCCAGACGGTGCGAGAGGTGGGCCGAGTCGGCGGTACGGACGAGGTTGGCCGCGGCCAGTTCGTAGGGGTCGCCCTCGATCGCAAGCGTGCCCTTGAGATGTGCGATCTCGTGGCCACTGGCGGCGAGGGTTTCGCGGATCTGCGAAAGGATCGCGACGAGCAGTTCGTTGCCGTCGAACTCAGCAGCGTCGGTCGCCCCGATTCTCACCTCGGCATTGAGCCAGCCGAGCAGCGATTCCCCAAGGGCGTAGCGGTCGTAATCGATCTCGGCGATCGCCGCAGCTTGCGAAGCCTCGGCGAGCAAACGCTCAAACCACGGCTCGAGGCCCGTGTCATCGCGGCACGAGCATTCGAGAATCGTCGCCCGCGGGTTCACCGCCGCGAGGGCTGTCCGGAGGCGTTCGCGTCGCGGGGCGTCGACGAGGTCGCACTTGTTGATGACGATGATCTCCGCCTCTTCCAGTTGCTTGCGGTAGATGTAGCCCACGTGGTCCGAGAGCTTCGCGGTGGCGAGCCCCAGCACCCGTTCGGCCCGCAGCGGATCGACCACCACGCTCATCGGCGCCACCTCGAAGCGGTCGCCGTAGATCTGCTCCAGTGGCAGCGTCACCGTGGCCACGAGGTCGGTGCAACTGCCCACCGGCTCGGCGATCAGCACGTCGGGCGCGGTCTCCCGCACCAGCGACTCGGCCGCCTCGACCAGCGATGTGAACCGGCAGCAAAAGCAGCCGCCCACGATCTCCTCGACCGGCATGCGATGGGCCGCGGCGAGCGCCGTGTCGACGAGCCCTCCGCCCTGATCGTTCGTGACCAGCCCCACGCGGAGGCCACGGGATGTGAGCCATTCGGCGAGCCGCAGGATCGACGTCGTCTTTCCCGCACCAAGAAAGCCGCCAACCATGATGTATCGGGCTTTCGCAGTGGTCATGCATCGTCTCCTGGCTCGGGCTCGTCAGATTGGGCGGGCTCTGCGGCAGTGTGACCGTCGCCATCACTATAGCGGGAGGCCTGCAGCTGATCGATCGTTGCGGTGAGCAGCGCGATGTAGCCGTGCACGTCGAGGTGGCCCGGGGTGGGCGTGCCTTGCACGGCGTAGAGCCAGCCGGCGCCGTAGGGATCGGAATGCGTCAGGCAGGCTTCGGCGGTGAGTGCCGGATTGACCGCGGAGAGTGTGCCGTCGACGACACAAAAAAGGTCGCTCACCGCCTTGAAGCCTTCGACGGTGCCGAGCCGCTCGCCGCCGCCGACGGTCTGGCCCGGCGTCACCTCCAGCACCATCTCCACCAGTTCGCCGAGCATCCGCGTGGCGAACTTCGTGAAGCCCACGTGCCAGAGTCGGGGCGCGTCGGCGGCCGCGACCGCACTTGGTCCGGCAGGTCCGTCCGCCGGCCGCATCCAGAAATGTGACGGCGTGTAGAGGCAGCCGACGGGGAACCGCGCCGAGAAGTGTGCATGCCGAAAGCGGACGGTGTCCATGGCAGGATGCTACCCGCGTGCCGCCTGCCCACGCAACGAACGGAGCCAATCGAGCAGCTTCCGCATGTCGGCTGGCAGCTGGCTTTCGAAGCGGAGATCTTCTCCCGATTCGGGATGAACGAATCCCAATTCAGCCGCGTGCAGCATCACCCGCGGGGCCTGCGACGTGTCTTCCACCTTCATGTGCCGCGGCGCGGAGTAGACCCGCTCACCGCAGACCGGATGGCCGATCTCGGAAAGATGGATGCGGATCTGGTGGGTGCGGCCGGTCTCGAGCCGGCACTCGACGAGCGTGAAGGCGTCGCCGAAATGCTCGACGGGCCGCACGTGCGTGACCGCCCGCTTCCCCTCCTCGGTCTCCGATGACCCGCGGCGGCCGTCGCCGCGATCGCGGACGAGATTCGTCTGGATCGTGCCCGCGCCGACGCGGCCAACGCAGATGGCGAGATACCGCCGGTGCGTCGTGTGGGCTCGGAACTGCTCGGCCAGAATCCGCTCGGCCGGAACCGTGCGGGCAAACACGACGAGCCCGCTCGTCTCTCGGTCGATTCGGTGCACCGCCCGCACCGGCGGAATGCGGCGGGGCTTTTTATTGCCACGAGCCCCGTGGCGGGCGAAGAGATGTCGGGAGATCGCGTCGGGCACCAGTTCGTCGAGCGTGGGCTGCACCTGCCGCCGCCGCGTCGGCCAGGAGAGTTCCTCGGTGTGCCGTGTGGTGGTGATGCCGGTCGGCTTGTCGACCACCACGACCTGGTCGTCGAGATAGACGACCCGCACATCGTCGGCCTTCGGCGGCGCGGCCGCCGCCGCGGCGAGCACCTTCACCACCTCGCCATCCTTGAGCCGCCGCGCCGTGTCGGTGCAGATGTTGCCGTGGATCATCACCCGCCGCGACCGCACGAGCTTCTGCACCTGCGACCAGCTCGCCGCGCCGGACTCGTTCGCGGCCAGTTTCGCGCGGAGAAAAGCCGCGACCGTCTGGCCGCGTTCGGCGGAGGTGACATGATGAACGGTGCCGGGTGCGGGTTTCATGCCGCAAATCTACCATGGGTTCGCGGTGCCAAGGCGGCCGAGATGGCCCATCCGGCACGCATTGGTTCGCCGGCTGCGGCATGCTCGTCGCCGGCGGATTCTGCTACGGGAGGCTCGTGGATGCTGGTGAATCGCTCGTGAGTCGCAGAATTCACCGGCTCCTGCGCGTGCCTCCGACCGGCTCCTCAGCATCGGGAGTCGAGGAGCATTAGGACTGAGCGTAGCGAAGGCCGTAGCGACGAGACTTCTGCCGTCCCCGGCGGGCCGTAGAACACCCGGCTTGACCGCAGTTTCCGCGGTTTTAGACTCTGTGGGGAGGCCTCAGTTCGGCAGCCTCCCCAGGCGAGCCGTTTTCTCCTTCTCGTAGCGAGGACCTCTTTCCGTGCCCGGCACATGCGTTATCGGTCTGCAGTGGGGTGACGAAGCCAAAGGCAAGCTCGTCGACATCCTCACCGAAGACCACGAGATCGTCGTCCGCTATCAGGGCGGCGCTAACGCCGGCCACACCGTCGTCTCCAACGGCCAGACCTGGAAGCTCTCCCTCATTCCCAGCGGCATCCTGAGGGACAACGTCACCTGCGTGATCACCGGCGGCGTGGCCCTCGATCCCGCCAGCGTGATCCGGGAAATCGACATGCTCGAGGGGCGTGGCGTCCGCGTCGAAGGGAAGCTGCGGATCAGCGACCGGGCCCACCTCGTGTTTCCGTGGCACGTGGCCGAAGACAAGCAACTCGACGGCAGCCTGTCGGGGGGCGAGGCGATCGGCACGACCGGCCGCGGCATCGGTCCCTGCTACCGCGACAAGGTGGGGCGATCGCTGGCGATCCGGCTCGGCGATCTCTACCGTGACGAGTTTCGCGGCCGCCTGGAACACATCGTCGGCATCAAGAACCAGCAGCTCTCCGGCTGGCAGGCGGGCGGGGCCGGCAAGCCCGAGCCGCTCGACGCCGCCGCGATCCATGCCCAGTACATGGAGTATGCGGAGCGGCTGCGGCCCTATGTGTTCGACACGACGGCCTACCTGCTCGACGCTATCGAAGGGGGCAGCCGCATGCTCTTCGAGGGGGCGCAGGGAGCGCTGCTCGACATCGACCACGGCACGTTCCCGTTCGTGACCAGCAGCAATTCCTCTGGTGTCGGCGTGTCGAGCGGCTCGGGAATCCCGGGCCGGTGGGTCGAGCGGGTGATCGGCGTCGTCAAGGCCTATTCGACGCGGGTCGGTGGCGGCCCGATGCCGACCGAACAGGCCAACGCGATCGGCGAACACCTCCGCGAGCGCGGCCGTGAGTACGGCACGGTGACGAAGCGGCCGCGGCGGTGCGGCTGGTTCGATGCCGTCGCAGCCCGCTACACCGCGAGGCTGTCGGGCGTGGACGAATTGGCCGTGATGCTGCTCGACGTGCCGGGTGGGCTCGACGAGCTGAAGATCTGCACGTCTTACACGGTGCACGGGAAGCAGATGAGCCACTTCCCCAGCCATGTCGACGACCTCAAGAAGGCCGTGCCTGTCTACGAAACGCTGCCCGGCTGGCGCGAGGATCTTTCGATTGTTCGCAGCTACGACGCCCTGCCCGCCGCCGCGAAGGCGTATCTTGTCAGGATTGGAGAGTTGCTCGGACGACCGGTGTCGATCGTGTCGGTCGGCCCGGATCGGGAGCAGACGATCTTCTGCGACCGCACCGCCCACCAGCAGAAATCATGGCCACGCCCCCAGCACCGCACGCCAGCGAACGCCTGATGCCCGGCCCGACCGGCATCGTGGCCGAAGGTCCCGCTCGCTTGCCCCGGCACATCGCCATCATCATGGATGGCAACGGCCGCTGGGCCGTGCAACGCGGCCTGCCTCGGATCGAGGGGCATCGCCGCGGCGTGACCAGCGTGCGGAGGATCACGGAGCACTGCGCTCGTCTGGGGGTCGAACAGCTCACGCTCTACTGCCTCTCCAGTGAGAACTGGCGTCGGCCGGCCCACGAGCTCGAGTTTCTCATGCACCTGCTCGAGCAATACATGATCGAGGAGCGGTCACTCCTGATGCGTGAACGGATTCGCCTGTCGATGATCGGCCACCGGGACGGGCTCCCTCCATCGACGCTCGAGGAGTTGGATCGCACCGTCGAACTCTGCGCCGGAAACGACGGGCTCCGGCTCTGTCTGGCGATCAACTACGGATCGCGGGCAGAGATCGTCGATGCCGCGAGGGCCCTCGCGCAGGAGGCCCGCGATGGGCGGCTCGACCCCCGGCAGATCGACGAAGCGGCGATCGCGGCGCGGCTCGACACCGCCGGCATGCCCGATCCCGACCTGCTGATCCGAACCGCGGGCGAGATGCGGATCAGCAACTTCCTGCTTTGGCAGATCAGCTACGCTGAACTATGGGTCACCGACGTCACATGGCCAGACTTCGCCGAGCCGCATCTCGATGCTGCCATCGCGGCATTTGCCGCCCGTGACCGCCGCTTCGGAGGGCTGAGCCAGTCGTGACCGCCCAGGATTCATCACCGCTCTCCTCCGCTGAGTCGCGACGGACGTTGCCCGGTTCATTCGGGTCACGCGTCATGTTCGCCGGCCTGATCACGGTGGCCTTCGGCGCACTGGCATGGGCCGACGGGATCGGCCTCGGTGGTGCCCAGCCAGCCTGGTGGCTCCTGCCGGTGGCGATCGTGCTGGCGGTGGGATGCGTCGATGAAGTGGTGAAGCTCTTCGCGGCGCGGGATATCCAACTGCCTGCGTGGCTGCTGCGGCCGGCGGTGGTGGCGGTGGTGCTCTCGGCTGCGGCCGGAGCCGAAGCCTTCGCAGCGGCTTCGTCCGCGGCATCGCCTGCCGCTGCGATGGGATGGCCGGCGGTGGCGACCAGCCTGGCGGTCATTGCGCTGTTCGGCCTTGAGATCGCCACCTACCGGACACAGGGAGCCGCGCTCGAACGGCTTACCGCCGGCGGCTTCACGATCGTGTTCCTCGGTCTGCCGATGGCCTGCATCGTCAGCCTGCGGCTACTCTGCCGGGAAAACCTTGGACCAGAGCAGACCGGTCGGGTGCATCTGGGCATGCTGCCGCTGGTGAGTCTCGTGGCGGCGGCGAAGGCCGGCGATATTGCGGCCTATCTGGGTGGCTCGCTGCTGGGAAGGCATCGAATGGCCCCCACGCTCAGCCCAGGCAAGACCTGGGAGGGCGCGGCGGCATCGCTGGCCGGCTCGTCGGCGGCGGCCTGGGTCGTGCTGGAGCAGTACGGCAAGGCAGCGGCACATGGTCCCTGGGGCGGTTGGCTCGTCTTTGGGCTGCTCGTGGGACTCGCTGCCATGGCGGGCGATTTGGCCGAATCGCTCGTGAAGCGCGAGTGTGGAGCAAAAGACTCCGGCCGGTTGCTCGGCGGCATGGGCGGATTTCTCGACCTGGTCGATTCGCTCCTCTTTGCCGCCCCCGTGGCCTGGCTGTTGTGGGTGCTCGGCGGGGTATGAAACCGGCTCATTCCCGTGGGAAAACGACCTGTGGGCCTGGCGGCTGCCGCGCGGGTATACTCTCGCTATTGTCCCGTACCCCTAAAGACCGTTGGCGTGTCATACGCCACGGGCTTCGATGTCCCGCACATCCATCGCGGTCGTCGATTCGAAGCGGCTTGTGGCTGTCTTCGGGCCGAGAGACCAGCACCTCCGCAGGATCCGGTCAGCCCTGGGGGTTGGCGTGTCGGCCCGCGACGACTCCATCCAGATCGAGGGGGAAGAGGCGGCCGTGCTTCGTGCCGCCGAGATCTTCGAGCAGCTCGATCACATTGCCCGTGAACATGGGGCGGTCGAAGTAGCCGACGTCACCCAGTTGCTGTTGGCGGCGACCGGGTCCACGCAGACGATTCCCCGCGACCCGATCGAGGTGCATCGGCCGGATAAGCAGGTGCAGCCCCGGTCGGCGGGACAGGCCGCCTACGTGAAGGCGATTCGCGAGCACGATGTCGTGGTCTGCAGCGGGCCGGCCGGCAGCGGCAAGACCTTCCTCGCGGTCGCGATGGCGGTGTCGGCTCTACGGTCGGAACAGGTCCGCAAGATCGTACTCGTGCGGCCGGCCGTCGAGGCGGGGGAAAGCCTCGGCTATCTGCCCGGCGACCTGCAGGCCAAGATCAACCCCTACCTGCGACCGCTGCTCGACGCTCTCCGGGAGATGATGGATTACGAACTGCTCAAGCGGCTCACGGAGCAAGACGTCGTCGAGATGATCCCGCTGGCCTACATGCGGGGCCGCACGCTCAACAATGCTTTCATCATCCTCGATGAGGCGCAGAACACCACCGTCGCGCAGATGAAGATGTTTCTTACGCGCCTCGGGGTCGGCTCCAAGATGGTGATCTCCGGCGACACCACCCAGATCGACCTGCCGTCGAACCGACGCAGCGGTCTCGTTGACGCAATGGAGCGGCTGGAACGTGTGCGGGGCTGCGGCCGCGTACAGCTCGGCGGGATCGACATCGTCCGCCATCCGCTCGTGCAGCGGATCGTCGAGGCCTATGGCGACTAAAACTTCATGACCATCGCCCCATCCTCCTATCGTCGCCGCACCAAACGGGGCTCCTCCGTCGAGGCACCCCAGGGTTTCTGGGGCACGCTGCTCGAAAACGTATCGCGGTCGGAGGTGCTGCTCCGGCTCGCCCTCTGCCTGGGCGCCGGCGTTGTGCTATTGATCCTGATGCATGGCTGGGCGGAACCGTTTCCCTTTCGCGCGGGGATGGCGCCTCCCCGTGGCGTCGTGGCCCGGGTGCCATTCGAGAAGCCCGACGCGGAGCGCACGCGGACGGCCCAGGAACGAGCCGCCGCCCAGGTGCGGGTGGTTTACTCGCAGGACAAGGCTCCCATCGTCCGGTTGCGGGATGGCCTCAAAAATCGCATCGCCGAGATCGCGGCAGCCGAATCGGTCGCGGCTTCGTCGCGGGCCGCTTGGCTGGAATTCGCTCCCGAGGCTGCTGCGGTCATCGACAAACTGGTAGCCGTCGCGGAGAAGCCGGCGGTTCGCGAACCGCCGGTGGCACCGGAGCCCCCTGCAACAGGTGAGCCGCCATCCCCGGAACCGCCGCCCACCCGCGAATCGGAAGATGCTGCGGCGTCGGCCGAGTCTGCCGCTGATTCCGACCGTGGCGAAGTCGGAAAGAAATCCCCGGCACCGGCGGCCGACGTCGCCGCGAAGCCGGCCGAGCAGCCTGACAAGCGGGTGGCTGAAGCCGAGCAGGCCTTCCAGCGATTTCGCGCCCGCATCGACACCAAGGAACGGCTCCTCGAATGTGAGAAAGCGATCGACCGCAGCTTCTCCGAACTGGAGAGTATGGGCGTGCTCGAGAAGATCCAGCACGGCATCGACGAGGGCAGCCAGACGGAGATCGACGTGCATCCCCTGGGCAATGCCGCCGAGGTCGCGCGGGCACAGGTCGCCGAGGTGCTGCTGGGCGAAGCAAAAGTTCGCCTGCGGGCGAGGCTCAACGAGGAGCTCGGCGAGGGACCGCTGGCCAGCCGGGTGAGTGCGTGGGTCGAGCAGCGGCTTCCGGGAACGCTCGAGATCGATCGCGATGCGACGGCGAAGGCGAAGAAGGAGGCGGTCGAGAAGACGCCCCAGCAGTTCGTCCGCTATGCGGCCGGTGACCTGCTGGCGGACGCGGGCGTGCCGATAGATGCCGATGAGGTCCAACTCCTCGACCGCGAGCATCAGGAATACCTGCGCCAGCAGGACGCCCGGCAGCGGATCGGCCGGGCCATGGCCCTCTTCGGGCTGTTCGCGGCGATGTTTGCACTCTCCGGATTCTATATCCACCTGCACCACCGGGAGGTTCTCGAAGACCTCGGCCACGTGGCCACGCTGGTGGCACTGTCGGCGGCAACGGTCGTGCTCTGCCTGGTGTCGGCGGGCGAGGCGTGGCGGGCCGAGATCGTGCCGTTGCTCGTGTTCGCCATGACCGTGGCGATCGCCTACGACGAGGATCTGGCGCTCCTGCTGGCTGCGGAGGTGGCGTTGGTCGTGGTGATCGGCCTTGGCCGCGGGCTGGCCGACTACGTGACGCTCGCCGCGGCAGCCGCGGCGATGGTCTTCTGGATGGGGCGGATCCGCAGCCGCAGCAAACTTATCTACGTGGGTCTCTGGGCCGGTGGTGTGGCGATCGCCACGCAGATCGGCGCCAACCTTTTGGAGGAGCGGCCGTTCGATCCGCAACTGCTCTATGAGGCAGGCAGAACGGGGGTCTGGACCCTGTTGGCGGGGTTCCTCATGACCGGCCTGCTGCCGTTCATCGAACGCTCCTTCGGCGTGCTCACCGACCTGAGTCTGCTGGAGGTCGGCGACGTCGCCCATCCGCTGTTGCAGGAACTCGTCCGCCGCGCTCCGGGCACCTACAACCACTCGATCAACGTGGCGAGCATTGGCGAGGCCGCCGCCGAGGCGATCGGCGCCCGGGGATTGCTCGTGCGGGTGGGGGCATATTTCCACGACGCCGGCAAGATGCTCAAGCCCGCCTACTTCATCGAAAACCAGGGGCAGGAAAACAGGCACGAGTCGCTCGTGCCGGCGATGAGCACGCTGATCATCATTGCCCACGTGAAGGAGGGCGTGGAACTCGCCCGACAGTACAACCTTCCGCAGCCGATCGTCGACATCATCGCCGAGCACCACGGCACCACGCTCGTGGAGTTTTTCTACCGGCGGGCGACCGAACTGTCGCAGACCGATCCCAATGGCACGGAAATCGATGAACAGAACTATCGCTACCCAGGCCCCAAGCCGAGTTCGCGGGAGTCGGCCGTATTGATGCTCTCCGATGCGGTCGAGAGCGCCAGCCGCGCCCTCACCGAGCCAACGCCCGCCCGGATCGCCAGCCTCGTCCACGATCTCGCCATGAAGCGGTTGCTCGACGGGCAGTTCGACGAATGCGGCCTGACGCTCGAGGAACTCGAACTCATCGAACGCAGCCTGGTGAAGAGCCTGACGGCCGTCTACCACGGCCGTGTCAAATATCCCGACCAGAGGACGGCCTAGTGGCTCGACCCCGTGGCCGCTCTTCCCGCTCGCCGTCTCGATCGACGATCACCGTCGATGTGAGCGACCGCCAGACGGTGCTCCGTGTGTCGGCCCCGGGGCTTGTGCGGCTGGTTCGCACGGCGCTGGCCGCCGAGGGGATCGAGCAGGCCGAGATCGGCATCGTCCTGGTAGACGATCGGCGGATTGCGGCGGTCCATCGCCGCTGGCTGGGGCTGCCGGGCCCCACTGACGTGATCACGTTCGACCTCTCCGCTGGGCCAGCGGGCCCGCCGCATGCGGGAGTGCTGGCCGGCGACATCGTGGTGAGCACCGAAACCGCCCGCCGCATGGCCCGCGCGGTCGGCTGGACACCGCGGCAGGAACTCGCCTATTACATCGTCCACGGCGTGTTGCACCTCACCGGCTACGACGACCACACACCGGCAGACCGCCGCGCGATGCGGGCCCGCGAGCGGGCCGTGATGAAAGCCTGCGGACTGCCGGTCCCGCCGCGAACGAGGGCCGCTGGCACCAGCCCATGAATGCCACCGAATCATTGGGAGTCGAGTCGGCGCTCCTGCTGCTCTTGCTCGCGAGCGTGGCGGCGGTGCAGGCCCGCAGCGTCCGAGGTGCTCAGCGGCATCGCATCCAGGACCTCTGCAAGCGACGCGGTTCACCGCAGCATTACGACCAGATCGTCGCCGGCAGCGAGACGATCGCCTTCATCGCGGCATCGGTGGTCGTGATCGCGGCGGTCGTCGCCACGCTGCTGGCGGCCCGTGGACTGCTTGCCGCCTCCGGGGGCGTTTTGGCGCTAGAGGTGTCGGCCGTGGCCGGCTGGATCGCGATCGTTTGGCTCGTTCTCGTCGTCGTGCCGATGCTCGTGACCAAGTTCGCCGGGCCGTGGATCGTGGTGGCGACGTGGCGGCTGTGGCGGCCCGTGGTCGGCATGCTGGGCCCGGTCGTGCGGGTGCTCGGCAACGTGGGCTCTTCGCTGGGGCGTGCCGTCGCACACCGGGAGGCCGGCGCGGCCGCGGAACGCCCTCAGGATGAACTGCGGCTCGTCGTCGACGAGGCGCATCGCGAAGGCCGCATCGAAGGGGCCGCCCGCGACATGATCAGGGGCGTCATAGGGCTCGACGAGGTCCGCGTGTCGCAGATCATGACCCCTCGCACGCAGATGATCGCGATCCCGCTGGCCACGGCCTGGGACGAGGCCGTGAGGATGGCCGCGGAGAGCGCGCACACGCGGCTGCCGGTATGGGATCGCTCCGCCGACGACGTCGTTGGTATCCTCCACACGCGGGACGTCTTGAACAGGCTTGCCGACGGCCTCGCACCACGGACGGAAGCCTCCCCTGCGGAGCTCCGCGGCATCCGGCCGCTGCTGCGTCCCCCATGGTTCGTCCCCGAATCGATGAGCGTGCGGACGCTGCTCATGGAATTCCAGCGAGGCAAGACGCACATGGCCATCGTCACCGACGAGTTCGGGGGCGTAGCGGGGCTCGTGACGATCGAGGATGCCCTGGAGGAGATCGTCGGCGAGATCGCCGACGAGCACGATGAGGCCTTCTCGGACGGCATCCGGACGGTGTCGCCCGACGTCTGCGAGGTGTTGGCGCATGTGCCGGTCGCACGGCTCAACGAGCGGATGCAGATGGCGCTGCCGGAGGAGGCCGGCTACGAGACGATCGGCGGCTTCATGTTCCACCAATGCGGACGTATTCCCGAGGTGGGCGACAGGATCGAGTCGCACGGGGCGGTCCTGGAGGTGCTGGCTGCCACCCGCCGGCGGATCGACCTGATCCGCATCGAGCGGCTCGGGGACGAACGGCCCGGGAGCAGCGGAAACGATGGCGGCTGAGAAGGCACGGGCGATCGTCATCCGAACGTTCCCGTTCGGCGACACGAGCTGCGTCGTCACCCTGTTTACCCGGGAATACGGGAAGCTGCGGGCTCTGGCGAAGGGGGCGTGGCGTCCCAAGAGCGGATTTGACGCCGCCCTTGACCTGCTTTCGATCTGTCAGGTACTCGTCCTCCGCAAATCGACCGGTGCCCTCGACTTGGTGACGGAAGCCTGTCTCGCGCATCGGTTTCGGGTTGGAAGGAGCCAGGCGGCGTTTCTCGGCGGCATGGATGTCGCTGAACTGCTCGACACACTAACCGCGGATGGCGATCCACAGCCGGAACTGTTCGATGTCGCCCATGCCGCCCTGCGAACACTCTCGGCCCCTCGTTCTGCCCATGATCAAGACACCTCCACGAACGAACTCACGGACGGCCTCGTGCGGGCGCTGGTCACGCACACCGAACTGGCGATGCTCAGGCTGGTCGGCCACGCGCCGGCGCTCGTGCGGTGCGCCGAATGTCGCGGAGCCGTCGCCGCCGGCGGCAGAACGGCATTTGGCATGCTCGACGGCGGCCTGCTCTGCGACCGGTGTCGCCGCGGCAAACGAGCGGTCGTCTCGATTTCGGCCGATTGCCTGGCGGCACTGCGGCTCCTGGCGGGCACTCCCGACGCGTGGAGGTCACTGGCCCTGCCGTCCGCGATCGACGGTGAGGTGCGCGCCGTGATGAACACCATGCTTTCCCATCTCCTGGGCAAACGGCCGCGGGTTGCCCCGCTGCTGCAGCCACGATCGCGTCCGGGCCCATCCAGGTCCTCCTGAAAACAGCTTCGCCCGACCCTCCTCCCTTTGCTGCGTCTTCCATGCCATCAGTTCGCACCTCGTTCTGCAGCCGACCAGCCGGCCTCGTCGTCTTTACGGTGATCATCGCCGGCCTGCTCCTGCAGGCCGGATGCGCCACGATCAAGACGCCGACCTGGCCCTGGGCAAAGAGTCCGGCGGCGGACAATAAACTTGCCGGCGAACTGGGGGAGGACGCCGACTCGGCCGTGATTTCCTCGGAGTTCAATCCGACCGAGCAGGACTTCGGGTGGGACTATTTCAAAGGGGAAAACATCAAGAAGCGGTGGAAGAAGATGGTCGGCCGCGGCCCCAACGAGCCGGTGGCTCGCAAGTCGCTGGCGGAGGCGGACGCCCTGTTTCGCGATCGCAAATACGCGGAGGCGGCGAAGAAATACAAGGTAACGATCGATCGGTGGCCCGATTCCGCGATCGAAGAGGATGCGCTTTGGCAACTCGCCGAGTGCTGGTTCTTCATGGACAAATATCCAAAGGCCGAAGACTGCTATGACGAACTGGTGAAGAAATACGCCAATTCGCGGTATCTCGACCGGGTCGCCCAGCGGCAGTTCGTGATCGCTCAATACTGGATCGCGCTCGACCAGAAGCACAACTACATGACCATCGTGCCGAACCTCGCGGATCGCAGCCGGCCGCTGTTCGACACCCGTGGGCGGGCGATCAAGGCCTATGACCACGTCCGCATCAATGATCCCCGCGGGCAGCTGGCCGACGACAGCATCATGGCGCAGGCCAATGCCCACTTCCTCGACCGGCAGTGGCTCGACGCCGACTATTTCTACGCCCTGCTCCGAACCGAATATCCCGACAGCGATTTTCTGCTGCAGGCGCACCTGCTTGGACTGCAGGCGAAACTGCGGGCCTACCAGGGGCCGGGTTACGAGGGCGGCATCCTCGACGAGGCGGAGATGCTCGCCGAACAGACGCTCGTGCAGTTTCCGGACCAATTGGCGAGGGACGACGCCGAACGCGTGGAGATCACGCGGGCGGAGATCGCGGCGCAGCAGGCGCAGCGGCACTGGAACCGCGCCGAGTTCTACGCCAAGGGCAAGCACTACACGTCGGCCCGCATCTACTACGCCCTCATCGCCCGCGACTATCCCAAGACGATGCTCGCCCAGCAGGCCAATGACCGGCTCAACAAGTACAAAGGGATGGCGGACGTCTCCGACAATCCGCTCCCTATGCTGACGGCGATCCTGAACCCCGACTCGCTCAAGGAGGCCGAACTCGACGCGATGGCCGAGGCCGACACGGCGATCGCCCGCGGCGATAATTCCGGCATCGCCCCGCCCCTGCGCTGAAACGAAGAGCTTTCATGGCCGCGTGTGTCGTCCACCGCCTTCGGTTCGCCTGCATCGCACTCTGCTGCGTCGCGGTCGTCGGCTGTGCAGGCTATCGCTTCGGCAACAACACGCTCTACGCCCCGAACGTGCGGACGGTCTACGTGCCGATCATCCAATCGGACAGTTTCCGCACGACGCCGAGCATCGACATCGGCGAACGGCTCACCGAGGCGGTCTGCAAGGAGATCGAGAAGCGTACCCCGTTCAAGGTGGTCGGCGATCCTGCCGCCGACAGCGTGCTCACCGCCCGGATCGTGGCCGACACGAAACGCATGGTGGTGGAGAGCCCCACCGACCAGTCGCGGATGGTGGAGATGAACTTCCAGGTACTCGTCACCTGGGCCGATCGCGGTGGATCGGTGCTGGCCTCGGGCGGCGTGCCGCTGCCGGCGGCGAGCGTCGACGTGGGACAATCGGCGATGCTCGTGCCCGAATACGGCCGCTCGGTTGCCAGCACGCAGCAGGAAATGATCATCAAGATGGCCCAGCAGATCGTGGGCCTGATGGAAGAACCGTGGTAGCGGACGGTTGCGCGCGCCGCGAGCCGGGACGGCAGAAGTCTCGTCGCGGGGGCGAGGATACGCCCAATGCTCCTCGAGCTTCCGCCGATCCCGGCTCGCTCGTCCTGGGAGTGGTTGGGGACGGGCGGGCTCCCCGAACACGCTCCGCTCGCTCGGCGGCTCGGCGACGACGTCGGGGATGATGGTGGGCGATTGGCGCCGAGGCGCCTGATGCTCGCTTCGGTGTTCGGGCAGCCCGCCCTCGTTTGGTTGAAGGTCGAACCCGGCTTGCTCGTCCTGGGAGGATGGAGGATGCTGACCGCAGCCAATAAAAGCCCTGAGCGGCAGCGACGGGATCTCGACTCGGCTGAGCGGCTGCAGTCGCGACGGCCGTGGTGGTAGAGTGTCGTCATGTCGTCCCAGCCTCGCCCCACCCACTGGCAATTGCGAACCGTGCGGCTCCCGCTGCCTGGCGGCGATGGTGCGATCCGGCGGCCGCTCGTGATGGGAATCGTCAATGTGACGCCCGATAGCTTTTCCGACGGCGGCCGGTATGCCGGGGTCGAGGCGGCGGTGGCTCGTGGGCTGGCCCTCGTGGCCGAGGGCGCCGACATCCTCGATGTCGGAGGGGAGAGCACGCGGCCCTACTCGGTGTCGGTTTCTGCCGACGAGGAACTCCGTCGCGTGGGCGAGGTGGTGCGACAACTTGCCGTTCGGGCCGGCGTGCCGGTTTCGATCGACACGTCGAAGGCGACGGTGGCTGCCCGGGCGGTCGAACGAGGCGCCGAGATCATCAACGACGTGACCGGTCTGGAGGGTGATCCCGACATGCTCCGCGTTGCCGTGGAGTCGCGGGCCGGCATCTGCGCGATGCACATGCAGGGCACGCCGCAGACCATGCAGGTCGATCCGCGGTATGACGACGTGGTGGGGGAGATTCACGCCTACCTGTCACGCCGTCGCGACTCGCTGCTCGCCGCCGGCATCTCGCTCGACCGCATCTGCCTCGATCCCGGCATCGGCTTCGGCAAGACGCACGCTCACAACCTGGAACTCATGGCACGCGCCGGCGAGTTTCTCGACCTTGGGGTGCCGATCCTCGTCGGCCACTCCCGCAAGGGATTCATCGGCAAATCGCTCGAGCAGGCCCTGGGCCGGTCCGCCAGCCTCGAGGAACGCGATGGCGGCACCGCCGGAAGCGCCTGCGGGCTCGCCGCCGCCGGCATCCAGATCGTTCGCGTCCACGCCGTGGGCCTCGTCCGCAGCGCGCTGGAACTCTTCTGCCGGACCGCTGCATCCAGCCGGTGAGGGGCCTACAAGCCCGCGATCGCCTCGCGGGCCGCCTGCTCGCAGGCCTTGATGTCGGCGAGCGGGTTCTGCGGGTTTTCCTCGTACTCGATCGAGAGCGCTCCGTCGGCCGGGAAGCCTGCGGCGACGAGGGCCCCCATCACGGCCGGCACGTCGATGTGCCCCTTGCCGAGAATCACGCCCTTGGTCTTGTCCTGCATCTCGGCGAAGTCCTTCAAGTGGATGCCGTACAGCCTGCCCTTGAGCAGCCGGATCACCTCCACGGGCCGCTCGCCCGATCGCAGGTAGTGGCCGAGGTCGGCGCAGGCGCCGATCCGCTGGTCGTATTTTTCCACCGCCTGCAGGACGTCGATCGCCTTGTTGTAGCGGTGCGTGGGGCCGTGGTTGTGGATCGCCACGCGAATGTCGAACTCCTTCACGAGCTCGTCGAGGCTCGCGAAGGAATCGGGGTCGGGATCGGCGCCGAGCGTGCGGATGCCCGCGGCCTTGGCGAATTCAAAGATCTTCCGGTTGGCGGCCGCGTCTTTGGTGAAGCGATTCACACCGTGGGCCGAGGGTGTGAGGCCGAGGTCCGCCAGCTTCTTCTTCATTGTGTCGATCGCGGCGGCGTCGGAGTTGAGCGGATACATGCCCGAATAAAACTCGACGAACTTGAAGCCCAGATCGCGGGCGTGCTTGAGCGCCTCGTCCACCTTGTAATTGCGGAGCGAATAAAGTTGCAGCCCGAGGTTCAGGGTGTTGGCCGAGGCCGCGGCAGCCAGGCGGCGCAGGGGAGCGAGGGGCGACAGGGCCGCGGCGCCGGCCGTTGCGGTGAGGAACGAGCGACGGGAGAGATTCGTGAAACGCATCTGGGCGACTCCTGCATGTGAAGAAACGGGCGAGATCGTAGAATAGTGCAATCGCCAGTTCCCCGCACGCCGCCCGGAAACCCTTCCATGACCACTGGTTCCACGACCGTCGCCGCGACCCCGCCCACCGCCCTCGAATCGCACTGCCGCTCGATCGCCGAGCGGGCCCGGCGGGCCGCCATCGACCTGGCCGGCGTGCCGGGCGACGAGAAGGCAGCCTGCCTGAGGGCCGCTGCGGCGGCGATCCGGGCCGACGTCGCTGAAATCCTCGCGGCCAACAAGCTCGATCTCGCCGCCGCCCCGGGCTTCGGCCTCACCGCCGCGGCCATCGACCGGCTCACGCTCGATTCCAAGCGAGTGGAAGCGATCGCGGCCGGCGTCGAGGCGGTGGCGTCATTGCCTGATCCCGTGGGGGAGGTGATCGAGGAGTCCACGCAGCCCAGCGGACTGGTCGTCCGCAAGGTTCGGGTGCCGCTCGGCGTGGTCTTCTTCATCTATGAGTCGCGGCCCAACGTTACGGCCGACGCCGCGGCGGTGGCCCTCGCGGCCGGCAACGCCATCATCCTCCGCGGCGGCAAGGAGGCGGCCCATTCCAGCGCGAGGATCGTGGAGAGCATGCGGAGGGCAATCGCGGCCACCGGCCTGCCTGCCGACAGCGTGCAGTTGGTCGATACCGCCGACCGCGAGGCGGTCGGCGCGTTTCTGAAGATGGACAACCTCATCGACATCGTGATCCCCCGGGGTGGCGAAACGCTCATCAGGCGGGTCTGTTCCGAGGCGCGGATGCCGGTGCTCAAGCACTTCACAGGCAACTGCCACGTGTACGTGGATCGGGCGGCCGATCTGGCGATGGCAAAGGCCATCACCGTCAATGCGAAGTGTCAGCGGATGGGCGTGTGCAACGCCGCCGAGTCGCTGCTCGTGCATCGCGATGTGGCGGAACGCTTCCTCCCCGACATCGCCGCCGCCCTCGGCGACCACAAAGTCGAGATCGTGGGGGATGCCGCCACTCGCCATCTCGTGCCCTCGGCGGGCATGGCCACCGACGCCGATTTTGCGACGGAATTCCTCGGCCCCAAGATCTCCGTGGCCGTCGTCGATTCGGTCGATGCGGCGATCGAACACATCAACCGCTACGGCTCGCGGCACACCGATGCGATCGTGTCTGCCGACCGGGCCGCGGCCGATCGGTTTGTCGCCCGGGTGGACACGGCGGTGGTGATGGTCAACGCCAGCACGCGGTTCAACGACGGCGGCGAGATGGGGCTGGGCGCCGAAATCGGGATCTCCACAGATAAGCTCCACGCCCGTGGCCCGTGCGGCACTCGGGAACTCACGACCTATAAATACGTGGTGGTTGGAAGCGGGCAGGTGCGGACGTGAGGCTCGCGCGTCTTCGATTGCCGCGCCGGCGAGGGGACGGTATGAGTTCGCTCGCGGTGGCCGCGGCGGCCAAATGCTCGCGATCCTCACACCGATCCCCTCGCCTCCTTGTTTGGTTGTTCGGGTGCATCGGTCAACGGCCGCATCTGTTGCTGCCTCTGGCGATCGCCATTCTTCTTTGGAACATCGGTGGTGCTATGCCCGAATCCGCCTTCGCGAACGAGCCTGCCGATCCGTACCTCTGGCTGGAGGAAGTCACTGGTGAGAAGCCGCTGGAGTGGGTCCGCGGTCGCAATGCCAAGAGCGTGGCGGCGCTGGCCGGCACGGAACAGTTCAAGACCCTCGAAGCACGGATCCGCGGCATCCTCGATTCGAAGGAGCGGATTCCGATGGTCACGAAGATCGGAGATCGCTTCTACAACTTCTGGCGGGATGCAGCGAATCCCAAGGGGCTCTGGCGAAGGACAACGCTCGCGGAATACCGCAAACAGGAGCCTGCCTGGGAGACCGTACTCGATCTCGACGCCCTCTCGTTGCAGGAACAGGAAAACTGGGTCTGGCACGGCGCTGCGGTGCTCGAGCCGGCGGATCGACTCTGCCTCGTGTCGCTCTCCCGGGGCGGCGCCGATGCGGATGTGGTGCGGGAGTTCGACCTGGAAAAGAAGGCGTTCGTGGAGGGTGGCTTTGGGCTGCCCGAGGCGAAGAGTCGGGTGGCATGGCGCGATGCCGACAGCCTGTTCGTGGCCACCGATTTCGGCCCCGGGTCGCTCACCTCCTCGGGCTACCCGCGGACGATCCGCGAGTGGGCCCGCGGCACGCCCCTGGCGGCGGCGCCGGTGGTCTACGAGGGGCAGCCGGATGACATGAGCGTGACCGCCTGGCGGGACCTGACCCCGGGCTTCGAACGCGACTTTGTCGTTCGGCAGAAGACGTTCTACACCAGCGAGATGTTTCTCCGCCGTGACGGCCGGCTCGTGCAGATCGAGAAGCCGGAAGACGCGACCGCCGCGGTGCATCGCGACTGGCTGCTGCTCGAACTGCGGAGCGAGTGGGCGGTGGCTGGCGCGACCTATCCTGCCGGCAGCCTGCTGGCGTGCGACCTGGAGAAGTTCCTGTCGGGCACTCGTACGATGCACGTGCTGTTCGAGCCCACGCCGCGGACATCGCTCATCTCCTTCGCCTCCACGCGAAACCACCTGCTCGTCACCACGCTCGACAACGTCCGCAACCGGCTGTTCACCCTGACCTTTCGCGACGGCGCGTGGCAACGCCAGCCGCTGCAGGGGCTCCCTGAATACGGCACGGCTTCATGCATTCCGGTCGATGACCTGGAGACGGACGAGTTTTTCCTGATCACCGCCAGTTCGCTTCAGCCCTCGACGCTGTCGCTCGGGACGGTGGGCGAGGCAGTTCCGGAACGGCTGAAGCAATCGCCTGCCTTCTTCGCTGTTGCCGGGCTGCGGGTGAGCCAGCACGAGGCGGTTTCCAAGGATGGCACGCGGGTGCCCTATTTCCAGATCGGCCCTGAGAACCTGCCTGCCGACGGCAGCACGCAGACGCTGCTCTACGGCTACGGCGGCTTCGAGATTCCGCTGCTGCCTGGCTACGAGCCGATTGCCGGCGCCGCGTGGCTGGAGCAGCAGCATGTGTACGTGATCGCGAACATTCGCGGCGGCGGCGAATTCGGGCCGGCGTGGCATCAGGCGGCCCTGAAGGCCGAGCGTCCCCGGGCCTATGAAGACTTCATCGCGGTGGCCGAGGACCTGATTGCCCGGAAGGTGACATCGCCAAAGCATCTGGGCGTCAAGGGGGGCAGCAACGGCGGCCTGCTCGTGGGCAACATGCTCTCGATGCGGCCCGATCTCTTTGGCGGCGTCGTCTGCCAGGTGCCACTGCTCGACATGCGTCGGTTTCACAGGCTGCTGGCCGGGGCGAGCTGGATGGGCGAATACGGCAACCCCGACAATCCCGAGGAGTGGGAATTCATTCGCGGGTTTTCGCCGTATCACAATCTGGACCGCGAGCGGACGTATCCGCCGATCCTGATCACTACTTCGACGCGGGACGACCGCGTGCATCCTGGGCATGCCCGCAAGATGACGGCGCGGCTCGAGGAGTTGGGCAAGCAGGTACTCTATTACGAAAATATCGAAGGTGGTCACGGCGGCGCGGCCGACAACCGGCAGCGGGCCTTCATGGATGCCCTCGGCTACACGTTCCTCGACCGCGAATTGCAGTGATCGCGCGGCTGCAAGGCCAGCCCCCCGGCGCGTGAGGGAAAAACGAGCCTGCAGGCCCCAGACGCCTACTGGATCGACTCCACCAGCAGCGTGTGCTTCACGGGTGTGAGCTGCGCACGGGCGTCTTTATCCAACTGCTCCCAGCGGCTCATCAGCTTCTTGGTCAGCGTGCCGGCGGCCCGCTGAAGTTCTACATCGGTGCCGATGTCGGGAATCAGCCGGAAGTCGGTGACGATCTGCTTGATCATGAGGGTCTCGAAGCCCTGCTTGGCGGCCACCGCCCCCTGAAGCCTGGCAAAAGACGGGTCGAACGGAGTCTTCGAGAACTCCGCCGGGAGGTTGATGCCTGCCGCCAACTGGTCCTTCGTGAACTCCCGGCTTTCGTCACCCCACGTGACCTTGGCCTTCGGAGTCTTCAAGCCCGTCACCTTGAGAGTGAAGCGATTGAGGTCCTGGTTGAATGCCACGAAGGGGAGGATGCTCCGCGTGCTGCCGCTGCTCTTGCCGTCACCCTCGAAGCAGAACGGCCAGCGGCTGCTTTCCACCTCGACCGTGGCCTTGCCGTCGGCACGCGACTCTGCGACCACGGCATGGCCCGCGCTCGGCTTGACGCCGCCTCCCGGGCCCCCGTTCATGTCGATCGCAATTTCACCGATCGTGCCGTCAACGCCGAGCCCCTTGAGAAACGCGTAGGCCATGAGGAGCTGGCCGTTGGGGCCGGGATGGAAGCCGTCGCCGCCGCAGACGTCGTATTTGGGGCCGAGCGTTTCGTTGGCCTTCTTCATGGCATCGACCATGGCCGCATGCACGTCGGCGAACCGCTGGTGCTTCTCATCGGCCAGTTTCTGGTCGATGTCACGGAGATGGGCGAGAGTGTCGTTGTAGGCCACGTGTGACGGCTGCTCCCCCATCTTCTGTCCCGGGCGGAAAAAGTTGGTGTCGACGGCGCCGGGCGAACCGACCACGACCGACTTCACGCCTAACTGATCGAGCTTGGCCAGCACGTTGCGCATGTTCTTCTCGTAGCCGGCACCGATCTCCTCCCTCCATGGCTGGTAGCCGCCGTCATTCATGCCGTAGCAGAGCGTGACCACGGTGGGCCGGAACGTGGCGAGGTCGTTTTCCGCGCGGTTGGCAAAGCCATCAGCCCGTTCGCCGCCCCAGCCGAACTGCATCACCTTCACATCGGGCACGCCGGAGCAGGCCAGCAAATAGCATTCGAGAAACTTGCTGTAGAGCTTTTGTTCGGTGATCGAGTCACCCACGATCGCGACGCGGGCTGCGGGCACGACCGCCGACTCGGCCTGTGCGTGGCCGGCGGGCATCAGGCAGGACGTGGTAATGGCGAGCAGCAGGAGCGGGCGGTTCATGGGGCATCTCCAGAGGGGGGTGACGCGAGGCAATCAGCCTAGCCGCGTGTCGCCCTGCCTGTCGATGTACGACGGCCCGCGGTCAGCGTGCCCGGGATCATCCGCCCCTTGTCCGAACTGTCGAGGACAAGGAAGGGCGTGCCACCCGTCGTGGCCCCGGCCCGACACCGGGGCTGAACGCGATTGCGGGGAATGGAGGCCGGGTGGCGGAACCGGGGGCGGCTTCGGCTCCAAAACCATCCTGCCGAGCGCTGGGAGCAACGGGCTTTTCGCCACCAAGAAAAGTGTCGATGTAGACGAGGTCTGCCACGGAGCCCTCGTCGGTCCAGAAGCGGGCTCGGATGGCGTAGAGCTTGTTCTTGTCGACGATGCAGGCGAAGGGCTCGCGATACTTGACGCCCGGATTCAGCTGATAACGTCCGTGGCGGAAGTCTTCGTTGGTGGCGAGCAGGTTGCGTTTCTGGAGGAGCGGTTTGGGGTTTCCGTCGCCGGCCGTCCAGTCGAACCAGGGCACGCGAGGCTCGGCTTCTGCCGGAGCGGCGGGAGCAAAAGTGGCCGAGCCGGGCTGGAGTGGCTCGATCTCGATGATCGAAATCTCGAGTCCCAGGTCGCGCTGGGACGGCTGCTCGGCGAATTTCGGCTTGATCGCCACCTTGCCGATGTTCTGCATGAATACGTCCGCGTTCAGCAGGACTTTCCCGTCGCGAAGCGGGTGCACGGTGGGGGAGATGGTCACGAGCATGGTGGGATCGTGGGTACGCTCCACCGTGAAGTTGGTGTAGGTCCACCAGGCTGCCACCAGCAGGGCGCTGCCGCCGAGCACCTTGCTGATCAGATCGACCCACAGCAGGGTCATTTCGAGCCGGGGCTGGCTGATCATTTCGGTGTACTCGCGGAAAGACGGTCCGTCAGGCTGCAGCGTTTGCGGCCCGCTCGTGGAACGGCGTGGCCCGCAACAGGATGCAGCCCTGCAAGACCTCGGGCCTCCCGGGGCTGCCCACCGCGGCGGTGGGGCAGGCGATGAGCCCCGTGAGCCGCGCCCACGTTGTCTTGAGCGCATGGGGAATCGAGCAGGCACTGACGTTGCCTGTGCGTCGCGTGAGCCCGTTGATGAGTTCGCCGTGGACGCCGTGCTCTTCGAGCTTCATGCCGGTGAACCGGACGATTCCTGAGCCAGCCTGGTGCGGCACGACGAAGTTCACGTCGCTGCCAGAAATGCCCCGGTCGGCGAGTGCCTTGGCGACAGCGGCCGACATGGCCCGCGGGGCGATCTCGGCGATCGCCATGCCGTCGAGCGAATAGACGAGCCGCTCGTCGGCAAGAACCGTGCCGCCGCTCGGGGACGGGCAGGGGACACGGGGCCGGAGATGGAAATCGAAGGCGGAGCGATCGACCGGCTGCTTTTCGGCGTCGGCATGAACGACCTCGAAATGCACTGGATGCCTGCGGCTCGTCGCGGGCGCCAGAAGCGTGGCCGACGCCATGTCGCCGAAGAGGCCGGAGGTCTGAGGGCTGCTGTAGTCAGTGATGCGGCTAATACGGCTGGCGGCGACGACGAGCAGGAATTCATCGCGTCGCAGGGCGAGCCGCGGCGCCCAGCGGCGGCAGACGAGGGCGAAGGCTCGGCTGTAGCCGCAGCAGAACCAGTTCAGGCCGATCGTGCGGCAGCGCCGCGTGCCGAGTTGGCGGGCAAGTTGACTCGCGGCCCGGCTCGGCCGCTCGCTCGCCAGCTGATCGGGGGCGAGATGCCGACGAGCGATCGACGCCGGGAGAAAGGAGGGCGACACGAACACAATGCCGCGACAGTGCGCCATGTTGCAGCCCGTCTCCCGCTGGAGCTGACGAACGGCGTGCAGGCCCATCGTCACCTCGTCATCAAGAGAGATCCCGCGGGCCTCGATGCCGGTGTGGTGGGCAAACTTGCGGGGCATCGCGTCGCCGAACCAGGAGTTCTCCAGTTCCCAGGGAGGCTGGTGGATCGCAATGGCCGAAATGCCGAGCGGCAGTTGGTGGCGCGCATCCATGCGTGGCTCGTCGTGCGTGGGAAACCGGGCCCGGCTGCCGCCGGGCCGGCGGGAGGTGAAGGAGGTGGGGATTGTGGCGTTCCGCCCCGTCCGAGGCCAGCGAGAAATTGGCCGCGAAAATGGCAGCTTCACCGTCCGGATTGCTCGTCAGCGGCGCCAGAGCAGTTGCACGGAGAGCCCAACGCCGGGGGCGAACGTCACGACGTCGGTTCGATTGGACGAAAAATTCGTGCCCTGAAAGAGCTGGCGATCGAAGATGTAGGAAGCGGTCGCCTCGAGCAGGAAGCCGCGGGCGAGGGCCTGCTCAAGGCCCACCGCCGCACGCTGGTCGAACACGTAGAACCGCTGGTCGTTCTGCACGCGATCGGCCAGGAAATAGATCTCCGTGTCGGTGCGGTAATACGCCAGCAGCGACAGTCCTTCGGCGAGGCGGCGGCGGGCCACGGCGTTGAAATTGACCAGCGGAAAATAGTTGGCTGTGAAAGTCCAGTCTGCCGTCGGCCTCCATTCGATGGCCGGCGGGATGCCCAGCTTGGCTTCAAAGACCTCGCTGGGGCGCCAGACGTAGGCGATGCCCGGTAAGGGATAGGGCAGCTGTGATGTCGGCGAGTAGAAGAGGCTGAGGCTCCAATCGTCGCGCGGATTGCGTGCCGGCGTGTTCCAGAATCCGACCGTCATCAGCGTGAGGTCGCGGCCCGCGGCGTAGGGGCGGTCGCTGGCCGAGCCAAAAATGAACGAACCGCCCAGCGTGCCGCCGCCCGCAAGCGGGCGGATGTGCATGAACCCTGTCTCCACGAGCCACAACTGGTCGGGAACGGGCGTGCCCGAGTCCGGCAGAATGGCATTGGTCGCCAGTTCGAGACGGCCAAACTTCGCGATGCCGATCCAGATCGGTTGTCCCTCGACCGGCACGGCGAGTGGCATCGCGATGCGGGCGAACTGCGAGTTCACGGCGAGGTCGGCGTCTTGGTCGTTGACATCGACCGCGGGCGCCCAAAAGCCTCCGATACTGAAGGGCGCGGACGAGCCGAACGGGGTAGATGCTTTTCTCGGCTGTTTCCCGGCAAGGGGATCCGCATCGGAAAGAGGTTCGTTGGCGAACCCGTCCTGCTCGAGGTTGAACTCGATCGGGGGCAGGAGTGCGATGCGGTCGTCCTCAGCGGCCAATGCGGCCGTGGCGCAGAACGCCGCCCATACGACGAACCATCGGCGTGTGGTGTGCGGAGATGATGCCACGGGAACGATCCGGGTGCGGCAGGCGGGGCAAGATCGGGCGGGGAGGGTAGCGAGTCGCGCCCGGCGTCACAATGGGGCGAAACCGTGTGCTCTCGGAGGTCGGTTGGTGGCGGCGGACGCGTTGCGTACAACAGTGCCGGCCCTGGCGTGAGTCGCGCGAGGTGCTACGCGAGTGGTGGCAATCGAGGATGCACCTGTGAACGAATTCGTCGAACCGTTGGGGATGCGGGTGCTGATCCGCAAGGACGAGAGTCGCCACCAGACGAGGGGCGGCATCGTGCTTCCTGACCAGGCGGAGATTCCTACGATCACGGGGCGCGTCGTCGAGGTGAGCCTGCAGGTGGAACGCGACGCCGACTTCCCGATCGAGAAGTACGACAAAGTGCTTTTTCATCCCAAGAACTCGATTCCGGTCGACTTCGAACAGAACAATCTGCTCTACGTCGTGCCGATCGAGGATGTGGTTGCCGTCTTCCGGCGGCACGATGATCAGAAGCCCCTGCGCCGGGGCAAGGCCGGCCCGGACGCCGACCGGCCGGCGGACGATACCTAGCCGCGACGCGGTTGATGCAGGCTAGTGTTAGGTTCGCGTGAATCGCAGTTTCGGAGAATCGAAGAGCGAGGCTGCTTCCCGCATGCCGACGGTGTGGGCCTTGCGATGGAATACGCCGAGATCGAGCGTGAGGAGTCTGAGGACCAACGCGAGAAAAGCGATCCATGCTGCGATCATACGAGATCGTCTCCTTGGGGAAGGGGGCTGGTGGCGGCGTGCGGCCTCTGGATGACCGCAGCCGCCACCATGCTGATCCGACATCGTCCGGAAGAGCTTTAGCCCCCTTGCATCGGTTCTGGAAACCGAGCAGGAGTTCGTAGGGATGCGACGTGCCTTTCGCGGTGGCGGGCTATCTGCCGTGCCACACTGCGGCCTATTCGGGTGGTCGCTCTGTCCACGGCGGTGATCCAGTCGGCCTCGACGACGGCGGCCATGATCATGCCGCACCCCCTTGTCTTTACGAGCACCCGACAGACCTTGGCGATGCCCCCCTTGGGTCCGTTGTGTTCATGAAGAAACACCACGATCTTCTCGATCCGCCCGGCAAAACGCGACAACGCAAGTCGCAGCCGTCGCTCGATGTGGTCGGGGAGTTGCTTTGGTCGGATCACACCGCTGTCTCTCAATGCCCAGATCATGACATAGCTCCTTCGGTATGGAGTTCCTGCTGCCCACCTGACATCGACATTTCTAGGCTGCTTCTGAGCATCCGGCGAATCGATTGTTTGTTCGCAATACATCGAAAATACCTATGCACCGCTCCAGCGGCGGCAGCACGCCGTTGCGTTTCGCATCGAAAGATTCATCACGACACCCGGACGCTTGTCAACATGCCGCGTGGGCGGATGTGTCATGTCGATTGAATGGCGGCTGTGACGCCGCTCACGCGGCTCAACCTCGCGAACTGCGACGTCCACGGGCCGGGCCTCGAGCACATCGCCGGCCTCATCCGCCTGGCCGAACTGAAGAGCCTCAAAACACTCCGCCTCACGCGGTCAAAGCAGGCGAACCTGCAGTCCTGGACCGACACCGCGATCGAGCAGCTGCGAACAACGCGGCCCGATCTGACGCTCGACGTGAAGTGAGACGAAGAAATCGGGGGCCAGCCACCGCTCGTTGTCGGTCATGCATCATGGTTTCGAAGCCTGGTTGGGAGCGGGGCCGTAGAGTCCCCGCTCGCGTTCCTCGATCGATTGGATCCGCCACTCCGTCGGCGGCTTGGCGTTTGGCCAGGCTCCCGTAGCCGACCCGACCCGCACGAACCGCCCCGGTCGAAAGCCCTCGAGCAACAGCGGTGTCGTGATGTCGAGTTCGATGCCGCTGCTGCCAAGCGGAGGGTTTTCGACGGTTCGTCGCTTGACGACCGATCCCCCGGCCTTGTCGTGGTTCTGCCACCAGGTGCGGAGCGTCGGCTCGGCGGCTGCAAGATGCACACTGGTGGACATCCGGCCCGCCACGCCGCCGTTGTCAAAAAAGGCCTCGTAGAGCGATGGATCGAAGCCGCCCAGAAGCGTGATCGTGAGCACTCCTGCGCCGCCCCCTTTGTGATCGACTTTGTCGATCCGGGCCGGCAGCCAGTAGTGCTTCATACGTCGGATGTGGATCTGCCGTTGTCGAGCGGTCGCCGCCTGCTGGCTGGCATCGTCAAGCCAGATATCGCTCGTGTGAAACTGGCGGTTTTCCCAGCCGGGAGCCCAGGTGAGGTTGGCCTGCACGACGGCGGCGGCGTTGGTGGCCGCAGCCAGATCGTCGAGTGTGCCGAATCCGTTGCCCTTCCAGATCCGAGTCGAGTCATCGACCGAGTGGGTCACAGGCTTCGCATCGGGCACCGGTTCACCCGCGGCCGTGACGGCCACGAGCGTGAGCTGTCCCTTCTCGCGGTCGAAGGCCTGCAGTTTCCAGGCCCGGCCCGTTCGCACGTCATGGCTGAAGTCGTCTTCGAGCCGGATCGCCCGATTGTGCTCGGGCACGTGCTTCTTGTGCTGCGGCGGGACTGGGGCGATGGCCGTGTCTCCCTCGGGCGGCAGCACGCACCGGCCCACGAGCCGCGTGCCAAGCGGCACATCGTGCAGGTCTGCGGGCGCACCCTGATACGACACCATGCCATACGGCATCAGGATGAAGGAAAACGTCGGGGCGGAGTGATATCGATCCTCGGAGAAGTCGCCGTCGAGCCGCAGGCCGCCGCGGCGATTGACATGATCCACCGTCACGAGTTCGCCGGCCAGATCCACACCGGCGTCGGCCGGTGGAAACTCCTCGAGCTTGGCGACGTAGGCCGCCGGATCGGCGGCACGCCCGACAGTCGCCGCGACGAAGCCGACCAGAAGTGATGCTGCAACCCGCGTCAGGGCGAGGGCGGTGCCGATGCCGCGAAGCACGTGGCGTCGGCGGATGAGCGGCGCGGAACGAAGCACGTGCATCGGGAACTCCTCATGGAAAAACCGTACGTTACCGTCGGCGGAGCAGATCGCTCGTGGCCAACGCCTCCACGAGGCTGCGGAGCCGGTAACCGTCGGCCTTGGCCGACGCGGCGATCTCCCGAATCGCGGCGCGATCGTCGATCGTCATCACGCGGCGGAGGGCGAACGTGGCCAGTTTCTCCACCACCGCCTCGGCGAACCGCTCGGGATCGGCGGCCAAAAGCTGCTTGAATTCCTCCGGCCCGGCGAAGGCCCGGCCGTCGGGCAGCACGCCCGAGGCGTCCACCGGCGGGCTGGCTCCCTTGCCGGCCGCGGTGTCTTCGTGCGTCCGCCAGCGGCCGATGGCGTCGTAGTTTTCGAAGGCAAAGCCGAGCGGGTCGATTTTCCGATGGCAGGCGGCACAGGCCGCGTTCGTGGAATGCACGGCGAGCTGGCCGCGGATCGTTTTCTTCTCGACGTCGGCAGGCGTCGGCTCGAGTGGGGTAACGTTGGGCGGCGGTGGCGGTGGCGTCACGCCGAACATCGCCTCCGATACCCACACCCCGCGGTGAACGGGCCGGTGTCGCGTGCCATCGGAGGTGAGCGAGAGCACGGCCGCCTGCGTGAGCAGCCCGCCGCGATGCTGCTCGGGCGTGAACCGCGTCGGGCAAAAGCCCGCTTCCGCAGGGGCGGGCAGGCCGTAGTGCTCGGCCAGCCGTGCGTTCACCATGCTCCAGTCGCCCGCCAGCAGGTCGCTGACCGGGATGTTTTCACGGAACGCTCGAGCGACGGTCTCGACCGGTTCCCGCGTCATGCTCTGCTCGAGCCACAGGTCGTAGTCGGGGTAGAGCTTCCGATCGGGCGGAAACATGCCGACGCGATGCAGTTCGAGCCACTGGTGGGGGAAGGCCTCGAGAAAACGGCCGATCTTGCGGTCGGCGATCATCCGGGCCACCTGTGACTGAAGGACTTCCGGCCGCTTCAAAGATCCGGTGCGGGCGGCGTCGAGCAGCGACTGATCGGGCAGCGAGCCCCAGAGGAAGTAGGAGAGCCGGCTGGCAAGCTCGAAATCGTTCAACTCCTGCCGCTTGTTCTCCGGATCGCCATTTTCGAGGTAGCAGAAACTCTTCGACGCGAGCACGCCGGCCAGGGCCGACAGGCAGGCCGCCCGCGGCTGCTCGCCGGCAGCACGTTCGTTGTCGTACACGGCCGCAAAACGATCGATTTCGTCCGCCGTGACGGGCCTGCGCCAGGCCCGCTCGGCGAACCGCGTCAGGCATTCCCGCACCTGCGTCGCATCCGCCACGTCGGCCGGCCAAAACGGCTCCCTTTTCTTGCGATCCTCGTCGGTGACGATCGGCCCCTCGATCTCTACGCAATCGACGAGCAGCGACGGATGCAGGGCATGGCCATCGTCATCGAAGAGCTTGTGGCCGGTTGGATTGGCGAGCCGGTGGTCGCGGCTGCCGATGAAGATGCCGCCTCCCATCGTGAGCACGTTCACGTGGTGCCCTCCCGGTAACCTGCCCGGCACCTCGTTGTGGAGTTCGAGGTTGAGCGGCATCGAGAGAAAACGCTCGAACTCAATCGTCGTGGGATGCTCCTCGTCGGCCAGCACGTCGGCATCGAAGATCGACTCCTTCGCCTTCGGGTTCCAGACCGAGAGATGCGGCACGCGGCCGTTTTTAGGGCGTAGGCCCGAGAGCGTGATCCTCATCCGGTAGACGCCCGGCTTCTTGAAGTGCGGGCTCCACCATTCCCGCCAACCGGCAATCCCCGCGCCCGGCCAGATCAGGTTTCGCACCTTGTCGGTCGCGCCGACGGCGGCCAGGCGATCGGCCAGCTTCTGGCGATCTGGCGGACCCATGCTCGATCCACGAATGCCCAGCGCGTCGATGCGATACGAGTGCGACTCTTCCGGTTTCTCCGGAAAGGCCCGGGCGAGCACCACGTCGGCCGCCGCGAGATACCTCTCGACGTGCGACGGGGCCAGCGAAAGCATCGCGCCGATCCGGTCGAACCCATGAAGAATCGGGTCGGCATTGAACACGCCCGGCTCGTTGACGTCGAAACGCACGCCGAGCATGTCGTAGACGGTGTTGGCATATTCCTCGCGGCTCAGGCGGTCGTGGGTCATCGGACCGCGGGCGGCCATGCGGGCCGCCTCGCCCGCCGCGAGTTGCCCCGAGATCCATTCGACCACGCCGGCGATTTCATCGACCGTGGGCCGCGGCTTCTCCTCGGGGGGCATCTCCCCGGCGTTGATCCGCGTCATCACCTCGGCCCAACGCTCCGCGGCAGCATGGCCTGCGAAGCTGCGGTCGAGCGTGTCAATGCGAAACTGGCCTTCTTGCACCGACGCATCGTGGCAGCGAACGCAGTGCTGCCGCAGAAACTGCTCGGCGACTGCTGCGGTCGCCCCACTCTCGGCTGCTCTGGCCGGGAGTGGCAGGAGGATCACGGGAAAGCAGCCCGCCAGCAGGAATGGGAGCAGGGAAACGGAAGTGGGGCGAGAGGTCATCACCATATCGTCTCACTTTTTCGGTTGGCTGGGCGGATCGCCGGCGGGCTTGGCCGCGGGGCCATACAGCCCCTGATCGCTCTCCTCGTGCCATTTGATCCGCACTTCCGGCGGCAGATGGCCGGTCGGCCAGTTTGCCGTCCGGGCAGTAACCCGCACGAAGCGACCCGGCCGAAAGCCTTCGAGCAGGAGGTTCGTGCTAATGTCCAGTTCGATGCCGCTGCTGCCCGGCGGGGGATTCTCGACGTTCCGCCGCTTGGCAACCGAACCCCATGATCCGGCACCGTCCCAGACCCGCAGGCTCGGCTCGACCGGCACCAATCCGACGCCGGTCGCCATTCGGCCCTGCGCCCCGCCGTTGTCGAAGAATGCCTTATAGATCTCAGGGTCGTAGCCGGCCAGCAGCGTCACCGTCAGGACGCCGTTGCCACCCCCTGTGTGTTCCACCTTCTCGATCCGGGCTGGCAGCCCGTAGTGCAGCGTCCTCCGCAGATGGATTTCCCGTTGCCTGGCGGTCGCCCCCTTGCGGCTTGCCTCGTCGAGCCAGATGTCGCTGGCATGAAACTCTTTGTTCACCCAGCCGGGAGCCCAGGTGAGGTTCACCTGCACGACCGCGCCGGCGGCAGCCGCGGCTGCCAGATCATCCAGCGTGCCAAATGCGTTCTCTTTCCAAATCCGCGTGGATGCACCGACCGCGCGGACGACCGGCTTCGCGTCGGCCACCGGCTCGCCGGAGGCCGTCACGGCGGCAACCGTGAGCTGGCCTTTTTCGCGGTCGAGACCCTGCAACTTCCAGGCCCGGCCCGTCCGCACCGCATGACTGAAGTCGTCTTCGAGCCGGACCGCCCGATTCTGGGCCGGCACGAACCGCTCGAGCCGCATGTGATGCTTGAGCGGCGGAGCGATCGCCGTGTCTCCCTCCGGCGGCAGCAGAAATCGGCCCAGCAGTCGCGTGCCCAGGGCCACGTCGTTCAGGTCGGCCGGCGCGCCGTGATAGGTCACGGTGCCGTAGGGCAGCAGCATGAACGTGAACGTCGGCGACCAGCGATAGCGATCCTCGTCGAAATCGCCGTCGAGCCGCAGGCCGCCACGGCGGAGCAGGTGGTCCACCGCCACCAGTTCACCGGCGAGATCGACGCCGGCATCGGCCGGCGGAAACTCCTCGAGCTTGGACACGTAGGCCGCCGGATCGGTGTCGGCGGCGATGCCGATGACGCCGGACAGGAATCCGACTGCGAGGGCGGCCCGCGTGACTGCTCGCACGACGAATCGGCTCACGACTCCACCTCCGTGAGGCTGCGGGTCGAGTCGCCAAACTGCTCGACATTGACCTCCATCCGCTGGGCCATCGTCATCAGCAGGTTGCTCATGCGGGCCTTCGCATCGACCGGCGAGTGGCAGATGCCGACCAGGGCCTTCTCATAGTCGGTGAACCCGGCGGCCCTGTTGAAATCGACATGGCTGCCGTGCTTGAGACCGAGGGCTGAGCCGCCGGCGAGCACGAGCGGCAGGTTCGAGTTGCCGTGACTGTGGCCGTAGGCCATGCCGCTGCCGAAGAGCACCATCGACGTGTCGAGCAACGGGCCGTCGGCATCGCGAACCTCCCGCAGCCGGTCGAGGAAATAGGACAGCTGCTGGACGTTGAAGCGATCACTGGCGGCCAGGTCGGCCAGCCGCGTCTCGTTGCCGCCATGGTGGGAGAGCGAGTGACGATCCTGAAAAACTCGGATATCGGGGACCGCGGGTCCCTTGCCCTCCTCGCCCGTGCTGAACGTGACCACGCGGGTGGTGTCGGTCTGGAAGGCGAGCACGATCAGGTCGTACATCGTCCGCAGGTAGTCGCCGAGCCGGCTCAGCCCCACGTCTTGCGAGAGGTGGCTGGCCTGCGCGGGGTCGATCTGCGGCCGCGGCACGTCGAGCCACTTCTCGGCCCGCTGGGCTCTCACCTCCACCTCGCGGACGCTCGTGAGGTATTGATCGAGCCGGCCGCGGTCATCCGTGCCGAGTTTCCCGCGGAGCGACGTCGCCTCGCCGAGCACGGCGTCCAAAATGCTCTGCCGACGGTCGAGCCGCCGCCGCTGCGCCCCGAGGCCCCCCTCCGGCTCCGCGAACAGCCGCCGAAAGACGACGCCGGGATTCGCCTCAGCCGGCAGCAGGATGCCGTCGTTGTTCCACGAGAGTGACCGGCCCTGATTGCTCAGCTCGAGCGAGGCAAACCGGGTGTGCGGCGCCATCTTGTCGGCCATCAACTGATCGACCGAGATCGTGTTGCGCTCGGTCTCGCCGATCTTGCCGCCGGTCAGCCAGATCGTCTGGCAGCCATGGTGGTTGCCAAGTCCATGCGGATGGTGCAGGCCGCTGATCGGTGTGATCTGGTCGCGATGCTTCTCGAGCACCGAGAGCGTGGGGGAAAAACGATAGTCGCGGCCCGCGCCGAGGATCTGCCATTCGCGGTTGTTCACACCGTTGGGCAGATAGATGAAGACGCTCCGCCGGGGCTTTGCGGCGGCGGCAGCGGCGGCAGCAGCCGTCCGCGTTGGCCGCATGCAATCGAGCAGCGGCAGGGCGAGGGCGGTGCCGAGGCCGCGAAGCACGTGGCGACGGTGAATGAGCGGCGTGGAACGAAGCACGTGCATCGGAACCTCCCAGTGAATGAACAGCGAATAACCAGTGGATGAATCAGAACTCGTGAATGGAACACTTGTGAGTTGAACAACGGCTACCGGCTGCGGAGGAGATCGCTCGTGGCCACTGCTTCGACGAGTGTGCGGAGCCGGTAGCCGTCGGCCTTGGCCGACGCCACGATCGCATCGATTGCGGCTTGGTCGTCGATCGTCATCGCCCGTCGCAGGGCGAACGTGGCCAGTTTTTCGACGACAGCCTTGGCGAACCGTTCTGGGTCGGCAGCGAGAAGCCGCTTGAATTCATCCGGGCCCGAGAACTTGCGGCCGTCGGGCAGCACGCCCGAGGCATCGACCGGCGGGCTGGAACCTTTGCCGGACGCGGTGTCTTCGTGGGTCCGCCAGCGGCCGATGGCGTCGTAGTTTTCAAAGGCGAAGCCGAGCGGGTCGATTTTCCGGTGGCAGGCGGCGCAGGCGGCGTTTGTCGAATGCATTGCCAGCTGGCCGCGGATCGTCGTCTTCTCGACATCGGCCGGCGTCGGCTCGAGCGGCTGCACGTTCGGCGGCGGGGGCGGCGGCGTCACGCCAAACAATGCCTCCGACACCCAGACGCCCCGGTGCACGGGCCGGTGCCGCGTGCCGTCGGAGGTGAGCGAGAGCACGGCCGCCTGCGTCAGCAGGCCGCCACGGTGCTGGTCGGGGGTGAACGTCGTCCGCGTGAAGCCGGCCTCGGCCGGGGCGGGCAGGCCGTAGTGGCCGGCGAGTCGGGCATTGACCATGCTCCAGTCGCCCGCCAACAGGTCGGCGACGGGCAGGTTCTCCCGAAACGCCTCGGCGAAGGTCTCGATGGGCTCCCGCGTCATGCTGTATTCGAGCCAGAGGTCGTAGCCGCGATAGATCTTCCGGTCTGGCGGGAACATGCCGACGCGATTCAGTTCGAGCCACTGGTGAGGAAAGGCCTCCAGAAAGCGGGCGATCTTCGGGTCGGCGATCATCCGTGCCACCTGGGACTGGAGCAGTTCCGGCCGCTTGAGCGATCCCGTGCGGGCGGCTTTGAGCAGTGGCGCATCGGGCAGGGAGCCCCAGAGGAAGTAGGACAGCCGGCTGGCCAGTTCGAAATCGTTCAGCTGCAACCGCTGGTTCTCAGAATCGCCGTTCTCGAGGTAACAGAAACTCTTCGAGGCGAGCACGCCGGCCATGGCCGCGAGATAGGCGGCTCGAGGCTTCTCACCCGCGGCTGATTCATGCGTGTAGATGGCGGTGTAGCGGTCGATTTCGTCGGCAGCGACTGGCCGCCGCCAGGCCCATTGGGCAAACCGCGTGAGACAGGCCCGCACGTCGGCCTCGCTCGCGAGATCGGCCGGCCAGAAGGCCGCCTGCTTGCGGCGTTCTTCGTCGGTGACGATCGGCCCCTCCACCTCGAGGGCATCGACGACCAGCATTGGATGAAGCGGATTCCCAACGTCGTCGAAGAGCTTGTGACCCGTGGGATTGGCGAGCCGGTGGTCCCGGCTGCCGATGAAGATACCGCCTCCCATTTCGAGGGATTTCGAGACGACTTCGGAGCCCCCGGCAAAATTGGGAGGCAGTTCATGCCGCAGTTCGAGGGCGACCGGCGCCGACAGGAATTGCTCGAACTCGACGGTCGTCGGGTGTTCCTCGTCGGCCAGGATGTCGGCCTCGAAGATCGACTTCTTCTGCTTCTTGTTCCACACGGTGAGATGCGGCGCGCTCTCTCCTTCTGGCCGCAGCCCTGACAGCGTGATGCGGATGCGATAGACGCCAGAAGTTTGGATGCTCTGGGGAAACCAGATCGATCGCCCCGGCCAGAGCAGGGTTCGCACCTTGTCAACCACGCCGATGTTCGCGGCCCGCTTGAGCGTTTTTTGGCGTTCCACTCCCCCGGAGTCCGTGAGACGAAGATCCATCCCCTGGATGCGTGCTGTTCGCGATTCAACCGGCTTCTCCGGATAGGCCCGGGCGAGCACGGCGTCGGCTGCCGTGAGATATCGCTCGACATGCGTCGGCGCGAGCGTGAGCATCGCGCCGATCCGGTCGAACCCGCGGAAGGTTGGGTCTTCGTTGAACACGCCCGGCTCGTTCACGTCGATCCGCACACCGAGCAGGTCGTAGACGGTGTTGGCATATTCCTCGCGGCTGAGCCGATCGTGGGTCATCCGGCCGCGGGCCGCCATGCGGGCCGCCTCGCCCGCCGCGAGTTGGCCTGAGATCCATTCGACCACGCCGGCGATTTCATCGACCGTGGGACGCGCCTCCTCCTGGGGTGGCATCTCCCCGGCGTTGATCCGCGTCATCACCTCGGCCCACCGCTCGGCCGCCATGAGGCTCGTGAAGGAGCGGTCGAGCGTGTCGAGGCGAAACTGTCCCTCCTGCACCTTGCCGTCATGGCAACGGACACAGTGCTGCTTGAGGAACGTGTCGGGCATGCCGCCGGGCGACCGGCCGGACGGGGCGGCGGCACTCGTGCCCGCTGTCAGGATCGACATGGCCAGGCAGACGAGCCCCAGCCGGACGAACCCCCGCGGCAGCGAAGCACGAGCAACGGCATGGCGAGCGGGATAGTGAATGGGTTGTCGCATGACTCTTCCAGTATCGGCCGGCGGCCGCGAAACACACGCCACGAAAACCCGTCACAGCACGGTGTTGCAGGCAGCGGCTGCTCAGGGCTTGGCCGCGGGTGGCTCGACCGTGATGTTCCAGGTCGTCTGCTCGGGCACACGAAACTCGAGGCCGGAGGTGGCGAAATCGGAAAACTTGGGTGCCACGAAGATCTTGCCCGGACCGTCGGGACCCGTTGCCGTGGAGGCGTCGACGATCGCCACCCGGTATGTGCCCGGGGCGATCCCGTCGTTTTCCTTGAGCGTGCCGATCGTGAACCGGCCGTCGGACTTGATCCGCCCCCAAGCTCCCGTTGACTTGCCGCCGGCATCGATGATCACCCTGCCCAGCGGCACCGGTGAGCCGTCGGCGTAGGTCACCCGCCCGCGAACCTGCACGAGACCGGAACGGCGGCACCCGGGTGCCGCCGCCAGGAGCACGACGGCGAGGCAGAAGGCGATCCGGGCGATGACGAAGCCAGCGTACTGACGCCTGCCATGAAAGCCGTTGGACATGGTCGCAGGCCGTTTTGGGGTTCAGGGAATCTCGATCGTGTTACCGTCCCGTCGGTCGCCGAGACGGGTCAGCGTGTTCTGTTCGATGGCCACGGACATCACCCGAACCGCGCCGTCGGCCATGACGATCTGGCACACGCCGGGATGCCAGGATCCGACCGTGGTGTCGATGGCGTCATCTGACGGATCGCGGGCCACACCGCCAAAATTGAAAAACGCGAACATCTTGTAGTTGTTGCCAGAGGCGAGGGGCGGATTGTCGTAGCCAGCGGAACCACACGACCGTGATGTCGCGCCGGCTGGGGCAACCCATGGGCAGTTGCCGCGTTTGCCATACTCTCCCTGGAAAAGGTGGGTTTCAGACAGCATCGCCGTCTTGCTGATGCCGTCGGTGATATCCTTTGCCGCCAGCCGCGGTCGCCAGCCGGCATACGTTGCCATATTCACTGCACTGCTCAGGTGGGTGACGATTTCGCCGTTGCTGTTTGTCGGCCCGATCGCCAGTTGGATCACGCAGTTCGCCAGCCCCGGATACTTTCCGGGCGCCCCGGATGGCCAGCCGCTTCCAGTGGGATATTGAACGTCAGTGCAGCGGTTGTTCGCGTATGCGAAGCAATGCATGTCTTTGTGGTTGCCGCGATACCCCAGCGTTTGGTGCGTCGAGGCAACCGTGCCGTAGTCGAACGTCACCTGCTTGTCGGTGCCGCTCGTGCGGCGTCCCCGAGTCGGGCAGGTCATGAAGGGATACGCCGTCTTTGTGAGGATTTCGAAGTTGACTCCCCATGTACCCACCCCCTCAGTCCATTTGAGGCCGTCGCCCTGCATTTGATTCGCGCCCGCGTTGATCGTTGCGCCGGTGTATTTCGCGTTGCTCTCATCTATGTACGGCAATATCAGGCCAAAGAACGGGACGCCGCCGACGCTACTGCCAGTCCCATCGCCACTACCGGCAGCCGATGGGGGATAGCCCCTACGGGCCGTTTCGAAGTTGAGCGCCGCCAGCCCCATCTGCTTGAGGTTGTTGGAGCAGGCTGACATCCTCGCGGCCTCCCGCGCGGCCTGCACGGCCGGCAGGAGCAGCCCGACGAGCGTGCCGATGATGGCGATCACGACCAAGAGTTCAACGAGTGTGAACGCGTTTCTCCCGAAGGCGGTTCCCCGTCCGCAAACAACGGCCTGTTTCATGGCTGTTTTCTCCGCTATTGTTGCCCGCGATTGTGCCGCCAACCGCCTCAACGCCACGTCCGGTCGGATTACGCGGTCTTTCAGTACCAACTGAGGGACCGATCCACCCTACCTCACCAATAAGATAATACCCAGCAGCGGGCTCGGGGATAGCATGCCCCGAAAACTCGTCCCACGCCCCTCGCGAAACGGCACGGAGAGCCGCTGATACGGCATTCTAAAACGCGGTTTTTTCGCGGAAAAGCCGCTTCCACAAGCCCGACGCGCAAGCGAGGGGCTCTCCCGGGAGCGCTCGTGAGACAGGCCCTCACTCGCGGTTCGGGTTTCGCAACAGACGGCCGCGCGGCCGACCGGGGCGGCACGTCGGCTCAGCCCGTGAGTTCCGTGAGTTCACGGGTCGAATCGCTGAACGACGCGGTCTCGATGCCCATCCGCTGGGCCATCGTGAGCAACAGGTTGCTCATGCGGGCCTTCGGATCGACCGGCTTGAAGCAGATGCCGATCAGGTCTTTTTCATAGTCGTGGCCGGCGGCCAGGTTGAAGTCCACGTGGCTGCCGTGCTTGAGGCCGAGCGCCGAGCCGCCGGCGAGCACCAGCGGCATGTTGGCCACGCCGTGGCTGTGGCCGTAGGCCATGCCGCTACCGAAGAGCACCATCGACGTGTCGAGCAGCGGCCCGTCGGCGTCGCGGGTCTCCGCGAGCCGGGTGAGGAGATAGTTGAACTGCTCCAGATTGAAGCGGTCGCTCGTCGCCAGGTCGGCCATCAGTGTGGGGTTGCCGTTGTAGTGCGAGAGCGCGTGCCGCTCCTGCCGGATGCCCCGTTCCGGGATCGCCGGACCTCTGCCCTCCGAGCCGGTGCAGAAGGTCACGACGCGGGTGATGTCGGTCTGGAAGGCGACCGCGACGATGAGCCGATGCTCCGGAAGAAAATATCTCACGCGATTAATCACGGGACACAGCGTCCACCGAGCCACTCGCATGACACCCAAGTATCGTCCGCGTCTTCGCGACGACATGCCGCGAAAACGCGTCACACTGCGGCTTCAAGAGTATGCTTCGAGGGACCGCGTCGCAGGCCACGAAAACTCCTGACGTGCCGGATGCACGGCTGCCGGTCCTGCACTCGGGACCCCGGCATCTCGTCTGCCACCCGCGGCTGCCGCTGGTCTCCGGCGGAAGCCGCGGGGCGTTTTCCCGAACTACCCGAGACCATCGCAATGTATGACCGATCGCTTCTGGCCCCCTGTGCCGTGGTTTTGGCCCTTGTGTCTGTCGTATCGATCCACGCCGCCGACCCGCTGGCGGCGATCACCAGCCGGGCCGAGCTGGACCAACTGATCGAGACATCGGCCGACACCGCCCTCAAGAAAGCCCTTTCGGACCACGCCGCGCAGATCGAGGCCGCCCTGAAACGGAAGGCTGACCGCGATCGCGTCATGGCGTTGCTGGACTCCGCGAAAGCCTCGCATGCGAAGGGGAACGGCACGCCCGCAGCCCTGGCGAAGGCCCTGGGCGGGCCGAGCCCGCTCTTCGACTTTCTTCGCGGCATCAACCTGGCCGGCGCCGCGCTGACCGTCAAGGAGCGTCGGCAGGTCGA